>CAXTRQ010000017.1:21662-54253 GCA_964246705.1 uncultured Pyrinomonadaceae bacterium
CCCCCTCACTTACAGCCTCCACCCCCGCCCCCCGCCCCCCCCCCCCCCCCCCCCCCCCCCCCCCCCGAAACTTCTTTCTTGTTCAAAAGTTAAACGGCGATTGGAGCAGTTCATTCATCCGGCTCACCATTGCGCTTCCCTGTTTTGATTCTTCGCGGCTCGCGCGGACTTCGCGTGTGGCGCGTGACATGAAAGCTTCAACTTCGGGAATCGTGCGCGGAATCGCTGCCGAGAGATTGCGATAGCCGTCCGGCGTAATGAGCACGTCGTCTTCGATGCGGACGCCGATGTTTTTATATTTCTGAAACGCCGTCTGCACGGCGGCGATGAACTTTTCGTTCTCCGGCGTCTTCGTCAGATAATCGAGCGCATCAGCGCGAACATAGACGCCCGGCTCGTTTGTATAAATCATTCCCGGCTCAAGCTTCGGATTCCCGTCGCCGACATCATGGACATTCATCCCCAACCAATGCGATGTGCCGTGCATGAACCACAGGAAATACTGCGGGACGGTTCGCCCTTCAATTGAGAGCGTGCCGTCGCGGCTCGTAATCAATCCGAGACGCAGCAGCCCGTCCTTAATCGTCTCCAACGCCGCCCTGTGCACGTCCGCCTTGGTCGAACCGGGGCGCGAAGCGCGAAAGCCTGACTCCTGCGCGGCGAGCACGAGATTATAGATATCTGCCTGCGCGGGCGTGAACTTCCCATTGACGGGGAAGGTACGCGTGATGTCGGCAGTGTAATGCTGGTACTCCGCGCCGACATCCATCAGCAGTAGGTCGCTCGTCGAAACGCGCCCCTGCGAAGCTTCGTAATGGAGTGTCGTCGCGTTCGGCCCGCAGCCGACGATTGAAGGATAGCCCCACTGGTCTGCGTTGCGCCGCTTGAAGGTGTACTCGACTTCAGCCTCGACTTCATACTCCCACTGCGAGCGCGCGGCGACGGCCATCGCCCGTCCGAAAGCTTCCGTCGTGATGTCAACCGCATGTTGGAGGAGAGCGATTTCAGAAGGCGACTTTCTCAGGCGCATCTCGCTGAAGATGGGAGAGGCGCTGCGAATCGTTAATCCTTTTCCGGTCTTCTTCCAGTTCGCTGCGAATCGCTGCTCCTGACGCCACTCCGGGCTATCGCCGAACTCACCGCTCTCGGCATCCCTGCGCGGCACGAGCAGAAAAAGCGCGGCATCATTCTTCGCGGCGGCGCTCAGCAGCGCGGCGAAATCTTCCGCCGTCGAAGCTTTCGCATCATGGTGGAAGATATTCTCGGCTTTGGGAGAATAAGCCTTGCCCCCTTTGAGCGACTCGACGAAAGGCTCAAATTCTCGCGCGTCCCAAATTTCTTCGACGCCGGAGAGACGGTACGCGTCATCAGGGCTATACATGTAGCCGTTCCATGTTTCGCGCGCGGGATTCCGGCGCGGAAGAAAAAGTATCTCGCGCAGAGACAGGTTGCCGGGCACGAGGACGAGCGTTGCGCCCGCTTGATTCAGGTGCGTCAGGTAGAAGAGATTGTTCTCCTGCCGGTATTCGTAATCAACGTCGTTCGTGTAGAGTCGCGGCTCCGCTCCGAAGAGGACGAGCATCGCTTTCGTCCCAACTTGCGTCGCCACGCGCGCGCGCCGCTCGGCTAACTCCGCGCGCCGCGCTTCATCTTTAAAGACCGGCGCGGGCGGCGTCATGCGAATCGCCGGAGGCTCCGACGCAACGGCGGGCGAAGAGAGAGAGACGCTAGTCGAAAGCGAAATCAGTAGCGCGAGGCCAATCAGCCTGCGAGATAAGTTCGAGGTTTTCAAATCCAATTCTCCTCACAATAAATTCACTGGCAAGTTGCTCTCAGAGTGAGCGTAAAAAGCACCGAAGGCGCGACAGTAATCCCGTAGCGGCGCGAACTAATATCCGGCGGGCACGCCGTCGTTGCGCGGGTCGCTTGCGCCGAGCCGGACGCCGGTCTTCTCTTCAATCATAATGCCCTGCGCGTCGCCCATGTAGCGCGGCTTCTCCGTCAACTTGTGGCCGCGCGATTCGAGCGCGCGCGAGGTGTCGGCGGACATGCCGTAAGGCTCGTAAACAATCTCGTCGGGCAGCCATTGATGATGGATGCGCGGTGCGTCAATCGCCTGCTGAATGTTCATGTCGAAGTCGACGACGTTGGTGATGACTTGCAGGACGGTGTTAATAATCGTCGGGCCGCCGGGCGAGCCGACGGCGAACCACAGCGCGCCGTCGCGGCGCATCACGAAGGTCGGCGTCATCGCCGAGAGCGGGCGCTTGCGCGGCGCGACCGCGTTGCGCTCGCCCTGAATCAAGCCATAAGAGTTCGGGAAACCGGGCTTTGCCGCGAAGTCGTCCATCTCGTTATTCAAGAGGACGCCCGTGCCCCGCGCGACCACCCCAGAACCGAAACTGCCGTTTAAAGTGTACGTGTTCGACACGACGTTCCCCTCTGCATCCACCACGGTAAAATGCGTCGTCTCTTCCGATTCAGCGCCCGTCGGGCGACCGGCGCGCACTTGCTCGCTCGTCGAAGCGCGATCCATCCTGATCGAACTGCGCTGCCGCTCGGCGTAAGCCTTATCAATCATTCCCTTGATCGGCACGTTGACGAAATCGGCGTCGCCCATGTATTCGGCGCGGTCTGCGAAAGCGCGCCGCATCGCCTCGGTCATCAGATGATACCGCTCCGACGAAGACCAACCGAGACGGCGCAAGTCGTAGCCTTCGAGGATGTTCAGAATTTCGATGAGCACCGCGCCTCCCGAAGAGGGCGGCGGCATCGAAATCACTTCGTAGCCGCGATAGGTCGTCCGCAGAGGCTCGCGCTCTTTGGCGACGTAGCCGCGCATATCTTCGAGCGTGATGAGGCCATGATTGCGTTTCATGTCATCGGCAATCAACTGCGCCGTGCGGCCTTCGTAAAATTCCCGTGCCCCGCGACGCTGCAAACGTGTGAACGTAGCGGCCAGTTCGGGCTGTCGCCAGATGTCGCCTTCGCCGTAAAAGTTCCCGTTGTTGAGATGGATTTTTTTGCTGTCCGGGTAAGGCTCAAGCATTGGGCTGTTGCCACGTAGCGAGCGGGCGAGACTATAGCTCAGCGGAAATCCTTCGGCGGCCAGACGCCTCGAAGGCTCAATTAACTGCGCCCAAGTGAGACGCCCTGAGCCGTACTTTTTGAGCGCCAATTCCATCCCCGCGACTGTGCCCGGCACGCCCGCCGCGCGATAACCGACAATCGAGGAGCCTTCTCCCTTAATCAAGTCGCCGCGCTCGTCGAGGTAGACGTTGCGCGTCGCCGCCGCCGGAGCCATCTCACGATAATCAATCGCCGTTGCCCGCCCGTCTTTGAGGCGAATCATCATAAAACCGCCGCCGCCGAGATTGCCCGCCGCCGGATAGGTGACGGCCAGCGCAAACGCGACGGCAATCGCCGCGTCAACCGCATTGCCACCGCGCTTCAAAACATCCACGCCGACCTGCGAAGCAAGCTTGCTGGTCGAAGCGACCATCCCATGTGGCGCGCGCACAGGATCGGGCGAAGCCGCCGCAACTTCAACCTGAAAGCTTCCGTGCGGCGCTCGCGGCAGTGGAGCGCAGATAAAAGTCAGGACTAAAAGAAGTACGGTGAAGAATCGTTTCGCGGACATCAGCAATCTCCTTATCTCGCACACACCTTTTTTTAGCACCTCGTCAAAGCGAAGCAACCAGCGCCGTCAGCAACGCGCCGCGCCGCGCGATGTCGGCGGCGATGATGTGCTCATGCGAAGCATGCGCGCCATCGCCCTCGATGCCGAGACCATCAAGCACGGCAGCGCCCACCGCCGCCGCGAAGTTTCCGTCCGAAGCGCCGCCGACGCTCGCCTCACCCAATTCAAAACCCAGATTGGCAGCAATCTCGCGTGCGCGTTCGTAGAGCGCGGCGATATGCTCCGTCCGTTCCAGAGGCGGGCGGTTAATGTCGCCCTCGATTTTCAAAGTCACGCGCCCGTCGAATGGATGCGAACTGAGAATCTCGCGCTTGATTCTCTCCGCTTCCTCCAACGTGCTGAAGCGCACGTCAATCTCTCCGACAGCTTCAGCCGCGATGACATTCGAGCGAGTCCCGCCACGGATGACGCCGACGTTGACGGTTGTGCCGCGCGCCGCGTCATTCAATGCATGAAGGCGTTCAATCTGTCGCGCCAGTTCAAGTATCGCGCTCGCTCCCTTTTCCGGCTCTAAACCTGCGTGCGCCGCGCGCCCTGAGACCGAGAGCGTGAAGTAGCCTGTACCTTTGCGCGTCGTCTTGGCATGACCGCCCGGCGCGGACGGCTCAAGCACGAGCACCTGCGCGGCGCGGCGCGCATGCGCTTCGACCAGCGTGCGCCCGTTTGAGCTTCCAGTCTCTTCATCACATGTCAGCAGCAGCACGGCAGGGCGTTTTGGCGTCAGGCCGAGCGCCGCACAGGCGCGAAAACTTTCGAGCGCAAGCGCGCAATTCGCTTTCATGTCGAAGATGCCGGGCGCGTAGATTCGCCCCTCCGATTCGCGCCACGGTCTTCCGGCAACTGAGCCGCGCGGGTGCACTGTGTCCGTATGACCGAGCAGCACGGTCGCCCGCTCTGTTTCCTTCGCACCCGTGAGAGCTTCGACGCACAGATGCTCGCCGTAGTTATCAGGAGCGGCTACTCTTTCGATAGCGGTGACTGAGGAGATTGTACGCGCCTCTCTCTCAAGAAGATTGACCACGGCGCGGCTTCCTTCGATGTCGCCTGAAGGAGATTCCTGCTCGACAAGTGCGCGGACGAAAGCGAGAATTTCGTCCTGCCGCTCTGCAAAATAATTCTTTAATCGTCGTGCTAATGTAGGATTCAAATCAGCAGCCCTCTGATGATTCACCTGCCACCAAAACTTTCATGACGGACGGTCAACGCATCAATCCGACCGCGTTTGATTTCAAACCCGATGCCCGGCGTTTGCGGCGCGAGAATCGTCCCGCCCTGCGTCACCTCGACGGGGGGTTCGATGATGTCCTCTTCCCAGTAACGGGCGCTCGCCGAGACATCTCCGGGCAGCGTGAAGCCCGCGAGCGTCGCCAACGCGATGTTGTGCGCGCGACCGATGCCTGATTCCAACATTCCGCCGCACCAGACGGGAATATTTTTTGCGCGGCACACCTCTTCGACGCGCTGCGCTTCCCTGTGGCCGCCGACGCGCCCCAATTTGAGGTTGATAATCCGGCACGCGTCCATCTCGATGGCCTTGCGCGCATCCTCGCTCGAATGAATTGATTCGTCGAGACAGACGGGCGTCTCAATCTGCTTTTGCAGTCGCGCGTGATCGCTCATATCGTCATGTGCGAGCGGTTGTTCGATCATCATCAGATTGAATTTATCAAGCTCGCGGAAGAGCGCAACGTCTTCGAGCGTGTAAGCCGAATTCGCGTCAACCATCAACTGAATACTGGGAAAACGCGCGCGCACCTGTTCGACAATTTCCCTGTCCCAGCCCGGCTTAATCTTGATTTTAATGCGCTGGTATCCGGCAGCCAATTCGCGCTCGATTTTTTCAATCAAGGCCGTGGTTGAATCCTGTATGCCGATGGAGACGCCACACGGAATCTCCCTTCGCACGCCGCCCAGATGTTTCCACAGAGGGACATTCGCGCGCCGCGCTTCCAAATCCCAGCAGGCCGTCTCAACCGCGCCCTTCGCCATCCGGTTGCCGCGCACGCGCTTCCACAGGTCGGACACATGCGCGACGCTTGCCACCTGTTGCGCTAAGACCAACGGCGCGAGAAAAGCCTTGATGACTTCCCACGCACCGTCAATCCATTCCTCCGAATAGAAAGGCCCTTCGCCCGTGGTGCACTCGCCCCATCCTTCTGCGCCGTCCTCGTCTATCACCCGCACGAGAAGGATGCGACGCTCGATGGTTCGTCCGAAACTGGTTTCAAAAAAGTGGATGAGACGCAAACGAATCTCACGCATCTCGATGCTGGCAATCTTCAACGTCTGTGCTCCTGTTGAAGATGATTATGAAGGTAACGGGTTCGATTTGTCACCTTCCACGCGGGAAAGAACTCGGTAGCGGGTCAAAGGAATTTCACGCAAAGACGCGAAGAAGGCGGGATGCGAAGAAGAGTCATGCCTTTCAAATTATCGCTATTTGCAATCTACCGTAACCAAAGCTGCGTCGCTTTCTTTGCGTCTTGGAGTGAGACTTTTTTCTTACTCAAGACAAAAGTTTCGGCAAGCAGAAAGATTTGGCTGTGAGGATTCAGCTTTCGGTCGTCGCCATCTCTTGTCCTTCGAGCGCGGCGTGCATCGTGTGCCACGAGAGGCTCGCGCATTTGACGCGCGCCGGATAGTCGCGCACGCCCGCGAAAATTTTCAGCCGCCCCAGATGATTAGGCGTCGCTTCTTCGTCCAACTCGCCCGTCACCATCAGGTGAAATTCGTTGAAGAGCGATAGCGCATCCTCCCGCGTCTTCCCCTTAACGGCCTGTGTCATCATGCTCGCCGCCGCCTTCGAGATGGCGCAGCCCGAACCCTCGAAGCTGACATCTTGAACCAGCCCGTCTTCCATCTGCATGTAGACGGTCAACTGGTCGCCGCAAAGCGGATTAAAACCTTCGGCTCGCCGATTGGCAGACTCCAGTTTATGAAAATTGCGCGGCTTCTTGTTATGGTCAAGAATAACCTGCTGGTAAAGTTCGCTGAGTTCCGACATAGATACATTTTAGATTCTTGATTTGCGATTGAAAGACTCAAAGCGCGCCTCGTTCGGCTCAACAAAATCGCAAATCAAAAATTCTCCTAGCTGAATATTTCGATAACTTTTTCGACCGCCGCCGCGAGCTTATCAACTTCCTCTTTCGTGTTGTAGAAAGCGAAGGAAGCGCGCGCCGTCGCGGGCACTTCGAAATGTTGCATGACGGGCTGCGCGCAGTGATGCCCGGCGCGAATCGCAATTCCTTCCTGATCGAGAATCGTTCCTACGTCGTGCGGGTGAACTTCGTCAATGACAAAAGCCAGCACGCTCGCCTTCTCTCGCGCCGTGCCGATGATGCGGACGCCTTCGATTGACGAAATCCGCTCGGTCGCATAGCGCAGAAGTTCCTGCTCATGCTGGTGTGCGGCCTCCCGGTCAATGCTGTTGAGATAATCAATCGCCGCGCCGAGTCCGATCTGCGAAGCGATGGCGGGCGTGCCCGCTTCAAACTTGTCCGGGATGCCCGCGTAAGTCGTCTTCTCAAACGTCACGCTGCGAATCATCGAGCCGCCACCGTGATATGGATTCATCTTCTCCAACATTTCCGCTTTGCCATAGACGACGCCGCTCCCCGTGGGCGCAAACATCTTGTGCCCGGACATGATGTAGAAATCGCAATCCAAATCCTGAACGTCAATTTTCAGATGCGGTGCGCCCTGTGCGCCGTCAACTAGGACAGGCACGCCGAGTTTGTGCGCGCGTGCCGCAATCTCTCTAATCGGATTGATCGTGCCGAGCGAGTTCGAGATGTGACCGACGGCGACGAGTTTGGTTCGCTCGTTCAAGAGCGCGTCGTATTCGTCGAGCAGCAGTTCGCCCGCGTCGTTCATCGGAATCACACGCAGCCGCGCGCCCTTTTCTTCGCAGAGCATCTGCCACGGAACGATGTTGGAATGGTGCTCCATCTCCGAGACGATAATCTCGTCGCCTTCCGTGACGAACTTGCGCCCATAGCCGTGCATGACGAGATTGACGCCTTCCGTGCAGCCGCGCACGAAGATGCACTCGCGCGCTTCTTTCGCGTTGAGAAAGCGGCGCACCTTTTCGCGCGCGCCCTCGTAAGCGGTCGTCGCGCGCTGGCTCAGGTAATGCACGCCGCGATGAATGTTCGAGTGCTCTTCGCGCAAATATTTCGCGCCGCGCTCGATAACTATCTGCGGGACTTGCGCCGAAGCGGCGTTGTCGAGATAGACGAGCGGCTTACCGTTGACCGTCTGCTTCAAGACCGGGAAGTCCTCGCGGATGCGTTCGACATCCCACGCGGACGCGTTGTTGATGTTCGTTGCCGTGCTCACTATTTTTTCTGTTGCAATCATTGCTTTCAAACTCTTATGCCTCAAGCCGCGCGTGGAGGCGATTGAGAATCGCTTCGTCCAACTGCGTTTTGATGGAATCAATCTTGATTTTTTCGACAATCTCTTCCGCGAACCCGTAAGTCAGAAGGTTGCGCGCAATCTCTGGATGAAGACCGCGGCTGGCGAGATAGAAAAGCTCTTCTTCATCAAGTTGCCCGACGGTCGCGCCATGGGCGCACTTCACGTCGTCCGCGTAAATCTCAAGCTGCGGCTTCGTGTCTACGCGCGCCTCGTGCGAGAGCAGCAGATTCTTGTTGCTCTGCACGGCGTCTGTCTGTTGCGCGTCGCGGTGGACAAAGACCCGCCCGTTGAAGACCGCGCGCGACTTGCCGTCGAGAATACCTTTGTAATTTTGATGGCTCGTGCAGTGCGCTTTGCGATGGTCAATCAGCGAATGAGTGTCGGCGTGCTGACCGTCGCCGACGAGATAAAGGCCATCCACCCAGCACTCAGCGCCTTCGTGTCCGAGGCTCACCTCGATATCGTGACGTGATAACTGTGCGCCGAGCGTGATGGTCGTCAAATCGTAAACGCTGCTGCGCTCCAATTCGGCGCGCGTCTCAGCGATATGAAAGGCGCGCTCGCTCTCGGTCTGAACTTTGTAATGAGCAAGGCGCGCGCCCTCGCCGACGAAAATTTCGGTGACCGCATTGGTCAAGTAGACCGCCTCGTTCGTCGCCGCATAGCTTTCGATGAGAGTGGCGGAACTGTCGCGCCCGGCGACGACGAGCAGGCGCGGGAACGAAGCCGTTGGCTCCGGCGTCTCGGTTGAAAGAAACAGCAGGTGGATAGGAGATTTGACCTCAACGCCCTGCGGAATGAAGAGGAACGCCCCGCTTTCGATAAAAGACGTGTTGAGCGTAGTGAAAGCATCCACGTCCGCGACGGCGCGACGCGACAGATGCTCGCGCACAATTTTCGCTTGCTCGCCCTCGAAGGCTTCGGGCAAATCTTCGGCGATGACACCTGCGGGCAGCCCGCTCATCGAAGAAAGCTCGCGGCGGAAATGACCGTTGACGAAGACCAGACGGCTCGCGCGCGCTTCCTCGTAAATAAAAGGCTCGATGTTCTGTGCATCAATCGCGGCTTCGCTACGCACCGAAGGCCGAAATGGTGCGCGTGCTATCGAAGCGACGTTGGTATATTTCCAATCCTCTTCGCCGGTCGTCGGAAAGCCCAACTCTTCAAAACGCTCGATGGCGTTGCGGCGCAGGCGCTCAACCCACGACGGAGCATTGCCCGCAAGCTCTCTCGCACGCGCCTCGAACGCCGCCCTAAATGAACTCTTCTCTTTTGTCGCCTGTGGCATCATAATTTACAAACAGCAAACGCTCTTCGAGCGTCAATGTATTAATTGAATTTTTACGCGCTAATGGCAGACTGTTGCTCGCCCACAGCCTCTCTGAGCCAGTCGTAACCTTTCTCTTCCAGTTCCAGAGCCAGTTCTTTTCCGCCCGAACGGGCGATGCGCCCTTTATAGAGAACGTGGACAAAATCCGGCACAATGTAGTTAAGAAGACGCTGGTAGTGCGTCACGAGCACGATGGCGTTATCTGGCGTGCGCAGTTTATTGACACCCTCCGAGACGACACGCAGCGCGTCAATATCAAGTCCCGAATCGGTCTCGTCAAGCACTGCCAGTTTCGGCTCAAGCACGGCCATCTGCAAAATTTCGTTACGCTTCTTCTCGCCGCCGGAAAAGCCCTCGTTGACCGAGCGGTTCATAAAACTCGCTTCCATCTCGACAATCTTGGCGCGCTCGGCGAGCAAATCTTTAAACTCAAGCGGGTCGAGTTCTTCTTCGCCGAGATGTTTGCGCTTCTCGTTGTAGGCGAGGCGCAAGAACTGCGCGTTCGACACGCCCGGAACTTCGACCGGATACTGGAACGCAAGAAAGATACCCTCGCGCGCACGCGCATCCGGCTCTAATTCGAGCAGGTTGCGCCCTTCAAAAAGCACTGCGCCGCCCGTCACGACATAAGCCGGATGGCCTGCAAGAATTTTAGCGAGCGTGGATTTGCCGGAGCCGTTCGGCCCCATGATGGCGTGTATCTCGCCCTTGTTGACCGTCAAATCAATGCCGCGCAAAATCTCTTTGCCCTCGACGGTCGCATGTAAATTACGAATCTCTAACACAGTGAATTTTCTCCGAAAATTTAAGAGGTCAGAGATCGGAGGTCAGAGGACAGTGAAAACAGCTTGTCTCTTACTAACCTTTAACCGCTGACCTTTGAATCTCTGCTTTATCCCACGCTGCCTTCCAGTTTCATGCCGAGCAGGCGTTGCGCTTCGACGGCAAACTCCATCGGCAGTTCGCGGAAGACCTCTTTGCAAAAGCCATTGATGATGAGCGAGACGGCATCTTCTTGCGAAATCCCGCGCTGCATCAGATAGAAAAGCTGTTCTTCGCTGATGCGCGAAGTGGTCGCCTCGTGTTCGACGCGGGCGGTGTTGTTCATCACCTCGATATAGGGGAAAGTGTTCGCGCCGCACTGCGAGCCGATGAGCATCGAATCGCACTGCGTATAGTTGCGTGCGCCCTCGGCCTTCGGCATGATTTTGACCAGACCGCGATAGCTATTATTAGCTTTCCCCGCCGAGATGCCTTTGGAGATGATAGTCGAGCGCGTGTTGCGCCCGATGTGAATCATCTTCGTGCCCGTGTCGGCCTGTTGCGCGTGGTTCGTCAGCGCGACCGAGTAAAATTCGCCCACTGAATTTTCGCCGAGCAGGATGCATGAAGGATATTTCCAAGTAATCGCCGAGCCGGTTTCAACCTGCGTCCATGAAATCTTCGAGTTGCGACCGGCGCACTTGCCGCGCTTCGTCACGAAGTTATAAATGCCGCCCTTGCCTTCTTCGTCGCCCGCATACCAGTTCTGCACGGTCGAGTATTTAATCTCCGCATCGTCGAGCGCAACGAGTTCGACGACCGCCGCGTGTAACTGGTTCTTGTCGAATTTCGGTGCGGTGCAGCCCTCCAGATAGGAAACATGCGAACCTTCTTCGGCGACAATCAGCGTGCGCTCGAACTGGCCTGATTCGGAATTGTTGATGCGGAAGTAAGTGGACAACTCCATCGGGCAGCGGACGCCCTTCGGAATGAAGACGAACGAGCCGTCTGTAAAGACCGCGCTGTTCAAAGCCGCGAAGTAGTTATCATTCGTCGGCACGACCGAGCCGAGATACTTCTTGACGAGTTCCGCGTGCTCCAACACCGCCTCCGAGAAAGAGCAGAAGATAACGCCGTGCTTCTTCAACTTCTCTTTGTAAGTGGTGGCGACCGAAACAGAGTCGAACACAGCATCCACCGCGACATTTGCTAATTGCTTCTGCTCCGAGAGCGGAATGCCGAGTTTCTCGAACGTCCTCAAAAGTTCGGGGTCAACTTCGTCGAGGCTCGCCTTCTTCGCGTTCTGCTTCGGCGCGCTGTAATAGATGATGTCCTGATAATCTACTTCAGGATACTTAATGTTCGGCCAACGCTTCGGCTCCGTCATCGTCAGCCAGTGGCGATAAGCTTTGAGGCGAAACTCAAGCAGCCATTCCGGCTCGCGCTTCTTCGCAGAGATGAGTCGTACCGTCTCTTCGTTCAGACCGCGCGGAATGACATCCGATTCGATGTCCGTGACGAATCCGTATTTGTATTCTTTGTTTGCGAGAACTTCGATGGTGCTCATTTTCTCTTCATCGCCACACCGGGCGAACCTTCTCCGTTATCCGAGTAAATGCTAAATTCGCGTATTTCTCATTAAAAGCGGCGCGGCATCGGCTGAATACGCACATTCGATTTTTGAATCTGGTGCAACTGTGCATCAACGTTGGCTTCCGTGCCGACTAACTGCGCCAGCGTAATTTCCGCCAGCGCGTTCTGCACGATTTCATGCAGGCCGATGATGACGGGACGAATGCCGCAGTCGCCCGTATGCACGCATGCGTCGAGGACGCCCGTATAGCTTTTGCAATGGCTCGCCAACACATCCTCGTCCAGCACCTTAATAATCTCGCTCAGGCGAACTTCTGAAGCCGGACGCGCCAGACGATAACCGCCCTTCGTTCCCCTGATGGACGAGACCAGCCCGGCCTTGTTCAGAATCCAGAGCAACTTCCCTGCGTTCGCCGCTGAAATGCCCTCACGCTCCGCAATCTGCGCGAGAGTCAGAAACTCGCCCTCGCCCAGCGAGGCCAGTTGCAGCAGACATCTCAAACCGTATTCTTCTTGCGCCGAGACTTTCATACCAATCTCTCCGGCATCCCCAAACCTCAATATTCTTTAGATGCATAACCATTTTAGGAATACCTTACTTTTTTGTCAAGATTGCGAGCAAGTGTTTTCCCTAACGAGAAAACATCCACCATCAAGCACTTAACCTTTCCGCGAGCGATGCTGGTGGGAAATTCGGTGGAGGCTGCGGGTGAGCTAACGACGAGTGGTGAGTTCAGTGCGGCGCGCCTGTTCCTTCGAGCAGAGCGCCCTCTTCGTATGCCTTGACGAGACGTTCGAGGGCTTCGACGTTGTGGCGGAGGTGCGCGCCCTCTTCCGTATCGCCGACGAGACGCGGCGGTGTGTAGGCGCGGATGGTGGTCACCTTCGGCACGATGTCTGCGCCTTCGGTGATGGCGTCGCTGATGGATTCAAAGTGATAATGCTCGGCGAGCGCGATCCGCTCCGGCGCGAGAATCAGCGTATAGCCGCGATCCCCGTAGGCTTCCGAGAAAGCCCCGTCAATGGTCACGGCATGACCGCCGCTTTTAACAGGCTTTTCGCCCTTCTCGACCTTGACGGGAACGTGTCCGTTGACGATCAGGCCATTCTCCTCAATTCCGAATTCGCGCGTGATACGGCGACAGAATCCGGCATCGTGAATCAACTTGAAGTAAGGATTCTTATGCTCCTTGCGCGCCTCTTCGTCTGCGACGAAGTAGCTTTCAAAAGTCGCCATCCGGTCTTTCCCGAAGAGTGGCGAGCGAGCGCCCGTCCAGAGATACCAGAGCCAGTCCTTGTCATTCTCCGACGCCTCGGAGCCTCTGCGAAA
This sequence comes from uncultured Pyrinomonadaceae bacterium, assembly GCA_964246705.1. Taxonomy (GTDB): domain Bacteria; phylum Acidobacteriota; class Blastocatellia; order Pyrinomonadales; family Pyrinomonadaceae; genus DASZCR01. The sequence continues at coordinate 34,800 of CAXTRQ010000017.1, forward strand.
AGCTCTGCGCACAATTCGTTCGAGGGCTTCAAACAACTCGCGACCGGCGCATCGCTCGCCGTCCACTTCGAGCATGAGGCTCTCTGCACGTTCGTCCACCGGCACGCATCCATGAAAGATGAGCGCGTAATCGCGCTTGAGCCACATCGCGCCGTGGCGTGCGACCGCCGCCATGTGCTCCCATAGTCGCGGACTCGAAACGAAAGATTGGCGCAGCCGTGTGATGCAGGTCGCTTCTTCGTCCGTCAGTTCATAAGGCGTCGCAGGGTTAACGGTCGGAAGAAATGTATCGAGCAGTTTGTGCGTCCGCCCTTCAATCTCGACTGTTCCTTCGCTTGAGCCAATCCGGTGCAGGAGACTGCGCTCGTCCAAGAGCCATTCGGGATGGCGGCTGGCAACCTGTCCTTCGAGTTTGAACTGGATGATAGCGATAGCCTTCTGCATTCGCGCCATCAACAGATCGTCGCGCAGCCCTGTGCCCTTCGTCTTGAAGCATCCGGCGGGGTCGTCGCCGTAGACGGTGCGAGCCAGCTTTTCCAGCGAGGCGATGCTGATGCCGTAGCCTTCTTCAAGTTGTGAGAGCCGCCGGTAGCGAATCGAGATGCGCAGCACGGTGGCAATCAGAGCCTCGTGCCCCAAGCATGCGCCCATCCACGAAGCATCGTGATTGCCCCACACGAAAGAGACGTTGGGTTGCTGTAAAAGGTATTCAACAACACGGTCGAGGCGCGGCCCACGGTCGCCCAAATCGCCCGCGACGATAAGCTCTGAGACGGACAGATTTCTGATGAGGCGCGAGGCGGCGCGCACCGCCGAAAAGTCGCGCTCGTGCGCGGCGAACGTGTCGATCATCTGGTCAACGAAATTTGTGCCGCGCCCTGTGCAAGGCTCGTGCATCAGTTCCTCGAAAAGCTCGCGTCTCGCCGCCGGGAACAACTTCACGATCTCTTCACGCCGACGATTGACGGCCAGAGAGCGCACGATTCTGAATTGGCGGCGCAGCGTTTGTTTCACCCACTGGCTGCGTTGCAACGGTTCGCCGAGGCCGGGGCGCAAATACTCGATGGCTTCATGCGGGTAGTAGATGACGGCGAGCAGTTGTCTCAGTTCTTCGCTTTTCAATTCGGCGTCGAAGAGCGATTCGACCAGCGGGCGGAGGCTCCCCGAAGCGTTATTTATGATGTGGCGCAGCTTTTTGTATTCGCCGTGTACGTCGCTGACGACGTGCACGATGCCCTTCGGGAAAGAGAGTGTGGCGCGGAGCGCGGCGGCTTCAGCCAGCGCGAGGTCGGCTGTCGGGTAGCGTGCGGCGAGCGCTTGCAGAAGGGTCAATTCATTGAGGTCGAACTGTACTGCCATCGAAAGTTCCCTTCCAACATGCGCCTGCCAAATGGCGCGGCTCTGACACGGCTCGCTCTCGAATTGCTTCGAGCGTTTTAACTACGCCATTCGTCAATCAGCGAAGCGACGAGTCCAGACCAGCCGGTTTGGTGCGACGCGCCGAGTCCCATCCCCGTATCGCCGTGATAATACTCGTAGAAGAGAATCAGGTCGCGCCAGTGCGGGTCGCGCTGGAATTTCTCGTACCAGCCGTGCGCGGGTCTCGTGCCCTGTTCATCGCGCGCGAAGAGCGCGATCAGGCGGTTGGCGAATCCTCTCGCCATCTGTTCAAAAGTGACGGGCGGCTCGCCCTCGACCGCGCTCTCGATTTCAAAGTTCGGCCCGTAGGCTTTACCGAGTTTGCGCAGCGATTCAATCATCATAAAAGTGGTCGGGAACCAGATGGGGCCGCGCCAGTTCGAGTTCCCGCCCTTGAGCATCTCGATGGATTCGGCGGGTTCGTAACCGACACGGCTGCCGCCGAAAGAAAAAGGATGCTGCTCGTGATACTTCGAGAGGCTACGCAGTCCGTAATCAGAACGAAACTCCTGCGGGTCCCAGACGCGTTCGAGCAGGTGCTTGATTTGTCCTTCGTCAACGATGGCGAGGATATGCACGCGCTTTCCGTTTTCTTCGATGGTCGTGACGCAGCGTTGCACGAGGTCTTGACGGTTTTGCAGAAACCAATTAAGGCTGCCGTGAAAATCCGGAAACGGCTTGATCCAATCCTCTTCCAAGCGTTCGATGGCGTAGAGCGGAATCAAGCCGACCAGCGAACGCACGCGAAACTTGTCGAACGTGCCGTCTTGATAACGCAGCACGTCGTAAAAGAATCCGTCGTTCTCGTCCCACAGTTGATAATCGCGCCCGCCCATCTTCTTCATCGCCGCGCCGACATAGACGTAGTGCTGAAAGAATTTGGTCGCCAAACCTTCGTAAGCCTTGTTCTCTTTGGCGAGTTCGAGCGCGATGCGCATCAGGTTCAGGCAGAACATGCCCATCCAGCCGGTCGCGTCCGACTGTTCGAGAATCGCGCCGTTCGGTAGTTCGTGGCTGCGGTCGAGCACGGTGATGTTGTCGAGTCCGAGAAAGCCACCCTCGAAGACGTTGTTTCCCTGACTGTCCACCTTGTTGACCCACCATGCGAAATTGATGAGCAGCTTATGAAAACATTTTTCCAAAAATTGCCGGTCGGCACGCCCGTTGCGAATGCGATCCATGTTGTAAATGCGCCACACAGCCCACGCATGAACCGGCGGATTAAGATCGGAGAACTCCCATTCGTAAGCGGGAATCTGCCCGTTCGGGTGCTGGAACTGCTCGAAGAGGAGCAGCCACAACTGCTCTTTCGCAAACTCCGCATCCACGAGCGCGAGCGGCACGCAATGAAAAGCCAAGTCCCACGCCGCGAACCAAGGGTACTCCCACTTGTCTGGCATCGAGAGCACGCGCATCGAATTCAAATGCAGCCAGCGCGTATTCCTCTGGCGGCGGCGCGACTCCGGTGGCGGCCAGTTGGGATTGTCACCGTCGAGCCAGACATTTATGTCGTAGATATAAATCTGCTTGCTCCACAGCATCCCCGCAAGCGCCTGTCGCTGAATTAGTTTCTCGTCGGCGGTGGCCTTCGCCGGTTGAATCTCTTCGTAAAACTCGTCGGCCTCCGCGCGTTTCTGCGCGACGACTTTATCCACGTCGGCTAGAGGATTCTTCGACGCCTTGTCGGTCAGACGCAGGCGCACGACGACGGATTCGCCCGCCGGAACATCGAGGCGGTAATGGACGCAAGCTTTCGTGCCCCTCTGTTCAGGATTAACGCAGTCTTCGCCGTTGATGATGTGACGATGAAAAGCATCCTTCACAAACGGCTTGCGGCTCTGCGCTCCCCCACCCCAGACGCGCGGCGCATTTGTTTCGTTATCCGTAAAGAGCGGCTCGCCATTCGCTTCGGCGTAGAGGTAGCGAGTCCCCATGCGATATTCAAACGGCAGACCGGGCAGTGACTCAGCAGCCGTATCCGAAGCTTCGAGACTAATGAAGTTTTTGCCCGCGCCGCCTAGTTTGATTTCCGGCTCGGCCTTCGGCTCGACTCCCCACGCCCAGATATTTCTGAACCAGAGATGCGGCAGAATGTGTACCGGCGCAGCTTCCGTCCCGCGATTGAAGACTTCGACGCGAATGCAAATATCCTCCGCTTCAGCCTTCGCGTATTCGACAAAGACATCGAAATAACGGTCGTCGTCGAAAGCGCCCGTGTCGAGCAGTTCGTACTCCGCGCCCTTCCCGCGCCGCGCGCGATTCTCTTCAATCAGCTTACTGTAAGGGAACGAGCCTTGCGGGTACTTATAGAGCCACTTCATGTAGGAGTGCGTCGGCGTCGAGTCGAGATAGAAGTAGTACTCCTTCACGTCCTCGCCGTGATTTGACTCGCTCGCCACCGTTCCATACAGCCGTTCTTTCAGGATGGGGTCGCGCCCGTTCCACAGCGCCAGCGCAAAGACTAAAAGTTGATAGCGGTCACAGATTCCCGCGAGGCCGTCTTCGCCCCAGCGATACGCCTTCGAGCGTGCGAGGTCGTGCGGGAAGTAATCCCACGCCGCGCCGTCCGCGCTGTAATCTTCGCGCACCGTGCCCCACGCGCGCTCGGAAACGTATGGCCCCCATTTTCTCCAAGGGGCAATTGGTGTCGTGTATGTTTCGTAGAGTCTCTGACGTTCTTTGCTAGGCATTTGGATAAGTTGGAGGTTCTCGCGTTTAAAGCCAAATCATCAACTCAGCGCCGCAGTGATTTTGAATGTCAGTTGCTCTGTCGCGCGTCGTCGAGATGCGTCAGTTTCTCGATACGCTGTTGATGGCGTCCGCCGTCGAACTCAGTTTCGACAAAGGCGCGAATCATGCGCGCGGCTAAGTCAGGCTCGATGAAACGCGCGCCGATGCAGAGAACGTTGGCGTCGTTATGCTGGCGCGCGAGCCGCGCCGTCTCTTCGTTCCAACAGAGTGCGGCGCGCACGCCCGGCACTTTGTTGGCGGCAATCGAGATGCCGATGCCTGAGCCGCAAATGACGACGCCGCGATCCGCCTCGCCGCTCACGACGCTGCGTCCGACCGCCGCGCCGAAGTCCGGGTAATCAACGCTCTCAAGGCTGTTCGTGCCCTTGTCTTCGACTTCAAGGCCGAGCGCGGCTAACTCCTTTTTCGCGCTCTCCTTGCTCTCGAATCCGGCATGGTCGCTGCCGATGGCGATTCTTTTCAGTTTCATAAAATCAAATGATGGACGCGAAACGATGAACGATGTGTTGAATACGAATCTGAAATCTCAAATTTGAGATTTGAAGTTGCTTTTCATTCAGCGTTCGTCGTTTCATTTAGTTTTTCAGCCGCCGCGCGGTCAACGAACCATTCGAGTTGGCCTTCGACGGGTCGAATTAATTGCGCCGGAAGGCGCTCCGGTTGACGTGCGCCGCGTATGACTTCGGGCAGTCGTTCGGCTTTGCCCGCGCCGGTCACGTTGAACATGATGTGGCGCGCGTGATTGATGGCGGGAGCGGTGAGCGTGATGCGGTAGGTGTCGAACTTTTCCACCCAGTTGGCGACCACCCATGCGGAGTTTTCCTTTAAAGCCTCGCTGCCGGGAAAGAGCGAAGCCGTGTGCCCATCGTCGCCCATGCCGAGCATCACGAGGTCGAAGCGCGGCCACTGTTCGTCGCCGAAGTAGGAGCGCAGTTCATCCTCATAGCGGCGCGCATTGGCGACCGCATCGCCTTCGCCTATCATGCGGTGGACATTCGCAATGGGCAGAGGGACGCGCGAGAGCAACGCCTCGTTTGCCATGCGGTAATTGCTGTCATGGTGATCGGGCGGCACACAGCGTTCGTCGCCGAAGAAGATGTGGACATCGTCCCAACGCACGCTGTCGCGCCAGTGGTCGCTCGCCAGCAGTTCATAAATTCGCTTGGGGGTCGAGCCGCCCGCCAGCGCGACGCTGAAACTGCCCTGCTCTTCCAACGCGGCTTTGACGATTTCGACGAAGCGCGCCGTCGCGGCCTGCGCCACGGCTTCCGCATCATCGTAAATTTTAATATTCGAGTTAGTGTCGCCTGTGTCGCGCATCTTTATCCTTCGGCGTTTATGAGCGCACAACGGGCCGCGCCGTAGAGCGCGGTCTTATCGTCGAGGATGACGTGGACGGGGATGGATTCCACCAACCCGGACATCCTTCCCTTATCCTGAAAAGCGCGCATGAACGCTCCGTCCTTCAACTTTTCGATAATCTTCGGAGCGATGCCGCCGCCGATATAGAGGCCGCCCGACGACTTCAAGATGAGCGCGAGATTGCCCGCCATCGCGCCGTAGATTTCAACGAACATGGCGAGGGCTTTGACGGCCAGCGGGCATTTGTCTGCGAGGGCGGCTTGCGAGACGGCGGCTGTCTTGCCGCTCTTATCTCCGCTCTCGATTTCTGCGGCCAGCCAGTCCGGCTCGTCTGCGAATTTCGTGTCGCGGAGAAACGAGTAAACGTTGAAGAGTCCCGGCCCTGAAAGGACGCGCTCGTAGCTGACATGCCCGCCGACCTGTTTCGTCATGTAGCGCAACAGTTCGATTTCGAGTTCATTGCGCGGAGCGAAATCAATGTGGCCGCCTTCGGAAGCCATCGGACGATAATGATGCCCATCCCAGAAAATCCCTGCCATCCCCAGACCTGTCCCGGCGGCAATCAGGGCGCGATGGCCGACGCCCGCGCCCGCGCCTTCGTTGAGCGTGTATAGTTGCGCGGGCTGCAAACCCTCGACGCCGTAAGCGGTCGCTTCGAGGTCGTTAATCAACCCGACGCGGTTGACCTTCAGAGTGTCCGCGAGATTACGGTCGCTGACGATCCACGCCAGATTCGGTGTTTCGACGCGCCCTCCGGCGACCGGCCCGGCGACGCCGAAACAGGCGTGCGTCACAGATTGCGGATGGTGCGCGTCGAAGAACTCCTGAAGAATCGCTTCGAGCGAGCTATACTGGCCGCTCGGAAAACTCTGCTGCACGACGGCCTTGCCCAGATCGCCCCCGCTCGGCTCAAACAGCGCCACGTTCGTCTTCGTCCCGCCAATGTCTCCAGCAATAATCATATTCTGTTCTTATCTATCGTCCTTCTTATTTGATTCGAGTCTTCGGAGCAAGCGCATCTTCAACACGGGGCGCGCAGGGAATGCATCGAGTTTGAAGATTCGAGATTTGAAATTTCAAATCTGAAATCTCTTTTGCCCGCTCTGCGTCCGGTGATGTGTGCGGCGGTGAATCTGAGCGCCCATAAGTTCAACTGAAATTTGCTCTAAGCCCTGATGGTATCGAGCAGGCGCGCCGCGAAATTGAGAGACCCTTCATAAATTTTATCACGCGTGAGAAAACTCAGTTCGCTGCTCAGACGTTGACCTTCGCTGCGGGCTTCATAGGTGAGGACGCGACCGACGGCACGCTCGCCGCTGCCGATTCTCGTACCCGTCTCCAGCTTCGTCCCTTCCGGCCTCAACTCGACATAAAACTCCGCTTCGACGGAAGAGAGATTGAGCGAGGTGAGCATGCCGTCGCGGCCTTCGATGTCGTCCGTCGCGCTCAGGATAATCTCCACGTCGCGCGAGTCTGCGGCGCGCAGTTGAAAGCGCGCCTCGCGTTCTTCGACCTTAGTCCCCGAAGGCTCTATCTCCCATTTGAGAGCCTTCGCCATCCAGCCGAGGGCGAGCAGAGCTTTCGGCGCAATCTCGCCGGGCGCAACATCCGGCTGGTCATACCCGATACGCACGCGCTCGATGCGGTCGAGATGCTGGCGGTAGGCGGGCACGTCCCAAAAGCTGGCGACGAGCGTGCGCCAAGAGGTCAGCCGTCCCCAGTTCAAATCGCTGAGATTTAAGTCAGGGCGCTCGTTCAGCATTTTCGCCAGCCGCAGCAAATCCTCATGCGGATTGTCGAACTTAATCGAATCAATAACCACACGGTCGGCCATCTCTGTGAGACGATTAAAAAGCTTATCGGCGTAATGCGGAATGTCCTGCCACCAGAGAAAGACCGGAACATCGGGCACGAGCAACGGCGCAACCGCGCTCGCAACCGTTTCGACGATTGCACCGCTCGCTTCAAGCGTCACCTGCTCGCCGCAAATCTGTTTGCCGCCCTTGCCGCTCTGATGACAGCGCGTCGAGACAGAAGCTTCGAGCTTGGCTTCCGTCGCCTCGCGGTCTGTGACGAGGACGATGGCGCGGCAAGGATTTCTTTCCACGACTTCATCGAGCAACGCGTCAAGCTCCGCGCGGTCGTCTCCGGCAGTCGAGTAAACAATCAAATTGAGCACGCAGGCGCGCGTCGTGCCCGCCTGCGTGCTGCCCGCTTTTCCTTCCGCTGCCGCCGCCCACATGGCCGTCAACTCCTTTTCGAGTTTCCCGGCGTCAATGCCCTTCGCGGTCGAGAATGTAACTGTGCTGGCCTGTGTTTCCATATTAAAATCAGTGACGAGTGACGAGTGATAAGTGTTGAGTGATGAGCATAACCGAAAACAGTCATCAGTAATAAGTGAAGAGTGTTGAGAAGAAAGCTGTTTTTAATTCGCCACTCATCCCTTGCTACGCGTCACTGCTTTTAGGGTCTGCGCCAACGGCGTCCCTGCGCTTCGAGCAGTTTAGAAGCGGCTTCCGGCCCCCACGACCCGGCCTCATAGTTGGGGAACGGGGCTTCGTGTCTGTGCGCGGTCCATTCGTTCAGAATCGGCATGACGATTTCCCAGCCGCGCTCGGTCATATCCTTGCGCGCGTAGAGCGTCGAATCGCCGAGGATGCAGTCGAGGATGAGCCGTTCGTAGGCTTCGGCGAGTTGGACGCCGAAGGATGCGCCGTAGCGAAAATCCATATTGACATCGCGGATACGTGTCACCTGTCCGGGAACCTTGGCGGCGAAGCGCAGAGTGATGCCCTCGTCGGGTTGGACACGGATGATCAGTTGGTTCGGCGTCACCTGCTCCATCGCCGAGCCGAAAAGTTGGTGCGGCACGGCCTTGAATTGAATCGCAATCTCCGTGACGCGCTTTGACAGCCGCTTGCCCGAACGAATGTAGAAGGGCACGCCCGACCAGCGCCAATTATCGAAGAGCATCGTAATCATGGCATAGGTTTCGGTCGCGGAATCAGGCGCGACGCCTTCCTCTTCGCGGTAGCCGGGTACGGGCTTGCCCATAATCGAGCCTGCGCCGTACTGACCGCGCACACATTCGTTGCGCACGCGCTCCGGCGTAAACACGCGCGCCGAGTGCATCGCCTTAATCTTTTCGTCGCGCACGTCCTCGGAGTTGAGCGTCGCGGGCGGTTCCATGGCGACGAGCGAGAGCACCTGAAAGACGTGATTCTGAATCATGTCGCGCACGACGCCGGATTTCTCGTAGTAGCCGCCGCGCCCCTCGACGCCGACCGTCTCGGCGTTCGTAATCTGCACGTGGTCTATGTACTGGCGATTCCACATCGGCTCGAAGATGCCGTTGGCGAAACGGAAGACCAGCAGATTTTGCACCGTCTCTTTGCCCAGATAATGGTCAATGCGATAAATCTGCGACTCATCGAGATGCTGCAAAATCTGTTGATTGAGTTCACGCGCGCTCTCAAGGCTCGTGCCGAAAGGCTTTTCGATGATGACGCGCACCCAGCCCTTCTGCTGCTTCGTCAAACCGGCTTCACCGAGTTGCTTGACGGCTTCGGCGTAAAATTCGGGCGCGGTCGAAAGATAGAAGAGATGATTCCCTCCGGTTCCGCGTTCGCGGTCAACCTGTTCGAGCATCTCTTTCAGCTTTTGATAGCACTCGGCGTTGCGAATGTCGGAAGGCAGAAATTGGATGCCCTGCGCGAATGAATTCCAGACCTCTTCATCAACGCTCTTGGCTTCGGAGAATTCAATAATCGCGGCCTTCATCTTGTCGCGGAACTCATCGCTGCTCATCTCTGTGCGACCGAGACCGATGATGGCGAACTCGGCGGGCAGCAATCGCTCCTGCACCAGACGATAGAGCGCCGGAATCAGCTTGCGTTTGGCGAGGTCGCCCGACGCGCCGAAGATGACGACGGCGCAAGGTTCTGCGGTGCGCTCAAGGCGAATGCCTTCGCGCATCGGATTGTCCTGAGTTGATGTGACGGTCGCTTCAGCTTGCATTAAAAATTCCCTCGATGGAAAGATAGCTCGTTCGCTGGTAACCTTTTCAAATTAAATCCTCCGCTTCGTGCGTGCCCCGCGCCAATCAGATTTTCAAACTATTTCATTGATGACCAGCAAGAACACGCACGAAGCGGAAGCCTCAAAAGGCGAGGATAAAGGCCGACGGGACGAAGGATGAAAGCACGGCTGTCGGGAAATCTCTTTCACCCCGTCCCGTCGGCCTCCATCCTTCAGCCTTGCTTTTCCAGAAGTTCTTCCCATTCCGTGTGGACGGCGGGAGCGCCCGGCTTATCTGTTCGTTCGTAGGTGTGCGAGCCGAAGAAGTCGCGCTGCGCCTGCGTTAGATTGAGCGGAAGGTTGGCGGTGCGGTAAGTATCGAAATACCCGATAGAGGCCGACATGCCGGGAACCGGAATACCCATCTGCATCGCGGTGGTGACGGCCAAACGCCAGTTCGATTGCGCGCGCTCGACGTAGTCTTTAAAGTCCGGGTCGAGCAGCAGGTTCGGCAAGTCCGTGCGGCGTTGATACGCCTGCTTAATCTTGTCGAGAAACTGCGCGCGGATGATGCAGCCGCCCTTCCAGATGCGCGACGTTTCGCCGAGGTCAACGTTCCATTTCCACTGCCCCGAGCCTGCGCGAATCAAATTCATGCCCTGCGCGTAAGAGCAAATCTTCGACGCGTAGAGCGCATCGCGAATGGCTGAAACCATCGCCTGACGTGCGCCCTGATACCCTGCGCTCTGCGGCCCACGAATCTGCTTGCTCGCTTCGACCCGCTCCTCCTTGCGCGCCGAAAGATTGCGCGTGTCGACGGCGGCATCAATCGTCGGGACGACGACGCCGAGGTCGAGCGCGATGTCGCTCGTCCACTTGCCGGTTCCCTTTTGCCCCGCCTTATCCAACACGAGATTAACGAGCGGCTGACCTGTCTCCGGGTCTTTGACGCGCAAGATTTTCGCAGTGATTTCGATGAGGAAGGATTCGAGGTCGCCCCGATTCCACTCATCGAAAACGTCTGCCATCTCGTCAGCCGACATGCCGAGGATGCCGCGCATCATGTCGTAGGCTTCGGCAATCAGTTGCATGTCGCCGTACTCGATGCCGTTATGAACCATCTTGACGAAGTGGCCTGCGCCGCCCGGCCCGATGTATGTGACGCACGGGCCGTCGTCAACTTTCGCGGCAATCGCTTCCCAGATGGGTCGAATCTGTTCATAAGCTTCGCGGTCGCCGCCGGGCATCAGCGACGGCCCCCAGAGAGCGCCCTTCTCGCCGCCGGAGACGCCGGAGCCGATAAAGTTCAAGCCCTCGGCCTTCAACTCTTTCTCGCGCCGTTCGGTATCTTGAAAATATGAGTTGCCGCCGTCAATGATAATGTCGCCCGCTTCGAGGTAAGGCTTGATGGAGTTGATCGTCGCGTCGACGGCCTCGCCCGCTTTGACGAGCAGAATGGCTTTGCGCGGTCGTTCCAGAGACTTGACGAACTCTGCGGGCGACTTCGTGCCGATGACATTTTTACCGGCGGCGCGCGCCACGAAGTCGTCAACCTTTTCGGGACTCCGGTTATAGACGGCGATGGGAAAGCCGTTGCGCTCGATGTTCATTGCGAGGTTCTCACCCATCACGGCGAGACCAATCATGCCAATCTTCGCGGTCTTAGGGGTCTGTTCAGGTGTGGACATCTCTTCGATCCTCGTATCATTAAAGGATGAAGGCGGAAGGATGAATGGTGAAAAAGGATTGACCGATTGATTCTTTAACTCGACGAGTCAATGAATCAACCCTCTTCATCCTTCCGCCTTCATCCTTACATCCTTCTCGTTACGCTCCTGTTGCGCCGGAGCGGGGGATGGCTTCGCCGATCAGTTCATGCAGGCGTTTGAGTCCGGCCAAAGCGTCTGCGCCGAGGTCGACGCGAATGGCGCGACGGCCACGCTTCGAGAGCGAACGGAAATCGCCGAGCGCCTGCGCCTGTTTCAAAATGCTGAAAGTGTATGACTGATTCGGTATCGGCAAATCTTTCGCGTCCGGCGCGGTGAGTTGCAGGAAGACGCCGGAGGCCGGGCCGCCCTTGTGTAGTTGCCCGGTCGAATGCAGGAAGCGCGGGCCATAGCCTGTAGTCGTCGCGCAGTGCGTCGCGTCGCGCAGGTGCAAGCGGATGTGCTGGATGAGCGATTCATGCTCCGGCGTCTCTTCGATGTAGCCGAGCAGAGCGATGTAGTCGCCCGTCCCTGCTCGCGCCAGATGCGCCTTGAACGCCTCTCCGACGGATGAAGCAGGCAGCGCGGCTCGCGTCGCGTCGTCGGCGTAGATGGTCAGCGTGCCGTCCGTGACGAGCACGGGCTGTTCCTGAAGTTTCCCTTCTTTTGTGAAAGCTTCGAGCAGTTCTTTGGTCGCGTCCTTCGACTCTTGCACGTTGGCCTGATCGAACGGATTGATGCCGATGCGCCAGCCCGCGAAGGCCGTCGCAATCTCCCACAGGAAAAACTCTTCGCCCAGATCATAGAGGTCTGTCAGCGTGCGATAGACGACCGGATGTCCGGCGGCTTCGAGCGCCTTCAGCTTGGATTCAACTTCGCTGTCGAGTTTACCCACGGCGACGGAGACGAAGAGGCGGTCGTCGCCGTAGACCGCCGGAGCGCCGAGCGGTTCGCCAGCCACGGGAATAATCCCGCGCCCGTCTTTGCCTGTGCTTTCGGCGAGCAGTTGTTCTACCCACAACCCGAATGAAGCGATTTTCGGATCGGCGATAATCGTCAGTTTATCTCTTCCGGCTTTCGCGCATTCGCCCATGATCGCGCCGAGACGCGCGCCGGGATTGTCCGCCGCGGGCACGACCGACGCGCACGAATGAACAATTCTCTCCGCGCGGTCGAGCAGCTTTTTGATGTCGAGTCCCATCAGCGCCGCCGGAACCATCCCGAAATAGGAGAGCGCAGAATAGCGCCCGCCGATGTCAGCCGGATTCAGGAAGATGCGCTTGAACTTATCCTCGGTCGCCATCTTCTCCATCAGCGTGCCGGGGTCTGTGATGGCGATGAAGCAATCGCCGGGATTCTCTTTGCGCTTGCTGACTTGATCGTACCAGTATTTGTAAAAGACGAGCGGCTCGGTGGTCGTGCCGGATTTCGAGGAGATGATGAAGAGACAGTGTGTGATGTCAATCTGGTCGGCGATGTCGGAGAAGGCGTCCGGGTCGGTCGAATCGAGGACGAGCAGTTCCGGGTAACCTTCCTGCTTGCCGAACGTCTGGCGGAGAACTTCGGGACAGAGCGACGAGCCGCCCATGCCGCAAACCATCACGTGCTTGAACTCGCGCACGCCGCGAATGCGGTCGGCGAAAGCGATGAGGTCGTCCTCGACGCCGATCATCTCGTCGGGCACGGTCAGCCAGCCCAGCGCGTTCTTGATAATCTTCTGCTGCGCCTCGTCCTCTTTCCAGAGCGCCGCGTCTTTGCGCCAGATGCGGCGCACAACGTCGCCCTTGTCGGCCTCTTTGAGCGCACCCGTGACCGCATCACTGTACTTTCCCAGGCTGGCTGTCAACCTCTCTTGGATACCTGAAAGAATCGCGTCGCGTTTGGCTTCGATAGATTCGGCGAGCGTGTCGAAGGAGGTGACGAACGCGGACAGCCCGTCTTTCTGTAGCTTCTCCGTCACGGCTTTCAAGTCAATGCCCACTTCGCCAAGCTGCGCGACGAGTTGATGACATTCCTCGATTCCCTCTTCGAGCGTGAGCGCGGCTTTGCCGTGATCGCGTATCGCCGTATAGGTGGCGGGCGGGACGGTGTTGACCGTCTCCGGGCCAATCAGGTTGTCAATGTAGAGCACGTCCGAGTACTTCGGATTCTTCGTCCCGGTCGAAGCCCACAACTGACGCTGCACCTGCGCGCCCTTCGCCTTGAGAGCCGCGAAACGCTCGCCGTGGAATATCTCTTTGAACTTTTGATAAGCAATCTTCGCATTCGCCACCGCCGCGCGCCCCAGCAAGCTTTCGTACTTGGCTTTTTCTTCGGCGTCCGTCGCATGACGCGCCTTGTATTCGAGGTCGCTGTCAATTGCCGTGTCCACGCGCGAGACGAAAAAGCTGGCGACCGAGGCGATGTTCTCAACCGGCTTACCTTCCGTCGCGCGCCGCTCCAGACCTTTGATGAAAGCTTCAGCCACCTGCACGTAATTCTCAATCGAGAAGATCATCGTCACGTTGATATTAATGCCGCGATAGATAGATTCTTCGATGGCGGGCAGTCCCTCTTGTGAGGCGGGAATCTTAATCATCACGTTTTTGCGATTGAGGCGAGTGAACAGGCGCTCGGCCTCCTCAATCGTCCCGGCGGTGTCGTAGGCGAGGCGGGGGCTGACTTCGAGGCTGATGTAACCGTCAACGCCGTCGGTCTTGTCGTATGCTGGCTTGAGGATGTCGGCGGCGTTTTCGATGTCTTGAACGACCAAGTCTTCATATATTTCGGTGACGCTCTTTCCGGCCTGCACGAGCGAGCGCAACTGCTCGTCGTAATCGGTCGAGCCGGTGATGGCCTTCTCGAAGATGGTCGGGTTCGACGTGACGCCGCGAAGGTCGTCCTCTTCAATCTTCTTTTTAAGGTCGCCGCTTGAGAGCATCGCGCGGCGAATGTTGTCGTACCAGATGGACTGGCCGAGCTTCATGATTTCAATCAAAGTATTACTCATAAAATTAACTCCTCAGAATCCACAGGGAATTTTCAAACAGCCGCCTTCTCAATTTCTCGCTTCGCCGTCGCCACGACGTTCTCGACCGTGAAGCCGAACTTTTTAGTCAGTTCCTTGAGCGGTGCGCTCGCGCCGAAAGTCTTCATGCCGATGACCTGTTCATTGTTTGTAGTGTAACGCTGCCAGCCGAATCTTGCAGCCTGTTCGACGGCGACGCGCGCCCGCACGGCAGCGGGCAGCACGCTCTCTCTGTATTCATCCGACTGGTGCTCGAACAATTCCCATGAAGGAATGCTGACGACGCGCGCCTTGATGCCCTCGCCCGTCAGTTGCTCGTAAGCCGCGAGACAGAGCGACACTTCCGAGCCTGTGCCCATCAAAATCACTGCGGGTTGACCGTCCGCCGCATCTGCCAGAATGTATGCGCCGAATTTCGTGTTCTCCGCCCCGGCGTATTTTGTCCGGTCAACGGTCGGGAGAGCCTGACGGCTGAGAATGAGCACAGACGGCTCGTGCCTGAGTTGCATGATGATGCGCCAGCTTTCGGCGACTTCATTGGCGTCGCCCGGTCGCAGAACGATGAGTCCGGGAATGGCGCGCAGTGATGCGAGTTGCTCGACGGGCTGGTGCGTCGGGCCGTCTTCGCCGACGCCGATGGAATCATGCGTAAAAATGTGAATCGTCGGAATCTCCATAATCGCGCTCAGACGAATCGAGGGGCGCGCATAGTCGGAGAAGATGAGAAAGCCCGAGCCGAAGGGGCGCACTTTGGAGAGCGCGAGGCCGTTTAAGATGGCCGCCATCTCGTGCTCGCGGATGCCGAAATGAAAGTTGCGCCCGGCGTAATTTCGTCCCGGCTGATTGTCTGCGGAGAAATCGCCCGCGCCTTCAAAAGTCAGACGCGTCTTGGTCGAGGGCGCGAGGTCAGCCGCGCCGCCGATGAGCCAAGGGACGTTCTTGGCAATCGCGTTCAAGACTTTGCCCGAAGCATCGCGCCCCGCCATTCCTTTCGCGTCCGCCTCGAAGGAGGGGATGTCTTTATCCCAGCCGTCGGGCAGTTCGCGTTTTTGCATTCTCGTCAATTGATCGGCGAGCGCGGGATAAACTTTTCCGAAGTCATCCAGACGCCTGAACCAGTCGTCGCGCTCGGCACGCCCGCGCGTGCCGAGGCCCTCACGAAAATGTGTGCGGACTTCATCGGGCACGAGAAACTTTGCGTCCTCCGGCCAGCCGTAGGCGCGCTTCGTCAAGCGAATCTCTTCTTCGCCGAGCGGTTCGCCGTGCGCGGCATGCGTGTCCTGCTTGGTGGGCGCGCCCCAAGCGATGTGGCTGTCGACGATGATGAGCGTCGGGCGGTCTTTCTCTTTTTGCGCGACCTGAAAGGCGCGGCGCAGCATGTCGAGATCGTTGGCATCGCCGACGCGCGTGACGTTCCAGCCGTAGCCGATAAAGCGCGTCGCCACGTCTTCGGAAAACGCCCAGGAGGTGTTGCCCTCAATCGTGATTTTATTGTTGTCGTAAATCCAGCAGAGATTGTTGAGCTTCAAGTGTCCGGCGAGCGAGGCCGCTTCGTGCGAGAGACCTTCCATCATGCAGCCGTCGCCGCAGAGCGCATAGACGCGATAGTCGAACATCGAGAAATCGTCGCGGTTAAAAGTTGCCGCCTGCCACTTGGAAGCGATCGCCATCCCGACGCTCGTCGCGATGCCCTGCCCCAAGGGGCCGGTCGTCGTCTCGATGCCGGAAGTCCAGCGGTATTCGGGATGCCCCGGACAACGGCTGTCGAGTTGACGGAAATGCTTGATGTCTTCGAGGCTCACCGAAACGTCGCCCGTGTGCTCATATTTCGCGTTGACCGCCTTGACTTCCGTCAGGTGCAGCATCGAGTAGAGCAGCATCGAGGCGTGTCCCATGGAAAGAACGAAGCGGTCGCGGTTAGGCCAGATGGGGTCTTGCGGGTCGAAGCGCAGAATTTCGTTCCAGAGCAGATAGGCGACCGGAGCCATCGCCATCGGCGTGCCGGGATGGCCTGAGTTGGCCGCTTGCACCGCGTCCATCGAGAGCGTGCGAATGGTGTTGATGCAGAGTTGATCGAGTTGCGCCGGAGTTTGAATTGTAGGAGTAGCCATGACTAATCAGAGCCTCGCGAGATTCATTTGAGCCAAAGCTTCTGATGAGGGCGGAAGCGATACTGCGGCTCAAGTAGTTTTAAACTGAAAAGCGCACGCGAGCAGCGTGGGGCTGCTGGCAAATATAAAAAGTAAAGCTTGATAAAACTACCCGGCGACCGTGTTAGACAGCTTAATGCGGGACGCTTCAGGCCGAGGGCCTCAGCCAGAGGTCTCAGGGGCGGAAAACTGATGGACAATTTTCAAACGCCGTTAGTGAAGTGGCGGGATACTATCACAGAATTTTTATCGTCGTCCATGGCAATCAAAAGAAAAATCCAGCCTCGCCTCATCAGCGTCAGCCGGATACGCGCCGATTTTTCGGAATGTTAGAAAGCCGTTTCACTTCGGCGTCCTTACTTTCTTCGCGGCTTGGCGACTCCAGCGTGAGCATAAGTTTCACGCAAGACGCCAAATCGCAGAGAAGAAGAAAAGTTGAGCGATTGAAGTTTCAGGATTTCAAATCTTCAATCTTGAATTTCCGTGTTTGGTTTCGCCTATCGCGCGCCTGAAGAAGTGGTCGCATCGGTGGTCTGGAATAGAGATTCTTCCATCTTGACGCCGTAAGTGACGGTCAGCACTTGCCCCTCTTCCAACTGCTTGCCGTCGGCGTAGAGCACTGTGCGATAAGGGACGCGCGTGCCCTGCACGATGCGGTAATCGTGAAAGGTGCGTTTGTATTTGACCGGCGCGTTGCCCTTCGCCTCTTCATATTCGAGCCAGAGGACGCGACCCGTCGCCGAACTGACGTAGTAGCGCGTGGTGCGCTTGTCCTTGTCGGTCAGGTCGAGCAGCCACATGTCAATGTTCTTCTGCTTTTCCTTGCCGGCGAGGGCGACGGTCGAGCCGTTTTCTTTATAGCGTAGCAGCGCGTCTATTCCATGTAGATTCTGCGAGACGAAATCCGCGACCTCTTCCTGACGCGGCGTAAAAGTTGTGCCCTTGACCAGACCCAGCACGCGCCCTTCATTGAAGATTAAAGAATATTCGAGGCTCGGCTTGCGCTGGTCGAGCCGCACTTTGTCCTTGTCCGAAGTCGCGCCGCGCATAAAACTGCGCGCATACGAAATCTCTTCGGTCACGCCTTCGCCGGTCGCACGGGTGATGCGCCCATGCTCGACGCCCGTCCGCCTGATTTGCGCGAGACGCTCGCGAAAGCCGTAAACCTGAATAACGGTCTCGGCGACCTGTTCGGCGGTCGGATTCTTCGGGTCGACTTTTTCAGCCTTCGGCGTAGCGGCCTGATTCTTAGTTTTCTCGCCCGGCTGCTGCGGCATGGCGGCAACAACCGCCCCGACGGACGAAAGCCCCGCGCAGGCCAGTAAAGCCAAGCCCAGCGCGGAGAGAGTGAAGCGTCGCAACACTGTCTGTGTCTCCTTCAAAATTCTTTCTTTTACGGGTGACCGGCGCACTCTAGGAGAGGTCAACCAAACCTTTCAGGGATTGTAACATACGTGCTTCCGTTCAAGAGTTCAAATGATAGCCTTCGGCAGAAGCATATCTATTGATGCGCGAAAGCTTAGGCGCGGATGCCTCGACGGCGCGTTGACAAGGCTCGCGCCAAGCATGTAGAGTGCACGGTTTTCACAGGTAAGTAACAATTCACCAGTGAAGAGTGATAAGTTAGAGACCGTTTGAGGCTCGTCGCCCGTCACTTGAAACTGTTTTTGAAAGGACGCGAAAATCGTGAACAGAGTTGGCATTTTGGTAGGCCGTGAACAGACTTTTCCGGCAGCGTTGATTGAGAAAATTAATGAGCGCGGAGGCGGCGAGACGGTGGCGGAATTAATCACCGTCGGCGGCGTGCCCCTCGATTATGAGCGCAAATACGACGTGATTATTGACCGCATTTCGCACGAAGTTCCCTTCTATCGCGGCTTCCTGAAGCGCGCTGCGCTCGAAGGCACACGGATTATCAATAATCCTTTCTGGTGGTCTGCGGACGACAAATTCTTCAACTATTCGCTCGCCGTCAAGCTCGGCGTCGCAATCCCGCGCACAGTGCTGCTGCCGCAGAAGGACTACATCGAGGGTATCACCAGCGATTCGCTGCGGAATCTCGAATTCCCGCTCGATTGGCAGGGCATCGCCGACTACGTCGGCTTTCCGGCCTACATCAAGCCGTTCGACGGCGGCGGTTGGAAAAACGTCTCGAAGGTCAACTCGCTCGAAGAACTCTGGCAGGTCTATGACACGACCGGCACGCTCTGCATGACGCTCCAGCAAGGCATTGATTTCGATCAGTTCGTGCGTTGCTATTGCATCGGTCAGCAGGAAGTGATGATTATGCCCTACGACCCGCGCAAGCCGTACCTCTCCGGCGAACAGTACATTCACGACCCGAACTACCTGACGGCGGAGTTGGCTGAACGCATCTCAAACGACGTGCGGACGCTCTGCACCGCGCTCGGCTACGACATCAACACGGTCGAGTTCGCCATTAAAGACGGCATCCCTTACGCGATTGATTTTATGAATCCAGCCCCGGACGCCGACGTGCATTCGGTCGGCGAGTTCTATCATCACTGGGTCGTCGAAGCGGTCACCGATCTCGTCTTCCGCCGCCTCGCCGAACCTGCGCCCGCGTTGGTCTATCGTTGGGACGCGCTGTTGAATCCGGTCGGGACTGCCGTCGAGACGGCACAGGAGGCGGCGTCACAGGCGACGGAGACCGCGACCACAACCGTTTCAGCGGTCGCCAACGCCGCCGAGCAGGCCGCGCGCAGCATCATTCCGCAGCACCCTGAAGAAATTCCTTCGCAGATCGCCTCCGGCGTCGCCGGACTGGTGAGCGGAGCGGCCAGCGCCGTCACCGATATGCTCGGTGCGGTTCTCCGGACGGAAGAGCCGGAGCCGAAACCCGCCAAGCGTATGCCCGCCGCAACCAACAAGACGCGCGCGACGGCGAAGAAGAGTTCGACGCGCACGAAAAAACCGGCGAGCGACGTGTCGTAGCCAGCTTCTTGAGCAAGCCCCAAGGGGACGAAAGTTTTGAAGCCCCAGAGGGGCGAAAGTTTGATAGCTCACGGCTGACACCGTGAG
>CAXTRQ010000018.1:0-5020 GCA_964246705.1 uncultured Pyrinomonadaceae bacterium
TGGCGCAAAGATTATTCATGTTGAAGGTGGTGGGGGGGAGTGGGTAGATTGTACAGCATGTTCGTTGAGAAGTTGCCATGTGCGGCGGATGTGTGTTTCGGTGGTGCGGATGTTGCCGACGGCGAGGCGGAGGGCGAGCACGCCGTTCAGTTTTGTGTGCGAGAGAAATGCTTCGCCGGTCGCGTTGACGGCGTTCATTAATTGTTCGTTGAGCGCGTCGAGCCTCTGGCCTCTGGCCTCTGCTTGTTCGCCTTCGACGCGCGGGCAATAGCGGAAGCAGACCGTGCTGAAGGGAACGGGCGCGAGCAATTCCCAGTCGGGCGCGACTTTAACCTCTCTGGCGAAGACCTGCGCCAGATGGCAATGTTCGCGCAGCCGCGCGGCGAGTCCCTCCTGCCCGAAGTAGCGCATGACCATCCAGAGTTTGAGCGAGCGGAAACGCCGACCAAGTTGCACTCCATAGTCCATCTGGTTTCGCACTTCGCTTGTCTCGGAGGTTCGCAGGTATTCGGGTGTGAGCGAGAAGGCGCGGCGCAGGATGTCCATCCGGCGACAGTAGAGAACGGAGAGGTCAATCGGCGTGAACAGCCATTTGTGCGGATTGGTGACGAGCGAATCGGCGCGCTCGCAGGCGTCGAGGGTGTGTCGAAGTTCAGAGACGATAGCGGCTGAACCGGCGTAGGCCGCATCAACGTGCAGCCACAGTTTTTCGCGCTCGCAGATGTCGGCAATCGCGGGCACGGGGTCAATGCTCGTCGTCGAAGTCGTGCCGACCGTGGCGACGACGCAGAAGGGAAGCAGACCACTGCTCCGATCTTCCGCAATCGCGCGCGCGAGCGCGTCGGGGTTCATGCGAAACGCTGCGTCAGTCGGAATCTTCCGCAACGAGCGTTGGCCGAGTCCGAGCGTGATGACCGATTTTTCGACCGACGAATGCGACTGCTCGGAGGTATAGAGGCAAAGCTGTGGCAAGTGGCCGCGACCGCTCTGGCCGTCAGCCCTAATCTTCAAAGCGCGCCCGCCGCGCGCGGCGGCGATGGCGTGCATGGTCGAAACGGAAGCGGTGTCGTAGATGATGCCTTCAAACTCTGCGGGCAGTCCCATCATCTGCCTGAGCCACGAGAGGGCGACATCTTCCAACTCGGTCGAAGCGGGCGAGGTGCGCCAGAGCATGCCGTTGACGTTAAAAGCCGCCGTTAAGAGTTCGCCGAAGATGCCGGGCGCAGAGGCCGAGATGGAGAAGTAAGCGAAGAAGGCCGGGTGATTCCAGTGCGTGAGCGCCGGGACGATGAGACGTTCGACATCCGCGAGAATCGCCTCGATGCTTTCGCCCTGCTCCGGCGCGGAGGCGGGCAGCCGGCTCTGCAATTCGCCGGGACGCACCTGCGCGAGCACCGGATATTCCTCGATGCGCTCAAGGTAGTTGCCGACCCAGTCAATAATCTGATGCCCGTAGCGCCTGAAATCCTCCGCGCTCATATCGCCGAGCGGCGACGCAGACCCAGCCTCGCGGCTCCCTGTTTCTTTCGTCATGTCGTGTCACCTGAGATTGAGGTTTTAAAAGAAGCGACCAACAACAGACCGCACGTGCCGTAAGGAAACGCCGGCGAGCGTCTCGGACGCGCACGGTCAGGCCGCAAGCTCCTCGTCCGTGGGAAACTTGTGCTGCTTTCTTCCCGGCGGCCCGTCGAACTTCTTCGAGGTCTTATAGAGTTCGTAGCGACCATCAGCCGCATCCGCCGCGCAACGCGTGCGAAGTTCCTGCATCTCTTCCAGTGTCATCGGCGTGAAGTTACGCGCGATGCGGAGATTCTGCCGCAGCACCTTGAGCGAATCAATACCGCTGACGGTGGCCGCGACGGGCAGGCTCATCGCGTAGCGCAGGGCGTCCGTGATGGAGACGACGCGCTTACTGACGGCATCGCCGTTGCCGCCGAGAGACTTCATGCCGAGCGCGGCGATGCCACGGCGACTAAGTTCGGGCAAGACCTGTTGCTCGAAACTGCGAAACGTCGCGTCGAAGCAGTTCAGTGGAAGCTGACAGGTGTCGAAAGGAAAGTTGTAAGAGAGCATCTTGAGATGAATCGCAGGGTCTTTGTGCCCTGTGAAACCGATGAAACGCACCTTGCCCGCGCGCCGCGCCTCTTCGAGAGCCTCGATTACTCCGTCGGGTGCGAAGTGCAACTCAGGGTCGTTGTCGTAGATGCATTCGTGAATTTGCCAGAGGTCGAGGTAATCCGTCTTGAGCCTCTTCAGAGATTGTTCGAGTTGACGCAGCGCCGTGCGGCGGTTGCGCCCGTGCGTGCAAACTTTGGTCATCAGA
Source organism: uncultured Pyrinomonadaceae bacterium (assembly GCA_964246705.1). Classification (GTDB taxonomy): domain Bacteria; phylum Acidobacteriota; class Blastocatellia; order Pyrinomonadales; family Pyrinomonadaceae; genus DASZCR01. Next base: position 2,324 of record CAXTRQ010000018.1, read on the forward strand.
AAGACCTGATGCCGACGCCCTTCGAGCGCCTTGCCCAACACTTCTTCACTCCTGCCTTCGTGATACTCCCAAGCGTTATCCATAAAGTTCAGCCCGGCGTCAATCGCTTCATGGACAATACGAATTGACTCGCGCTCGCTTTTCGTCTCCGCGAGGTGCGAGCCGCCGAGCGCCAGCGCCGATACTTCGACGCCGGTACGCCCCAGAGGCCGTCGCGGAATCTCCCCCATTGTTTTACTCATCAATGTTCGACTCCCTTTCCCAAGAACCTCGCGCTCACGTTGAGACAGCGAGGCCGCGTATATTTTATGAACTTGAATTGAAACGAAGTATGCCATAGAGCGGGCGGGCGGAGAAGATTGCAGCGGAATCCGGTCGAGCGTCGAGCAGAGAGAATCTGAAAGCGTTCTTCTTAGCGTCCTGCTTTCTTCGCGTCCAAGGCGCGAAGAAGCATAAAGGTTGAGCAATTCAAGATTCAAAATTTCACATCTTGAATTTTAAAACTTCTGTGCAATCTTCGTGTCCTGCGACGGTGAGTCTCAACTTTCCTGAGATTCAATATAAAAAGGGGAGAGCCTGTCCGTGTGGCTCTCCCCTGAAAAAAAACTTCTCGTTACGGTTTGTCGCGTGCCGTTTATTTGTAGATGTGCTCGCCTCGATTTGTGCGGAACTCGTTCTCGAAGTACTCGGCGTCTTCGTCCGTCTTCGGATTGACACCCATCACGATGCCGCCGCTGCGCACGCCTTCGTCGTAAACCTTGGCGCGCTCTTCGGGAATGCCTGAGCCGACGAGAGCGCCGATTAAGCCGCCCGTCGCGCCGCCCGCGCCCGCGCCCGCGAGAGCCGCAGCGAGCGGCCCGGCGACGATCAGGCCGAGACCGGGAAGCACAACGCTCGTGCCGATGGCGGCGATGGCAGCGAGAATCGCGCCGGTCGTTCCGCCAATCGCCGCGCCTGCGCCTGCGCCTTCCAGAGCCTTGCTGCCGAGTTCTGTGTCAGGGGTGTGGTCGCCAAAATGAGTCTTGCGTGTTTCGTCCGACATCAGAAGATTCACGTCGTCTTTGTCGTAGCCGCGCGTGCTGACCGAGCGATAAGCGTTCTCGGCGCTTTCACGGTCACGGAAAAGCCCTGTCACCATACGGCTGCTGCGACCTGTCGCCGTGCCGGTTGCCACGCCGGTCGAAGTGCCGATCACATTGTTGGCCTCCTGACGCGCGTTGCCTTCAGCGTTCTCGCGCTCGCCTTCACGCTCCAAGGAACTATTGCCTGTAATTGAACCGGCGGCATCCTTCGCCGCGCCCTTAACACGCTCTCCGAAAGCCGACACCTCTTCACCAACACTATCTTTTTTAAAGTCCGCCATAACCATTCCCCTTTCGCAAGCTTATTTTCAAGTTTAATGGACAATAGAGTCCGCTGAACGATGCGGGCGACCGTGACGGTCGAAAGCACCCGAAGACGACGGTCAGCCTCTTCAAAATATGAATCGCGGTATGCGTGGCTGTTCGCGTCTTTCTAAAAATTGGACGGCACTCGCGCGTCACAGCATCGCATTGGTGTACGATTTCGCGTCTTCAAAAACGCCGTCACAAGTGAGTTGGCAACCAGCGTGCCGTGGAGAGACTCATTAAGCGATTTGCAAATCAATGGGAATCGCGTATTATTTCCGCCATTCTCTGAGAGTTTAATTTTTCGCTTCATCCTGAATAGTACAGCTATACTAAATCTGAACTTGCAGCCGCCACACCGCACGCCTCAAGGGGCGTGTACGGCGGTTGGCCGATAACCTTCAACTTGAAAGGAGCGCAGGGCGGCAATGTTCTACAGTTGATGGGGCTTGCCCGGACGCGCGCTGAACTAAGCATGAAAAAAAATGCCACACTTCTATTTTCTCTATTGTTGAGTGCCGCAGTTCTGGCCACCAGCGGTTGCCCCGGCAATGGCGGGGCGGGTACGCCGACCGCAGACAAAGTCAAAATCGGCGTCTTCATGTCTCTGACCGGCGACACGGCTAACTTCGGTATCTCTTCGACCAACGGCATTCGCATGGCCGCCGACGAAGTGAACGCCGCCGGTGGCATCAACGGCAAGCAGGTCGAACTGCTCGTACAGGACGACCGCTCGGACGCCACCGAAGCGGCCAACATCGTCACCAAGTTCGTCTCGCAGGACGGTGTCAACGCCATCATCGGCGAGGTCGCCAGTTCGCGCTCTATCGCCGCCGCGCCGATTGCGCAGAACGCGAAGATTCCGATGCTCACGCCCTCCTCGACCAACCCGGAGGTGACCAGAAAGGGCGACTATATTTTCCGCAGTTGCTTTATTGACCCGGTGCAGGGCGCGGCCATCGCGCAGTTTGCCGCCAAGAGCTTGAACGCCAAGCGCGCCGCGCTGATGGTTGACCGCAAGAACGATTACTCGACGGGGCTGGAAAAGGTCATCACCGAAGTTTTCACTAAACTGGGCGGGCAGATCGTCGTCACGCAGTCTTATCAGGCGGCGGATCAGGATTTCAACGCGCAGATTACTTCCATCAAGGGCGCGAACCCGGACGTGGTTTTCGTCCCCGGCTATTACGGCGATGTCGGCCTATTCGCCAAGCAGGCGCGCGACAAGGGCTTGACCGTCCCGCTCGTCGGCGGCGACGGTTGGGATTCGCCGAGCCTCTACCAGATTGGCGGCCCCGCGCTGCACGGC
>CAXTRQ010000018.1:5030-19245 GCA_964246705.1 uncultured Pyrinomonadaceae bacterium
TCAGTAACCACTATTCGCCCGACGATGCCGACTCGAAGGTGCAGAAGTTCGTCAACGATTACAAGACGCGTTACAACAACCAGACGCCCGACGCGCTGGCCGCGACCGCCTACGACGCCGCGCTCATCATGTTCGACGCCATCAAGCGCGCAGGCTCGCTCGACGGCAAAGCGATCCGCGACGCGTTGGCGGCGACCAAGGATTTCCCCGGCGTGACCGGCACGGTGACGTTCAACGAGAACCGCGATGCCGTCAAGCCAATCGTCATGATTAAGATTGAACAGGGCGGGAAGTTCGTCGTGCAGGAGCGCGTGCAGGTGGACGGAGCGGCGATGCCGACGATGGGCGCGGCACCCGCCGCGTCCGCATCACCGGCAACAGGCGCTTCCCCGGCGGCAGGCGCATCGCCCGCGACCGGCGCATCGCCCGCGACAAATACGAACGCCAACACCGGCAGCAATACCAACGCCGCCGCAAACAGCAATAAATAAGTTCGGAGCACACTTAAAAAACGCGCATCAGCCGCCAGAAGGCCGGAGAGAGACGAAGATTTGGAATCTGAAATTTCAAATTTGAAATTCTAAATTCAAACTATATCTCCGGCCTTCTGGCGGCTGATTCTTGCAAACAGAGGTTCTCGCTACTTTTCAGTGTCAAGAGCATGAGTACGTTCCTACAACAGCTAATCAACGGCATCACGCTCGGCGCGATCTACGCACTGATCGCGCTCGGCTACACGATGGTCTACGGCGTGCTGAAGCTCATCAACTTCGCGCACGGCGACGTTTACATGGTCGGCGCATTCACCGGCTACTATCTCGCCAACGGCCTCGGAACGAGCGGCGCACAGAAACTCGGCATGGGCGCGGACAGCTTGCTGGCGCGCGGCCTGATAGGCAACGGCACGCTTGAGCCTTCGCTGCTCACCGCGCTGATCGTGATGCTGCTGGCGATGATTATCTGCGCCGCCATCGGCGCGCTCATCGAGCGGCTCGCCTATCGCCCGGTGCGCAAGTATTCGCGCTTGACCGCGCTGATTACCGCCATCGGCGTCTCGCTGCTGTTGGAGAACGGCGGGCAGGTCGTCTTCGGCGCGGCACCGAAAACCTTCCCCGTGTTGTACCAGAAACATGCCGTTGAGTTGATGGAAGGCGTGACGATTAACACCGCCGATATTGTCGTGCTCGTCATCGCGCTGGCGTTGATGGTGCTGCTTCAATTTATCGTCTATTACACGAAGACGGGCAAGGCGATGCGCGCCGTCTCTTTCAACTTGACTTCGGCGAAGCTGATGGGCATCAACACTGACCACATCATCTCTTTCACCTTCGCGCTCGGCTCTGCGCTGGCTGCCGCCGCTGGCGTGCTGGTCGCCATCCGCATTCCGCGCATTGATCCGTTGATGGGTATTCTGGTCGGGCTGAAAGCATTCGTCGCGGCGGTCTTGGGCGGCATCGGTAATATTCCGGGCGCGGTGTTGGGCGGACTGCTCATCGGAATTCTGGAGACGATGATTGTCGCCGTCGGTTATGCGACCTACCGTGATGCGGTCGCCTTCGTCATTCTGATTTTAATTCTCCTCTTCCGTCCTTCAGGGCTACTGGGTTCGGTCGCACAGGAAAAAGTCTAAAAGCAAGGATGTTAGGATGAGGGATGAAAAAAAGCACACATCTTAACTTCATCCTTCCGCCTTCATCCTTTGATTCTTATGTCTCGCACCGCGCGTAATCTCCTATTCGCACTCGTCGTGCTCGGCGTGCTGTTTGCGCTCGACTTCGTATTCAAGGCGGGCATGATTCCGGCCTATTACAGCCGCGTTATTATGCTGTCGGGCATTTCGATTACGCTCGCCGTCTCGCTCAATCTGATTAACGGCTTCACTGGACAGTTCTCCATCGGGCACGCGGGGTTCATGGCGGTCGGAGCGTATTCATCGGCTTACTATTCGGTCAACTACGGGGCGAACCTTGCGGCGACGCTCGGCGGCGGGTGGTTCGGCTGGGTCGTCTCTCTGCTGATTGCGACTTTAATCGGCGCGGCGGTGGCGGCCTTCGCGGGGCTGTTGGTGGGCGTGCCGTCGTTGCGTCTGAAGGGCGATTATCTCGCCATCGTGACGCTCGGCTTCGGTCAGATTATCGTCGTCCTGCTGAACAACATCGAATCCATCGGCGGCGCGCGCGGTTATTCCGGCATCCCGATTGTTAAGAGTTTCTTCTGGATTTTTCTCGTCGCCATCGTCACCATCGTCATCGTCCACAACATCGTCAAATCGGCCTTCGGGCGCGCGCTTATCTCTATCCGCGAAGACGAACTGGCGGCGGAAGCGATGGGCGTCAACACGACGCGCTACAAAGTGCTGGCCTTCGTCATCTCGTCGGCGATGGCCGGTGCGGGCGGAGTGTTGCTGGCGCACTTCGACGGGTATCTCAATCCGAAATCGTTCGAGTTCATTCGTTCGTTCGAGATTCTCATCATGATTATTCTCGGCGGACTCGGCTCTATCGTCGGCTCGATTCTCGGCGCGATACTCCTGACCGTGCTGCCCGAAGCGCTGCGCTCCTTCGCCGAATATCGCATGGTCATCTATTCGCTGCTGCTCATCATCTTGATGATTACACGCCCGCAGGGCTTGCTCGGCAACACGGCATCCTTCAAGGGCTGGCGCGCGCGCCTGCGTGCGAAGTCGAGAACGCAAGCCGAGGAGATTACGGCGGAAGACACGCGCACGAGCGATTCCGTAGACAAGGCGACGACGGGGCAACGGGCGCGCGACACTTCTCTGGGCGAGGAGGACAGGTCGTAATGGCAACGAACGCGGGAGGCGCGACGACAGACGCGAGGGGCGCGGCGGCATCAGCCGCGACGGCGGGAAGCGCGTCGGCGATTTTGAACACAGGGGAATGCACGATTCGCTTCGGCGGATTAGTCGCCGTCAACGAGCTTAATATGGCGGTGCGTCCCGGCGAAATCTACGGCCTCATCGGCCCGAACGGCGCGGGCAAGACGACGATCTTCAATCTACTGACGGGCGTCTATCGCCCCACTTCGGGCGACATCCATTTTCAGGGCAAGCGCATTGACGGGCTTCGCCCCTACGAGATCGCCGCGCTCGGCATCTCGCGCACCTTTCAAAACATCCGGCTGTTTCCGAGCATGACCGTGCTTGAAAACGTCTTGACGGCGTGCCACATTCATACGCGGCAAAGTTTGGTCGACGCCGTTCTGCGCACGCCGCGCTACACGCGCGACGAACGCGAGCATGAAGAGTTTTGTCTTGAATTGTTGGAAATCTTCGACCTCGCGCGCTTCCGCGACGAAGGCGGCACGAGCCTCCCTTACGGCAACCAGCGCCGTCTGGAGATTGTCCGCGCGCTCGCCACGCGCCCGAAACTCCTGCTGCTCGACGAACCGGCGGCGGGCATGAACCCCTCGGAGCAGGACGACCTTTTGAATCTCATCCACCAGATACGCGACCGCTTCGGCCTGACCATCCTGCTCGTTGAACACAACATGAAGGTCGTGATGGGCGTTTGCGAGCGCATCCAGGTTGTTGACTACGGCAAATCCATCGCGCTCGGTTTGCCCGAAGAAATTAGAAACGATCCGAAGGTCATCGAAGCCTATCTTGGAGATTAAAGTTTTCAGTTTTCGGTTTTCAGTAAAACAAAAAGCTGTCGGTGCTTACTGAACATTGAAAACTTAAAAACTAAAAACTGTTCTCATGTTGACACTGGAAAACATTTCCGTGAACTACGGCGCAATCAACGCGCTCAAAGGCGTCTCGATGCACGTCGAGAAGGGCGAGGTGATTACTCTTATCGGCGCGAATGGGGCGGGGAAGACGACGACTCTGAGAACCATCACGGGTCTGCTCAGCCCGCGCGAGGGGCGCGTCACTTTTGAAGGCGAGGACATCAGCGGCACGCCGACGCATAAACTGGTCGCGCGCGGCATCGCGATGTCGCCCGAAGGGCGCGGGGTCTTTGCCAATCTGACGGTGCGCGAGAATCTACAGATGGGCGCGTACCTGCAAAAAGACAAGCGCAAGATGAACGAAGATATGGAGCGCGCCTTCAAGATGTTCACGCGTCTCAAAGAGCGCGAGTCGCAGAAGGCCGGGACACTCTCCGGCGGCGAACAGCAGATGTTGGCGATGGGACGCGCGCTGATGTCACGCCCGCGGCTGCTGCTCTTAGACGAACCTTCGCTCGGACTCGCCCCGCTCGTCGTCCATACCATCTTCGAGGCTATTGACGAGATTCGCAGCGAAGGCACGACCATCCTGCTCGTCGAACAGAACGCGCACGCCGCCCTCAAACATTCCGACCGCGCCTACGTCCTTGAGACCGGGCGCATCGTCATGCAAGGGTCATCCAAAGAACTGGCCGCCGACCCGCGCATCAAAGAGGCATATTTGGGCGAGTGAGCTTTCCATGCGTCTTTGCGTCTTTGCGCGAAATTAAGTTTCACGCAAAGACGAAGAATGCTCTCAAACTCTCTGCGGCTTGCGTCAACCGGAGATTGCTTTAACTTTGCCGGTCTCTTTAAATCATCCTTCTCGAAGGCAATCCTGATTTCGTCAAGCGGATTCCTCGCCAAACTTCCAGCCTCGCCTGTTCCTAACCCTGAGCGTGCCCTCGACGCGCTCTCTAACGAGGAGAAAAACATGAAGCGATGGATGCTGGCGCTCTCGGCGCTTGCGATTTGCGGATTAGTATTGCTGAGCGGATGTTCAAATAACGCGGACAACACGACCACGAACACGACGACGAACACGACCACTAAAACCACCAACACGACGGCGAACACGACGGCGAACTCGGCGACGACGACAGCCAGTAGCGGCGACACCATCGGCGTGACCGAGTGCGACGAATTCATCGCGAAGTACGAGAAATGTGTGAACGCCAATATCCCCGAAGCCGCACGCGCGACTTTTAAAACTACGATGGAAACATGGCGCAAGACTTGGCGGGATGCAGCCGCCACGCCAGCCGGTAAGGCATCTCTGGCGCAGGCTTGCAAAACTTCGATGGAGACGGCCAAGCAATCTATGGCCGCTTACAAGTGCGAATGGTAGCGACTTAAGAATTGAACAGAGACGAGCGGGCGGCAGCGAGCGCCTCTGCGACGCGCGGGGGGGCTGTGCCGCCCGTCTGCGCTTTCGTCGAGAGCGTCTGCTCAAGCGACAGCGCGTCGTACACGTCCTCTTCGATGAGCGTGGAAAACTCGCGTAACTCTTCAAGGTCGAGTTCGTGTAGCTCCAAGCCCTTCTCGATTCCCTTGAGCACCATCCGCCCGACCGCCTCGTGCGCCTCTCGAAAGGGCATCCCGCACCGCGCCAGATAATCAGCCATCTCCGTGGCGTTCATGTAACCGACCGAAGCCGCATCGCGCGCGCGCCCCTCGCGTACACTGATGTTAGCGAGTATCGTGGCCGTCACTTCCAGCGCGCCGTCGAGCGTATCGGCTACGTCGAAGACGGCCTCTTTGTCCTCCTGCAAATCCTTGTTGTAAGTGAGCGGCAAGCCTTTGACGATTGTGAGCAGCGCCAACGTGTGACCGAAGACGCGTCCGGCCTTACCGCGAACCAACTCCAAAGCGTCCGGGTTCTTCTTCTGCGGCATCAGGCTTGAGCCGGTCGCTATCGCGTCGCCGAGTTCGATAAAGCCAAACTCCGTCGTCGCATAAAGGATGAGGTCTTCGCTCAGGCGCGAGAGATGAGCCATGATGAGGCGCGCCGCCGCCGCTAACTCGACGCAAAATTCGCGGGCGCTGCCCGCGTCCAGACTGTTGCGCGTGACTCCTGCAAACCCCAGCGCGCGCGCCACCGCCTCGCGGTCAATCGGATAACTCGTCCCGGCCAGAGCCGCCGAGCCGAGCGGTAACACGTTTGTCCGCCGCCGCACTTCCGAGAGCCGTTCGAGGTCGCGCCCCAGCATTTCAAAATAGGCGAGACACCAGTGCGCCCACAGAACGGGCTGCGCGCGTTGCAAATGTGTGTAACCGGGCAGCACCGCGTCCGCGTGCGCTTCGGCGACATTAAGCAAAGCTCTCTGCGCGTCGCGCACCTTCTCCGAAAGAAGGTCGAGCTTATCTCTTAACCAGAGACGCAGCGCCGTCGCCACCTGATCGTTACGGCTGCGCCCTGTGTGCAATTTGCGACCCGCATCGCCGACGAGTTCGATGAGCCGCGCCTCGATGAAAGAGTGGATGTCCTCGGCACGCTCGTCTTCGAGGTAACTTGCGCCCTCGGCTGCCGCGCGCTCTAAGATTGCGCGCAACCCCTCAACGATGCGCGCCGCCTCTTCCGCGTCGAGCACGCCTGCGGCGCGCAACCCCTCGCCATGCGCGAGGCTTCCGCGCACATCCGCCTCGAAGAGCCGCCGGTCGAACAGGAATGAGCGATTGAAGCGCGCGAACCCTGCGTCCGTCTCGCCCTGAAATCTTCCGCCCCATAAATTTTGTGCCTCATTCTTTCTTTCAGTCATAGCTCGTTTTTATCACCTGTTCCTTTAAACTCAAGCGAAATTTTTCCGGCGATACTTTGCCCGACTTGGCTTTGATGCAACTTTAATGTTATTTTATGCATCTATGCACAAGTTATGCAAACTTAGTGCATAACAACCGAGTATGGAGAAAGATAAACGGCAGCAGAAAATCCTGAGCCTGATACGCGCCGAACGCATCGGCACGCAGCAGAAGTTGGCGGCTCAACTGAAGCGCGCGGGAGTTGTGGCGACGCAATCGAGCATCTCGCGCGACCTCGAAGAATTGGGCATCGTCAAGCAACAGGGGCGCTACACCTTACCGCAGGCGGAGGGAGGCACGGCTGTACGCGGATTGCTGAGCCTCGCGGTGGCGGGCGATTGTCTGGTCGTGGCGAGGTGCGAACCGGGGCTGGCATCGGCGGTGGCGGTCGAACTTGACCGCGCCGCGATTGACGAGATTATCGGGACGCTGGCGGGCGAAGACACCATCTTCATCGCCGTCCAAGAACCGAAGGCGCAACGCGCGGCAATTAAGAAAATCTGGGAGTTGTTCGGATAAAAAAAGTCCGGAGTCTAAAGTTTGGAATCTCAAGTCGAAAACGTCGGATGAATTTTTTAACTTGAGACTATTTGAAAGGGAGAGCAAGTGGCAGAGCGAGAAATTAAAAAAGTTGTGCTGGCCTATTCGGGCGGGCTTGATACGTCCGTGATGCTGCACTGGCTGCGCGCACGCTACGGGTGCGAGGTGGTCTGTTATTGCGCGGACGTGGGACAGGGCGAAGAGTTGGAGGGGCTGGCTGACAAAGCGCGCGAGACGGGAGCGTCGAAGCTCTACGTCGAGGATTTGCGGCAGGAGTTCGTGCAGGATTACGTGTGGCCTGCGGTCAAGGCGAACGCGGTTTACGAGGGCGTCTATCTGCTCGGCACGTCGCTGGCGCGTCCCGTCATCGCCAAGCGGCAGATCGAGATTGCGCGGATGGAGAACGCCGACGCCGTCGCGCACGGGGCGACGGGCAAGGGCAACGATCAGGTGCGCTTCGAGTTGACCTACTACGCGCTTGAGCCGGAGATTAAAGTCATTGCCCCCTGGCGCGAGTGGAAGTTCAAGGGGCGCAGCGACCTCATTGCTTACGCCGCGCAGCACAGGATTCCAATCACGGCGACCGCCGAGAAACCGTATTCGACCGACCGCAACTTAATGCACGTCTCTTACGAAGGCGGCATCCTCGAAGACCCTTGGGCGGAAGCCCCGGCGGATATTTTTCAATTGACGAAAGCGCCGGAAGAGGCGCGCGCCGAAGCCGAATACATCGAGATTAATTTCGAGGAAGGCGTGCCTGTCGGCATCAACGGCGAGCGACGCGGCGCGGTCGCACTGCTCGAAGAGTTGAACCGCACGGGCGGCGCGCACGGCATCGGTCGCGTTGATCTGGTCGAAAATCGCTTTGTCGGCATGAAGTCACGCGGCGTCTATGAGACGCCGGGCGTGACCATCCTGCAAGCCGCGCATCGCGCGCTCGAATCCATCACGCTGGATCGGGAGGTCTTGCGGATGCGCGATGCGCTGAGTTTGAAGTTCGCCGAAAGCATCTATTACGGATTCTGGTTTGCGCCAGAAACCGAGTTGATGCGCAAAGTGATTGACGAGACGCAGGGACGCGTCACGGGCGACGTGCGACTAAAGCTTTATCGTGGCAACACGATTGTTGCCGGTCGCCGCTCGCCGCACACGCTCTACAGCGAGCGGCTCGCAACCTTCGAGGCCGACACGATCTATAACCAGCGCGACGCCGAAGGCTTTATCAAACTGAACGCGCTGCGGTTGAGACAACAGAAAAACAGTGACAGGTGACGAGCAAAACCGGGAACGTCATCGGTTTTTAGTTTTCAGTAGTTCAGTGAAGAATGATCGGAGCCGAGCGGTTTTTAACTTGTCACTCGTAACTTTTGAAGGGGGTTGGAGATGATTAAAGTGGCGGAAGAGTTGGCGGGCATCATGTCGGTCGAGGTTGATAAGATGGGGTCGGCAACGTCGAGGCTTGAGTTGCAGAGAACGTTGGCGGTCATGCGTCAAACGGAGCATCCGCGTGCAGGGGATGTCGTCGTGGTGCGCGCACTGACGGACAGCGCGACTTACAACCAGTTGGAATTGCCGACGGGGCGGCTGGCGAAGATTAATCCCGGCGATACACTAGTCGGCGTGCTCGGCAGTCGTCGCGCGCTCAAGGGTTTCGTCGGCGATGTGCCGGAGACTGTCAGCGCGGGCGACGAACTTCATCTGCTGAATATGGGCGGCGTCATCGGTTGCTGCACGGGGCATCATTCGAGCCTGAGCGATGCGATTCGCGTCAGCGTCATCGGTCTGGTGTGCGGAGGCGACGGGCGCGTGCGCAACATCGCCGACGGGGCGCTGCCGCTACGTGAGGCTTTGGGGGAGACTGCGCCTCTCGTCATCGTCGCGGGCGCGTGCATGAATAGCGGCAAGACTCTGGCGGCGACGGAGATTGTCAGACAGGCGACGCGCGTCGGCTTACGTGTGGCGGCGGCCAAGCTGTCGGGCGTCGCAGCCTTGCGCGACACTCTGAACATGGCGGATCATGGCGCAGTCGCAACAGCCAGTTTTCTCGACTGCGGCCTGCCTTCGACGGTTGGCGTCGGCGACCTCGCGCCCGTTGCGAAAGCGATTATCGGGAAGTTGAACGAGAGCGCGCCTGACCTGATAGTTATCGAACTGGGCGACGGTATTCTGGGCGGCTACTCGGTCGAGTCGGTGTTCGATGATACGGAATTGCGCGAGGCGATAGCCGCGCTGGTCTTTTGCGCTTCGGACTACGTCGGCGCGTGGGGCGGCGTCGAGTTGTTCCGTCGGCGCGGGCTAAAGGTTGATTTAATCGCCGGGTCTGTCACCGATTCGCAGATGGGCGAGGACTACATCGAGCGCGAATTCAATGTTCCCGCCGGGAATGCGAAGCGCGACGGCGTGCGCCTCTTCGACCTCGTCAACTCGAAGCTCGCCAGCCGGAAACTCGAAGTCGCCGCTTAGAGCTTGTCGGGGAAGACACGGCATGGGCGCAAGTTTCGCAAGCCCCAGAGGCGCGGAAGTTTGATAGACCCACGGCGTCAGCCGTGGGTTTAAGACGCGAGAGAATATTTTTAAGCCTTGGAGGGGCGGCACATCTGTTTCGCCCTTCCGGAGCTTGCGAAACTTGCGCCACTGCGGGGTCATAAAATAATTAACAAAACATGAAACTGAAAGTTGGCATCTACGGTGGGTCGGGCTACGGCGGGGCGGAACTGCTGCGGATTCTCCTGTTTCACCCGCATGCAGAGGTCGCGCTGGTGACGGCCAACGAGCACGCAGGCAAGAGCGTGGGGGAAGTGCATCGCAATCTCTACGGATTGACAAACCTGCGCTTCGTGTCTGCGCCGCAAGAGCCTGAGAGATTGAAGGATTTGGATTGCGTCTTTCTGGCGCTGCCGCACGGGCAGGCGTTGGAGATTGCGCCGCGCCTGCCGCCCGATGTCAAAGTCATTGACCTCTCCGGCGATTTTCGTTTGAGCGACGCGGGCGAGTTTGCGGAGCACTACGGGCGCGAGCACACGGCGCAGGAGTTGCAGCGCGAGTTCGTCTACGGCCTGACGGAAGCGAACCGGGAAAAGATAAGCAAGGCGCGGCTGGTCAGCAATCCCGGCTGTTTTGCGACGGCGACGCTGCTCGGCCTCGCGCCGCTCGTCGCGGCGGGCGCGCTCGGCAGTCGTGTCGTCGTTGATGCGAAGACGGGTTCATCAGGCTCCGGCGCGAAGCCCGCCGCGAACACGCATCATCCGCAGCGCATGAACTCGTTCTATGCGTACAAGCCTTTCACGCATCAACACGTCCCCGAAATTGAACAGACCTTACGTGCCGTCGGCGACTGGACAAGCGACCTTATTTTTATGACGCATTCACTGCCCGTCGCGCGCGGCATCTTCGCCTCGATTTACGTCGAGACGAAAAATGAGTTGACGGCAGAAGACACACGCGCACTCTTCGCGGACTTCTACCGTGATAGCTTCTTCGTCCGTCTCGTCGACGGCTCGCCCGACATCAACTGGGTCAAGCTGACCAATTTTTGCGACATCGGTTTTGCGGCGCGTGGTCGTCAACTCGTCGTCTTTTCGGCGATAGACAATCTCGTGAAAGGGGCGTCGGGGCAGGCCGTGCAAAACATGAACCTGATGTTCGGACTCGACGAGCGTGCGGGGCTGTTGCTTGTCGGCGGCAATCCTTAAGAGTTGCGTCTTTGCGTGAGAATAAATTTCACGCAAAAGCGCAGAGAAGAAAAAAAGCTGAGTGATTGAAGATTTCAAATCTTGAATCTGAAATCTCTGCGCTCTGCGGTGGTCAATCAGGGTTCCTGATATTCAATTGAAAATCGCACTGGACTTTGGACTCTCGACTTGAAAATGATGATGAAGTTTGAAGATGTAGCGGGGCGCGAGGATGAGTTTCAACTTGCGACGTATAAGAAATTTCCTTTCGCGGCGGAGCACGGGCAGGGCGCGTGGGTTGAGACGGGCGAGGGCGCGCGTTATCTGGACTTGTATGGAGGTCATGCGGTCGCGGGCGTGGGGCATTGCCACCCGCACGTCGTCGCTGCGATCAGAGAGCAGGCTGGGCGTCTGCTTTTTTACTCGAACCTCGTCTATTCGGAGGTGCGTGCGCGCGCGGCGGAGAAGGTGGTGAAGTGTGCGCCCGCCGGAATCACGAAGGCATTCTTCTGCAACTCGGGAACCGAGGCGAACGAGAACGCGATGCGGATGGCGCGCATGAAGACGGGGCGCGAGGGCATCATCACCTTCACGGGAAGTTTTCACGGGCGCACGGCGGATGCTATCAGCGCGACGTTTTTAGGGAAGTATCGGGAGATCGGGCGACCCAACGTGCCGGGGCACGTCTGCGCGGAGTTCGGTTCGATTGAATCAATCGCCGAACTGGCGGATGAGACTATCGCGGCGATCATGCTTGAACCGATTCAATCAATGGCCGGTGTGCGTCTGGCCGCGCCGGAGTTTTACGGGCGTCTGCGCGAGTTGTGCGACGAGCGCGGAATCTTACTGATTTACGACGAGGTGCAGACCGGCGTCGGGCGCACAGGCGATTGGTTCTTTGCCGGAAGTGCGGCAGGCGCTGGGGTCGTGCCGGACATCATCACGCTGGCGAAGGCTCTGGGCAGCGGCGTTCCCGTCGGCGCGTGCCTGACGACCGATGCGGTCGCTTCGCAGATTAAAGAGAATGATCTGGGCACGACCTTCGGCGGCGGAATGCTGGCGATGGCGGCAGTGACGGCTACACTCGAAGCGATTGAGACGGACAACATGCTTGAGAATGTGCGCGCCGTCGAAGGACATCTGCGCGAAGGACTCGCCGCCATCCCACACATCGCGGGCGTGCGCGGTCGAGGGATGCTGCTCGGCATCGAGTTTGATGAACCCCGCGCCGCCGGGGTGCAGCAGGCTCTCCTCGAAAGACGTATCATTACAGGCACATCGAGCGACGCGCGCGTGCTCAGACTTCTGCCGCCGCTGTGTCTGAGCGTGGAAGAGTCCGACTTGTTCATCGAAGCGTTGAAGGATGCGACCGGCGAAAACTCTTAGCGGCTGGTTGATAGGCGAGTCAGAAATCTCTGACAGGATTTTTCATCTGACGAGACTTTTCATGGAGACGATGCCGAAGAATTTTCTCAGGACAGGGGATTGGACGCGCGCCGAGCTTGAGGGACTGCTTGACGCGGCCTTAAGTTTCAAGCGCGGGCGTGCGACGCATGAGAAGACGCTCGCCGGTCGCTCAATCGCGCTCGTGTTTTTCAATCCTTCGCTGCGGACGCGCGCTTCGATGCAGGTCGGGATTTATGAACTGGGCGGAAACACGGTGGTGCTTGAGCCGGGCGGGACGAGTTGGACGTTGGAGCACCGCGCGGGCGTCGTGATGGACGGCGACAAGACGGAGCATGTCGCGGAATTTGTGCGCGTCGTCGGGCGTTATTGCGCCGGTATCGGCGTCCGCACTTTCGCGGCGTTGAAAGATTGGCAAGAGGAGAGGCGCGACCCCATCTTGAATGCCTTTGCAAAGTATGCGGAAGTGCCGCTCATCAATCTCGAATCTGCGATGCATCATCCGTGTCAGGCGCTCGCGGACATGTTGACGATTCGAGAAAAGTTGGGCGCGGGCGCGAAGCGAGTCGTGCTGACGTGGGCGTGGCATCCGAAGCCGCTGCCGATGGCTGTCCCGAACAGCTTTGCGCTCGCCGCCGCGCAGTTGGGACACGAACTGACCATCGCGCACCCGGCAGGGTACGAACTGGACGACGAACTGATGCAAGACATCAACCGCGCGGCGAACGACGCCGGAACGAAAGTCGCCGTGACGCACGACGCGCGAGAGGCTTTCGACGGCGCGCAGGCCATCTATGCAAAGAGTTGGGGCAGCCATCGTTTTTACGGCGACGCGGCAGCCGACTTGCAAGAGCGCGCCCCCCATCGCGCCGCGTGGATTGTTGACGAAGCGAAGATGCGACGCACGGACAGCGCATTCTTCATGCACTGCCTGCCCGTGCGCCGCAACGTCATCGTGACGGACAGCGTTATTGATTCGCCCGCCTCGGTCGTGATCGAAGAGGCCGAAAATCGCTTGCACGTACAGAAGGCCATCATGGCCGAGTTGTTGAAGTGAAATTGCTTTGGGGGATGAAAGATGATGAGCCAATGGCCTGAATCAACGCAGCCGCGACTCGATCTGTTGCGTGAGGCATTGCCCTACATTCAACGCTTCAAGGGCAAGACCTTTGTGGTGAAACTCTCGGGTAAGGTGACGGACGATCATGACAATCTCGTGTCTCTGGTCGAAGAGTTGGCGTTGTTACATCAGGTCGGCATTCGCATCTGTGTCATCCACGGCGGCGGCAAACAGTTGAACGAACTCGCTGCGCAACTCGGCGTCGAGCAGACGATTATCAACGGTCGGCGCGTCACCGACGATGCGACGCTCGACATGGCGAAGATGCTCTTTGCGGGAAAAATCAACACGGATATTCTCGCGGCGCTGCGCCATCGCGGAATCGAGGCGGTGGGGCTGTCGGGCGTGGATGGCGGCATCATCAAGGCCGTCCGCCGCCCGCCGAAAGAGGTTCTGAATCAGGAGACCGGCGAGCGAGAACATGTGGACTTCGGTCACGTCGGCGATGTCGTCGAAGTTGACGACCGCCTGCTGCGCGTCCTGCTCGACCACGATTACCTGCCGGTCGTGTCGTCTCTCGGCGCGGATGAGGAAGGCAAAGTTTTCAACATCAACGCAGACACCATCGCCGCCGAAATCGCTATCCGTCTCGAAGCCGAAAAGCTCATCATGCTGAGCGACGTGGACGGCATTTACCTCAGACCCGGAGAACAGGCGACGAAGCTTTCGAGATTGACGGCGGATGAAGTGGTCGCTCTCGTGCGTGACGGCGTGGCGACGGGCGGCATGATTCCGAAGTTGCAGAACATCGCGGAACTTCTCAAGCGCGGCGTCCGCAGCGCGCACATCATCAAAGGCTCTCTACGCAACGCGTTGCTCTCCGAAGTTTTCACGAACGAGGGAACGGGCACGATGATCGTCCCCTGAAGCGAGTACGCAAAAACTTTAAACGCAGGAGCGCGCAGCAGGCGCGACGGGAGGATAAAATTTTAAGAGTTTAATAGCGCCC
>CAXTRQ010000018.1:19255-53838 GCA_964246705.1 uncultured Pyrinomonadaceae bacterium
GGACTTAAAGATTTCTCTCTAGTCCTTCGCGCCTGCTGCGCGTCCTTGGCGTTTAAATCTTCGCGTTCCTACCAGTCGAGATAGACGGAAGAACCCATGTTTTCGTCATCCGTGCCGAAGGCGATGCCGCCCGTGCTGCCGGGCACGAGTTCAAAGGCTTCAATCTTGTGATAGGCGAATCGTTGCAGGCGGACGGGCGCGGGGTTCTTTGTGAAGTTGATTTGCCCGTTTGAGATTTGAAATGTTCCAGCCACATAGAATGCCGAGTCGAACGGCCCGTCGTTCCCCGGATCGGAGGCCGAAGAGGCGTAGAGAGTCCCGCCGCCGTCCAGCTTAAGATCGGAAATGTGTCGGACGTTCGCCGCCTTCCAAGGCACGGACAGAGGCGACGAGCCAAACTGCGTGAACGAATAAATGTTCGCGTCGAAGATGCTCCAATAGATGATCCCAACCTCTTCAAACTCGCCGCGATTTCCCCAGACGGCAACTAACTGGTTGCCGAAACTTTGTAGGGCGAAACCTTCAAACTCGCTCTTGTCGGGAATGTTCGGCAGCTTGAAAACCTTCAGTACTTCGATGGCGTGCCGCGAAGTGTCGAGCCTGATGTGAAAGGCCGTGCCCGAACTGACGAGCGCGATGAAGTTGTCGGGCTTACCCGGAACGACGGTGAGAGCTTCGAGGTCACTCGGCAGATTCTCTTTCGGCCATTCGAGAGGGACGTACTGCGGTTGCTTCCTGCCTTCAATCTGAATGAGCGCGGCGCGCGGTTCATCAGCTTTTTTGTTGTCGTGCACGACGAGAAACGAAGTGCGGCCTACACCACTGTCAGGCTCAACGAGCGCCATGCCGCTGATGCCGCGTAGGATGCCGCCGCGAACCAGTCGCCATTGCCCCTGCGCGCAGAGGTTGGACGGCATCAAAAGGAGAAGGAGAACTAACAAGAGGGGGGACAAATTTTGTTGTGGTCGAAACATAATTCCTCCAGAGCGAAGAAAGTTCGAGGGATGCGCCATCCTAACATTAAAGCGCGGCGCTTGGCATTCTCATCTTCGCAACCCTCATCCTTATGTCTCTTGCCATATAATGTGTGAGACGCGTGGCGGGGCTGCGCGCGAAATATCGAATCCGAAAATCGGCGACACGCATCTCGCGCATGAAAAAGCAGAGATTAGAGACGACGAAAGAAAGACGCCGTTTGAGCGTCTTTGCGCGTCGTCTGTTTGAAGAGTGGCAGCGGCGCGGGTGGCCTGTAGCGGAGGCCGGCGTCGTCCTCGGCGTGTCGGGCGGTGCGGACTCTCTGGCGCTGCTGCTGGCCTTCGATGAACTCTCGAAGGTCGGGCGGATTACTCTGCGTGTGACGGTCGCTCACTTGAATCACGGCTTGCGGGGCGCAGAGGGCGAAGCGGATGCACTGTGGGTTTCGACGCGCGCGCGCGAACTTGGATTCGAGGCGGTCGTCGGGCGGGCCTCAATCGGCGTGAGCGCGCGGCAGCGGCGAGACAATCTTGAGCAGGCGGCGCGGCACGCACGTTATCGTTTTCTGCATGAGACGGCGCGTGCTCGTGGAGCATGGGCGGTGGTCGTGGCGCACACGTCGGACGATCAGGCGGAGACGGTGCTGCTACGTCTGCTGCGCGGAAGCGGCGCGGAGGGCTTGAGCGGGATGCGCCCCAGCCGCGTGCTCGATGAAAGTCAGGAGACGGCAGAGAAGGAAGAGACGGCGGAGCGGGCGCGCGATAAGGTGCTGCTGGTGCGCCCGCTGCTGGGCTGGGCACGCCGTTTGGACGCGGAGAACTATTGCGCCGAGCGCGGCGTCGAGTTCAGAGTTGATGAGATGAACGAGGACGAGCGGTTTGCGCGCGTGCGCGTCCGGCGAAAGTTGCTGCCGCTGCTGGAAACTTTCAACCCGCGTGTGGTCGAGGCGCTGGCGCGAACCGCTGGTCTGTTGGCTGACGATTCGCAGGCTCTCAAAGAGGAAGCGGCTAAATTGTTGGACGAAGCAGTTGAGAATAATTTTCAGGAAGTCGAAGAGTTAAAGATGAGGCCGCTCAGAATTGGGGCGCTTTTGGGCGCGCACAGGGCTGTCAGGCGTCGCGCTCTGCGGCAGTGGATTGCACTCTGTCGCGGAAATTTGCGGCGCGTGGAGATGGTGCACGTGCGGGCAATCGAGCGACTGCTAGACGACGGGCGCGGTGGTCGTCGTGCCGAATTGCCCGACGGCAGTGTGGTCGAGCGCAGGCGCAAGTGGCTCTGGTTTCACGCGAGAAGTTGAAAAAGGATTATCCGGCATTTAGAATCGGAATTGTGAACGCCAGAACTCCGGCTGGCCGGGGCGGGCGTTCAAGGTTTTGAGACGCGGGACGCAGTTTCCAAAGAGGCAGGCTTGATGAATGAAAAAATCGTAGAGATTTACGGCGCGGCTGATATTGCCGGACGCATCGAGGCGCTCGCCGCCGAAATCTCTGAAGCCTATCGCAAAGGCGAAAAGGGCGAACTGACCGTGCTCAGCGTGCTCGAAGACAGCTTCGTGTTTCTCGCAGACCTCCTGCGCGCTCTTGACGCGCCGCTCCGCACAAGTTTTCTGCGCTTCGACCATCGCGCCTTCGGCGGCGTTCAGGACTTATCATTCAGCACACAGATTGACCTGCGCGGGCGCGACATCCTGCTCGTCGAAGGCGTGCTCGACACCGGTATTACTCAGGAATACATCATCAAACAGTTGGAAGCACAGGGCGCGCCGCGCGTGCGCCTGTGCGTGCTCGTGGATAAACCGGAGGGACGACGCACGAACATCGTCGCGGACTGGCGCGCTTTTGAGACGCGCGAGGATTATGTCTTCGGCTACGGGCTAGGCTTTCAGGAACGCTGGCGCGAATTGCCGTATCTCGCGACGTTCAAACAGCCTGATGCGTAATCGTTCAAGATTTTCTAAATTCTCAGGGCTGGATTCGACGCGCCTTCCGGCATGGCGAAGAGGCGCAACTTGGCGGCGACAGCGGGCATCAAAAGATGGCTGCAAATGACGGATGAGCAAAGCGCAACGCTCAGGCATCCGGCGAGTGATAGCGGACGTATATTGCAGTTGGTTCGAGGCGGAAGCGACAAGAGACGTTGAAATAAGGTATCATCAACGTCGGAGGCGAGGAAAATTTTGAGTTCTACGGCGAGACAACTAATTTTTTGGGTGCTCATTCTGGTCGGCGCGGTCATGCTTTACCAGTTCTTTACGAACAAGCAGGCGCGCAACACTTCGGAGTTGGACATCAACCAGCTGTACGCGAAGATCGAAGGCGGGCAGATTGAGAAGTTGACTGTTAAGCAGACCGAAGTCGTCGCCATTGATACGGCGAAGAACGAACTTCACACCAAACTGCAAAACGAGGTATCTAAAGATAAGTTGATGGAGTTTGCGCGCCTGAAGGATCAGAACGGCAAGCAGCGCGTCAAAGAGGTTTTTGAAGAGCCGGTCAGCAGCGGTCTGCTCTGGTCAATATTGGTCTGGTGGGGACCTGTGCTGCTGCTCGTCGGCTTCTGGATTTTCATGCTGCGGCAAATGCAGTCGGGCGGCAACAAGGCTCTGAGTTTCGGCAAATCACGCGCCAAGCTTCTGAATAACCAGCAGAAGCGCGTCACCTTCAAAGACGTGGCCGGAGTCGAAGAGGCGAAAGAGGAACTTCAGGAGATTATCGAATTCCTCAAAGAGCCGCAGAAGTTTCAAAAACTCGGCGGACGGATTCCCAAGGGCGTGCTGATGATGGGGCCGCCGGGAACGGGCAAGACGCTTTTAGCGCGCGCAGTCGCGGGCGAAGCAAACGTGCCGTTCTTCTCGATTTCAGGCTCCGACTTCGTCGAGATGTTTGTCGGCGTCGGCGCGAGCCGCGTCCGAGACCTCTTCGAGCAGGGCAAGAAGAACGCGCCGTGCATCGTCTTCATTGACGAGATTGATGCGGTCGGTCGTCATCGCGGCGCTGGCCTCGGCGGCGGACACGACGAGCGCGAGCAAACTTTAAATCAATTGCTCGTCGAGATGGACGGCTTCGAGTCGAACGACGGCGTTATCCTGATGGCTTCGACCAACCGTCCGGACGTGCTCGACCCCGCGCTTCTTAGACCGGGACGTTTTGACCGTCGCGTTGTCGTCTCGCGCCCAGATGTGCGCGGTCGTGAAGGCATCCTGAAAGTTCACACGCGCAAGATTCCGCTCGGCGAGGATGTTGACATCAACGTGATTGCGCGCGGCACGCCCGGCTTCACCGGCGCAGACCTCGCGAACCTCGTCAACGAGGCCGCCCTGAATGCGGCGCGCTTCAACAAGAAACTGGTTGCGATGTACGACTTTGAGTTGGCGAAAGACAAGGTGCTGATGGGCGCAGAGCGCAAGAGCATGGTCATTACCAACGAAGAGAAGCGCGTCACGGCGTACCACGAAGCGGGTCATACACTGGTTGGCCTCAAAGTGCCGAACGCAGACCCCGTCCATAAGGTGACGATTATCCCGCGCGGGATGGCGCTCGGCCTCACGCAGCAATTGCCTGAAGGCGACCGCCACAACTACACGAAGGATTACTTGCTCGGCCAGATTGCTATTCTCATGGGCGGGCGCATTGCGGAAGATGTCTTCTTGGGCAGCATCACGACGGGAGCATCGAACGACATCGAACGTGCGACCGAATTATCGCGTGCGATGGTTTGTGAGTACGGCATGTCGGAATTGGGGCCGCTCACTTTCGGCAAGAAGGAAGAGCAGATTTTTCTCGGGCGCGAGATTGCGCAGCATCGTGATTTCTCCGAAGACACGGCGATCAAGATAGATCAGGAAGTTAAGAAAATCATCTCGGAGCAGTACGAGCGAGCGCGCAATATCATCACCGAGAACCGCGAGACGATGGTGCGCCTCTCAGAAACGCTGCTCGAACGCGAGACTCTCGACGGTGTGCAGATTCGACGCATCGTCGCCGGTCTCTCGCTCGATGACGATTCGACCATCTCGAAGGACGACCAAGATCGCCCGCAACTGAAAGAGCCGTCAATTAATCCGCTCAAGCCGATTCTGCCGCCGATTACCGGCAGCAATCCGGCGACCGCCTGAAACGGCAGGGCGCAAATGCGAAAGTGAAAAGGGGAAGGGGAACTTGAAACCCTTCCCCTTTCTCTTCGCCGTAATCGGCGTCTGAAGATTTATCAACGTACTTTATGGCAAACGCTCTCGAATGGAAGCTCGCACGCCGCTCTCTGCTTTGCGGTGAGCGCACGCTTGTGATGGGCATCCTGAATGTGACGCCTGACAGTTTCAGCGACGGCGGCCAGTTTTTCGACTCGCTCAAGGCGCTCGCTCGTGCTGAAAGAATGATCGCCGAAGGCGCAGACATTCTCGACATCGGCGGCGAGTCCACGCGACCGGGCGGCGCAGGCGTCAGCGCGGAAGAGGAATTGCGGAGAGTCCTGCCGGTCGTCAAAGCTTTGGTCAAGACGGCGGGCGTCCCCATCTCTGTTGACACAACAAAGGCGCAGGTGGCGTGCGCTGCGCTCGAAGCCGGTGCGGAGATCGTGAACGATATTTCGGCGCTACGCTTCGAGCCGGAACTGGCGGACGAAGCGGCGCGCGCGGGCGCGGGCCTCGTCTTGATGCATTCGCGCGGGACGCTTGAGACGATGCACCGTCTGGAAGCCGTCGAAGACATCTGGAGCGAGATCACGTCCAGTTTGCAAAAAAGCGTCGCAGAAGCCACGCGGCGCGGCGTGCGGCCTCAAAGTATCGCGCTTGATCCCGGCATCGGCTTTAGTAAAAGTCTCGAACAGAACGTCGAACTAATCGCGCGCCTCGACCTCTTCGCTGAGCAGTTCCCGGAATTTCCAATTCTCGCCGGGACGTCGCGCAAATCTTTCATCGGTCGCCTGCTCGGCGGCGCGCCTGTCGAAGAGCGCATCCACGGGACGATGGCAACCGTCACCGCCGCCATTCTGCACGGAGCACACGTCGTCCGCGTCCACGATGTCAGCGCGGCGGTCGAGACCGCACGTATCGCGGATGCCTTAAAAGCAGCGACGAGTGACAAGTGACGAGCAAAACCGAAAACAGTTTTCAGTAGTCAGTGAAGAATGATGAAAGCATCGCTGTCTTTAACTCGTCACTCGTCACTGTAGTTCAGGTTTGACATGACGTGTATCCGGGTCGTATTGTGCCTCGACTCTCGTTTAAGAAAGAGGTCTGTGAGGTAAATGTCGAAGATGTTTTTGACGCGCAAGTTTCTGCGTATGATGGCGCTCGCCGGGTTGCTGCTGGCGGCTTCAGGCTTTACGGAGTGTTACAAGCCTGTGACGCGTAGTGGTCTGCCGACACACATTCGCACGGTCGCCGTGCCCGCGTTTCAGTTTCAGGACAACGCGCTGCGATTCAAAGTCGAGTCGCGGTTTACCGAAGCCGTCATTAACGAAATCATCCGGCGCGGTAAAGGCTTGCGCGTGAGCAGCGAGCGCAAGGGCGCGGATGCGGTCATCGAAGGTTCGATTAAGAACTTCGGCTTCTACGGCGTGCTGCTCGACAATCGAGGTCGTGCGCGTATCTTTGAAGTGCAGATTACGGCTGCCGTCACCGTCCGCGATCAGGTGGAAAATCGCGTGCTCTACGACAATCAGAACTACGAGTTTCGCGGCGAGTTTGAGTTCACTAACGACCCGCGCACCTTCTTCAACGAAGAAGACCCCGCCGTGCAGCGCATCGCGCGCAGCTTCGCCGAAAGTCTCGTCTCGACGCTCGTCAACGGCTTCGGAGTCAATGCAGAGAAGTGACGACACTGACGCGTGAGAAACTTTGGAGCGAGTTGCGCGCGGGGCGCATCGCGCCGCTCTATCTACTCTTTGGCGCGGAAGATTACCTGCGCGATGCGGCGGCACGCGCGATCACCGGAGCGGCTTTGAAGGACGCGCCGCTGCGCGAGTTCAACGAAACGACCTTCAGCCTCGCGGGCGTTGACGTGCAACAGGCGATTGCCGCCGCCGAGCAACTGCCGATGATGGCTGGTCGCCGCGTCGTCCGCATCACGGATTTTGCGCGCCTGCGCGAGGCGGATGAAGGCGCTCTGCAACGCTACCTCGCACGCCCCGTCGAATCCACCACCGTTATTTTCGTCGCCGACGAACTTGATAAAAGGCGCAAGCTCAGCAAATCTCTGCTCGACGCTTGCACGAGCGTAGAGTTTGCCGAACTCTCAGACGGTGAACTCGCGGCATGGGCGAAATCGCGCCTCAAGGAGTTGAAGGCGGATGCGGACGAGAGAGCTTTGCGACAGATAATCGCGCTCGTCGGTGCGAGCGTGCGGAAGTTGTCGAACGAGTTGAATAAGCTGGCAACCGCCGCGCTCCCCTCCGGTCATATCTCGATGGAGATGGTTGAGGCGCTGGTCGGGCGTTCGCGCGAGCTTTCAAATTTCGAGTTGACCGATCACCTGATTGCGCGTAATCGCCAGCGCGCTCTTGAGACGCTCCGGCGACTGCTCGACGACGGCACAGAGCCTCTGATGCTCATCGGCCTGCTGGCGAGCAACTATCATCGGCTCGCCCTCGCTAAAGATTTGATGGCGCGCGGCGCGGCGCGCGAAGAGGTCTTCCGGCTCGTCCCGATGCCGCATCATAAGCGCGAGGATTTCCTCGCCACTGCGCGCCGCGCCGAAGCCAACGAACTGTCGCGCCGTCTCCAGCGCATCGCCGCCGCCGACCTCGCCATCAAAACCTCTCAAGCCACGCCGCGCCTCCAACTCGAACTGCTCGTCTGCGAACTCTCAATCTGACGAAATTCTATAGCGTCCTTCTTCTTGGCGTCTTGGCGTGAAATAAAGTTTCGCGCCAAGACGCTAAGAAAGCGAGGCGGACTGACTTTACTCAATCCGCCTCGCTCTAAAATTTGCGACGCACACTGCCGGGAGAACCGCCTTCGCGGCTATTACTTGCCTGCCTGATTGACGTTGATCGTCAGACGCGATTTGTAGCGCGCCGCAGCGTTGCGATGCAGGACGCCTTTCTGCACGGCCTTATCAATTAAAGAGACGGTCTGCGGCAGAAGCGTCTGGATTTGTTCGCCGTTGCCGCCTTCGAGTTCGGCGCGCAGCTTTTTAATGCCCGTGCGCAGGCGTCCGCGACTAGTACGATTGATGATCCGGCGCTTCTCGTTCTGGCGCATCCGCTTTTCTGAAGATTTGTGATTTGGCATTCTCGTCTAAACTCCGTCTGTCAATACTTTTTGCGTATCTACTGTTTTGTTTGTCGCGCTCTACAGTCAGCTATTTGGCGTCTAGCGCAAAGCAAAAAGTATAGGTGTCGTGTGCGGAAGTGTCAAGCCGGGGCGCGTTTCCCGGCGCACGTTTGACCTGTTTCGTCGGCAGCCGCACGTGTTTCGTTGACACCCACGCGGCTCGTGTTGTAGCGTCATCAACGACAATGTTGCGACCCGTATTGCCAGACCTCATCTGCCCGCCCTTAGCGGCCCCGTAACGCTTACCCGCGACAAGGAGATTGCTGCAACTTTTGAAAAAGATAGAACTACCGCCAAGAGGAATTGAAACGCTGTTCGGCGTTCACGACCAAAATATCAAGTATCTGGAATCGCTGCTTGACGTGCGTGTGGACGCGCGCGGCCAAGACGTGTCCATTGACGGCGACCCGAAGGATGTCGAAACCGTCGAGCGCATTCTCGAAGATTTCGCCGCGCTCTTCAGCGAAGGCAAGACCTTCACCGACCGCGAACTGCGCGAAGCCTTCGCGCAAATCGCCGAAGACCGTGCCTACAGTCTGCGCGACTACTTCACCAAAGCCCGCTTTAATCCGGCGGGCAAAAAACAGGTTGCGCCGAAATCCGCCGCGCAGCGCCGCTATATCGAGGCGATTCAGACGAGCGACGTGGTGTTCGGAATCGGCGTCGCCGGAACCGGAAAAACTTATCTGGGCGTGGCGATGGCCGTGCAGGCTCTCATGCAGAAGCAGGTGAGCCGCATCGTGCTCGCGCGCCCAGCGGTCGAAGCGGGCGAGCGTCTCGGATTCCTGCCCGGCGACCTACAGGAAAAGGTTGACCCCTACCTGCGCCCGCTCTACGACGCATTGTTCGACCTGATTGACGCCGAGCGCGTCA
Source organism: uncultured Pyrinomonadaceae bacterium (assembly GCA_964246705.1). Classification (GTDB taxonomy): domain Bacteria; phylum Acidobacteriota; class Blastocatellia; order Pyrinomonadales; family Pyrinomonadaceae; genus DASZCR01. Next base: position 28,377 of record CAXTRQ010000018.1, read on the forward strand.
CGAAGTTGTTAGAGAAGCGCGTCATCGAAGTTGCGCCCCTCGCCTTCATGCGTGGCCGCACGCTGGCCGACGCTTTCATCATCCTTGACGAAGCGCAGAACACCACGAGCGAGCAGATGAAAATGTTCCTCACGCGCATCGGCTTCGGCTCGAAGGCCGTCATCACAGGCGACGTGACGCAGATAGACTTGCCTACGGGCAAGCGCAGCGGACTCATCGAAGCCGAGCGCGTCCTCGCCGGAACGGAAGGCATCGAGTTCATCTACTTCACCGACAAGGATGTTGTCCGCCACCGCCTCGTACAGATGATTATCAAGGCTTACGAGAAGCACGCGACTAAGAGCGGGCAGCTATAACTGAAGAAGTGACGAGCGACAAGCAAAATCAAAAACAGCTTCCGGCTATCAAATATCAGCCGTGAATGATGAGAAGAAAGCTGTCTTCAACTTGTCACCCGTCACTTGTCACTCGTCACTGCTTTTATGATTGAAGTGGTCAACCGGCAGCGCCATCGCCCTCTGGATCGCGCGGATTGGGGTCAATTTGCGGCCAAAGCTTTAGATGAAATCGGCGTGGGTAAAGAGTCGGGCGTGACCATCGCGTTCGTTTCAGATCGCGCGATACGCGTGCTCAACAGTCAGTTTCGCGGTCGCAGAACGGCGACGGACGTGCTTTCGTTTCCGTCGGAGCAAACCGAGTGGGAGCAGTCGGAAGGGAAGACTATCGGCGACGTTATCATCTCGGTTGAGCGCGCAGAGCGGCAGGCGGCAGAGCACGGCCTTGAGTTTGAAACGGAGTTGGCGCAGCTAATTCTGCACGGGTTGCTGCACTTGTGCGGCTACGACCATGAAACGGATAATGGCGAAATGAACCGTCTCGAACTCCGGCTGCGGCGACGGTTGGGGATATAATTCGTAAATTGTGAATGGTGAATGGTGAATCGAGGAAACAGCTTTCTTCGATTGACGGTTGACGATTCGCGGTTCACGGCTTTTCTATGGAAATCGAAATAGGGATCACGTTGCTGTTGCTCATTGCGCTGGCGTTTCTCGCCACTGTTGACATGGCGTTCGGCCAGTTGAGCGATGTCGGGTTGCGGCGTCTCATCGCGGACGCGGACGCGTACGGCGTATCCGATTCAACTCCTTTTCTCAACGAGATTCTCGAAGACCGCCCGCGCTTTCGTTTTACGCTGCTGGCAGCCATTCAATTTCTGCTCGTCGCCGTCGCCGTTCTTGTCACTTCCATCTCGCTGCTGATTTTCCAATCGTCTGCGTTTGTCTTCGCTTTTGTCATTGGCATCGTTTCCACCTTCATTTTCCGGCAACTCATACCGCGTCTGATCTCACGCAGCAATCCTGAAAAGACGCTGCTCAGGCTACTGCCGCTCTATCGCCCGTTCTATCGCCTGTCGGCGTTTGTCACGAAGCCTTTCCATCGCTCGTCCGAGCGTCAACGACGGAACGAACAGTTGCCGGAATCCGTCTCGGATGAAGAGGAGGAATCTGACGGCGACGATTTACAGGCGTTGATTGATGTCGGCGAGGAGGAGGGCATTCTCGAAGAGGAAGAAGGCGAACTGATTCAATCAATCATCGAGTTCGGCGATACGCGCGTCAGCGAAGTGATGACGCCGCGCACGGACATCGTCGCGCTACTCATCACGGCGACAGTGCGCGAAGCGCGCGATGTGATGATCGAATCGAAATATTCGCGCCTGCCCGTCTATCGAGATCAGATTGATAACGTCGAGGGTCTCATCTATGTGCGCGATCTGCTGGTCTGCTGGCATGATTGCAGTGAGGACGAAACCATCGAGCGATTGCTGCGCCCGGCCTATTTCGTTCCTGAGACCAAAGAGGTTGACGAGCTTTTGAAGGAGATGCAGAAGACGCACGTGCAACTGGCGATGGTCATTGACGAATACGGAGGCGTCGCAGGTCTCGTCACGGTCGAAGATATTTTGGAGGAGATCGTCGGCGAGATTGAGGACGAGGACATCGAGGGCGATGAGATCATCGAGATTATCGAGGCGGGAGACGGTTACTACGAAGTGCTCGGCTCGACCGAAGTGGGAAAGATCGAGCGGCTTTTCGATTGTGAGATTGAAGACGACGATTTCACGACTATCGCCGGACTCGTCATCAACGAGTCAGGCTGCGTGCCGCGCCCCGGCACGCAACTGAAATTTCGCGGCCTCGACGTTGAAGTGCTCGAAGCCGACGAGCGACGCATCGCACGCCTGCGCCTGCGCCGCGCGCGGGAAAACGGTGGCGAGCAGACGGAATAGGCGTGCGTCGGCTTTCCTATGTCGTGAGATAAAGACGGATTAAAGTAATGCTCATTCAAAGGGAGAATAATGGCAAAGAAGAAGAGCAAGTTTTTGCAGGGGCGGCGCATTGACCCGCGACCGATTGAACGCGATGCCGCGCTCGCGGACTTGATTGACGATACGTTTCTCGCTTACAACGCGGCGCGTCTGCGCGAAGCGTGCCAGCTTTTCACGCAGAAGATGCTTGAGCCGGATGTAACCGTCGGCGTCTCCATCACGGGCGCGCTGACGCCCGCCGGACTCGGCATCTCGGCGATTATTCCACTGATGCGCGCAGGTTTTATTGACTGGATTATCACGACCGGCGCGAACCTCTATCACGACACACACTTCGGTATCGGCCTCTCGCTTCATCAGGGCAGCACGGGCATCTCGGACATCGTCCTGCGCGAGGAAGAGGTCGTGCGCATTTACGACATCTTCTTCGACTACTCTGTGCTGCTCGACACAGATGCGTTCTTCCGCCGGATTATCGAAGGCGAAGAGTTTCAGAAGGCGATGTCTACGGCGGAGTTTCATTACCTCTGCGGCAAGTACGTGCGCGAACGCGAGCGAAAGCTGGGGCTTGAGTATAAATCGCTGCTCGCCGCCGCTTACGAATTTGGCGTTCCCCTCTATACCTCTTCGCCGGGTGATTCGTCTATCGGCATGAACGTCGCAGCGAAGGCGCTGCAAGGCAACCGGCTCGCGTTCGACCCGTCGCTCGATGTCAACGAGACGGCTTCAATCGTGCTGGCGGCCAAACGCGGCGCGATTCACGGCAAAGGTGATAAAGGCAAAAAGCACGGTGGTCGCTCGGCGGTCTTCATCCTCGGCGGCGGCAGCCCCAAAAATTTCATGCTCCAGACAGAGCCGCAGATTCAGGAAGTCTTAGGCATTGACGAGCGCGGCCACGATTACTTTTTGCAGATTACGGACGCCCGTCCAGACACAGGCGGCTTGAGCGGCGCGACGCCCGGCGAGGCCGTGTCGTGGGGCAAAGTTGATCCCGACCGCCTCCCTGATGCGGTTGTGTGTTATGTTGACTCGACCATCGCTCTGCCGATCATGACGGCTTACGCGCTCACACGACACGAGCCGAGAGAGTTGAAGCGGCTCTACGAACGGCGCGGCGAGTTGATGGATTTATTGATGTCCGAATACCAAAAATCAACAAGGCGGTAAGCGTTGTGAATTGTCAATCGTGAAGAGAAAGAGCCGCCTCTAAGTCTATTCACGATTGGAGACTCATCCACGGAGAGTACATGGCGAAGAAAATTACGGACGAACAGCCGCGCGTTTATTTCGATTGTTCAAAATGTCCGGCCTTCTGTTGTTCGGTCTACGAGCGCGTGCAGGCATCCGAGCGCGATATTAAGCGGCTGGCGAAACACTTCGGCGTCTCGTTTGATACGGCCAAACGGCGCTACACGAAGATGTACGAAGGCGAGAGGGTGCTGCGCCGCGTCAAGGACGAAATCTTTGAAGAGACTTGTATGTTTCTCAATCAGGAGACGCGCGGCTGCGGCATCTATCACGCGCGTCCCGGCGTCTGCCGGGAGTATCCAGACCGCACGCGTTGCGCGTACTATGACTTGTTGAAATTCGAGCGCAGGCAGCAGGACGATGATAACGTCATCCCCCTCGTTCAGATTACGTTTCGAGAGGTGAAGAAGACTGAAGTGCGAGACGCTCATGGAAGCGAAAAAGTTTGGGAGTGGAAACCAGCAAAATAGAGGTCAGAGGACGAAGGCCAGAGGTCAGTGAAAGACAGAATGCCTTTAACTAATCTCTAACCTCAAACCTCTAACTTCTGCTCTTGGGAGGATAAGATGCAGGAATTTCTTTCGACGATGATTGGGCGACGGCTTGATATTTTCTGCGGCGGGGCGACAAGCTTTCGCGGGCAGGTGACGAAGGTGCAGGGCGGCGTGCTTTATCTAAAGGACGAGGAAGACCAAATCTGTTACGTGGCGATAGAGCGCATCGCGGCGGTTTGGGAAGCACGCGATAATGAGAAACCGAACGCGGGCTTCGTCTCGCATGTGATTAAGTAGAGGAAGCCCGTCGTAGAGTTGGAAAGCCGTCTTCTCAACTTTTCTTCTTCTTTGCGTTTTGGCGTGTGAATAAGCTTCACGCAAAGGCTCGAAGAAGAAGAAAAGTTGAGTGATGGAAGATTTGGAATTTCAAATCTGAAATCTGGTGGCAGTGGTGGAGGCAAAAAAAAAGAAGGCCAGCGTCTGTTTCGTAGATGCTGGCCTTCTTTTATTCGTCGGGCGATGTCTATTTCGTCGAAGCGTTGATGCTGGCAATCGTCTGAGTGGTGCTGGTGGGCGGGAGCGGGGCGCGGCGAAAGCCGTCAATGCGCTCAAGCCAGTAGTCGTTGAAGGTTGAGTAGACGACGCCTTTGCTCGTCGAGGCATGGTAGAAGCCGTAGGCGTCTGCGACGATGCCGACGTGGTGCTGGTTATTGAAGAAGACGAGCGTGCCGAACTTGTGTTTCTCTTCTTCTGTGGCGGGCGCGAATTGTTCCCAGAGAGAGCGTGCGCTGGTGCGCTCAAAATCTACGCCGATTGATTGGAAGACGCTCCAGACGAATCCCGAACAATCGTAACGGTTCGGCCCCGTCGCGCCCATCCGGTAAGGCGTGCCGAGACGTGCGTCAATCGCCGCGAGCATCATCTGGTTAAGATGCTCCGGGGCCGGTGTCGCAACTGCAAAAGAATTGCCGTGCGGGAGGGTGGAGGCGGGAGCCTGCGAAACTACAAAGGGTTCGTTTTCGAGGCGCGTGACGAGACGTGTGTTGTCCGTCGGCGTCTCGGCGTTGACGTGGCGCGGGCGGGTTTCGATTTGGGCGGCGACCGTCACAACAAACAGGCAGAGCATCGAACAGGCCGCGAGGGCGCGGGGGAACATTTTTGATAAAGGCATAATAGGGGGAATTAAATCTCCTCTTCGTCAAAATCTTATAAATTGCTTTGGGAACTTCTTGGATGGGGAAGCTGGTGGCGCGTTCGCGGCGCAACCATAAAATCATCCTATAGATAGATTTACAGTCGCACAAGAGGCAATGTGACTGTTTTGTGACAGGGCATCTTGGCCCCCGTAGGGATGGCCGGAAAGGGGTCGCAATTATTACGACAAACGGTTCACATTGAACGAATTGAGGTAAGTAATACGCGTCAATGACCCTCCGTAGATAAAAGCTTTTGGAGTTGTCTCTTTTACGAACATGGAATTTTTAATGTGGAGCGTGATAGCATCGCGCCCAAAAAGAGGGGCGAACTTAATGTTATTTATCGAAAGCAGAATCTCCGAGCAGGGCGTAGAAGCCGCTTCACGCACTTTTATCCTCGAAAAACTTCAGGGGCAGGGGCTTATCCCGCTCATCCGCACGGCGCGCCTGTACTGTTACGAACAGGCGCTTCTGGACGCGGATCGCGCCGCAGAGATGGAGCGACAGATGGCTGTCTGGACAGACGCGGGCGCGGATGCGCCCTACGTGCGCGGAGACCTGTTCTGCTTTGAAGATTACGCGTTCTTTCTCATCTTCGGCGATGCGGCAGAGGATGGCAGAGCAATCACGCGCGCCGGAATCGTCTATCGCGTGGAGACATCAGATTCCAAGCAGAGACTCGATGCCTTCTGTCGCAATGTGAGTGATGCGTGCGCGGCCAGCGCGCACGGCGGAGCGAGCGTCGGGGCGGGAGCCTCTCAGGGCTTCGTGTGGCGCGAAGTGGAAGAGAGCGTGCCCGCCAGTTTCGCGCGTTTCAGGGCGGAGGCGAATGGCACGGATATGCCACAGACGTTACGCGGTGACGATGCGACGGAGCGTCTGCGAGCCGTCGAACTTTTGGAAGAGACGGAGACCCGACGCGTTTTGCGCCGTCTCGCCGAAGCGCAGACGGAAGGGCGCACGGCAGACATGCTGAGCGGAGCGTGTGCGAGCGAAAATATTTCCGAATCTTTGATTGGCAGGTTGTCGAATGCCGGACTCGTCAAGCGTGAACTGCTCGTCAGTTGCCGCAAAGGCGGTCGCTCGCTGTTTCGTCTTCCGTCGGCTGACGCGCTGGCCGTCTTAACGGCGAGCAATGCAGTGTGCAGCGAGTGTGGCACGGCGGTAGCCGACGAACGCGCGGAAGAGTTGCTCACACCGACACCCTCCGCGTTGACGATGCTGAAGGATAGCGCGTGGCTTCTGAGCCGTCTGCGCTCGGTGCTGATCGAGTTGGGCGTTCCAGAAATTGAGATTGTCGTCCGCACGGCGGGCGGCGAGACGGAAGCGCAGATGATGGCGAACGTCTGCGGCGAGCCGTTTCTCTTTATTTTGCGTGACGGCGATGTTTCGCTCGCGCATGCGCGTCGCGCGCTCGACATCGAAGCGGAGATGGAAGCCTCGCATCTGGTCGTCGTCGCGACCGGCAAGATTCAGGACGAGGCGCGTGCCCGTCTGCGCGATCATGCGCGAAGGCGTGCGCGCAGCGGCGGAAGCGGCGTCGAGATGATTCTGGTCGAGGGCATCGAGACGGCGGCGGGCGAACTGCGACAAGCTCTGGAGCGTGTTTCGCAGAACGCTCTCTCCGAGGAACTCTACGAACTCGACGCCAGCCTCGGCGTCGGCGTCGGCTACCTGATTGCGACGCGCTTCCGTCTCATGCGGGGCACGGGCGCGCTGCAAGACCTCGCGGCATCGGCGGCGGGCGTGGTCACCGGAAGCCTCCGCGAGATTTAGCGGTCATGAGAAAATCTACATCAAGCTCCTACGTCCGGGTCGAGACCTTCCGGTGTGCGCCGCGTGGCTGAATGTGGTTATCCACGTTATGCGAAAATTTAATCGCGCACATTCTCTGTGCGGTCGCCGCCGTCTCTTTGAGGCTGACGGCGCGGCTCAGGTCGTCACGCAAGTTTGCAGGAGCACTTGCGTTCTTCGGTTGGCATAGGAGGTGCCACAACAAATGAGTAGCGAAAGAAATGGACAGGTATTCAATGCAGGGTTCGCGCTGGCCGTCGGGCTTGTGCTGGCCTCGATTATCTTCGCGTGGGCGTACACGCGCACGAAGAGCGTTGACCAGACGATTACAGTCACGGGGTCTGCGCGCAAGCGCATCCAGTCTGACTTGATTGTCTGGCGCGCAAATGTCTCGTATCAATCGGCGCAGTTGGCAGAGGCTTACAGTTCGCTCAAGGACAAAGTTCCGCGCGTCAAAGCCTACATGGTCTCGAAAGGCGTGCCGGAGGATCAGATTGTCGTCTCGTCCGTGACCACGCGGACGCTGCAAGCAAAAAACGATCAGGGTGAAGAAACAGGAGGCATCAACGGCTACGCCCTGACGCAAACTTTAGAAGTGCGCTCGAACGACGTGGAGAAAATAGCGAAGATTTCGCGCGAAGTAACAGAGTTGATTGATCAGGGCATCCTGCTCGAATCGCAAGCGCCGGAGTATCACTACACGAAACTCGGTGATTTGAAAATTCAGATGCTCGCCGAAGCGGCGAAGGACGCGAAGGTGCGCGCGCAGCAGATTGCCACCAGCACAGGCAGCGATGTCGGCAGCGTGCGTTCGGCAAAGATGGGCGTGATGCAGATTACACCCGCCGACTCGAACGAAGTTTCCGACTACGGTATGAACGACACCACATCGTTCGAGAAAGACATCACGGCGGTCATCAATGTCAGCTTTGCCATAGATTGATGGAACGGTTTCAGTGTCAGGAGGCTTAACCTCCGCCGGGATAATTAAAATTTGTGAGACGAAAGAGCGCGCTCGTGCCACTAACCATGAGCGCGCTCTTCGTTTGTGCCTGATACCAAATTTGCATCGCCACTTGGGGTAGAGCAAAATTTCCTAGACTGTCCTGCAAGCCTCTCTCGTCGAGCAGAGAGGCTAAAAGCTGGCTTCCTTTGCATTCCGCTTTCCTTGCGTCTTTGCGTGAAATTATTTCTCACGCCGGGACGCCAAGGCGCTAAGAAGCATAAAAGTTGAGCGATTTGAAGATTTGAGATTTCATATCTTCAATCCGGATGCTGTGACGGTTGTGAATCTACAACCTCCCTGTCTGTCTTGACAGCGATTGAATAGCATCCACCGCAAAGCAAATTGATGTGCTCTCGAATTTAGGTGTTGACAACCGAACGTGCGCCGCGCGAATCTTAAGTGCCAATGCTCGCGCCGCGCCGCGAGCCATTCCCGGAAGGTAAGCCTAAAAGATGAAAAATCGCTTGTTGTTGCTCTCGTTTCTGACGGTCGCCGTGTTTGCGCTGCCGCTCGACGCCGACGCACAGACTTCGTCGCCCTCGCCCGAACCCGTCTACGCGCGTCCGCGCACAGTCAACCCGACGCAGACGCCTGCGACACAGCCGACACAGCAGCCGAACCCGACGCAGACGCAAGGCCAACCCTCTCCGACGCCGCCCAACTCTGTGCCGCAGCAGACCGCGCCGCCGAGGGCAACGCCTGCCGCTCCCGCAACAAGCGCCACGCCCATTGTTACACCTGTGCCCGCGCAGACGTTTCCCATTGCCGCGCCGCCGGTCTTTCCCATCGTGCCCTTGCAGCCCGCGCAACCACTTCCGTTGAGTAAGTTCCGCGCGCGTACGACCGAAGCGCAACGCCTCTTGAAGTCGCGCATCTCGCAGACCTCCTCGATGCCTTCGACCTCTTTCGTGACCATCGCCGCGCTCGATCAGGACACGTCGCAAATTCACCTCGTGACGCTGCTCAAGGATACATTTCTGAAGAGGGGGGCGGAGATGATGTTGACGACTTCGGGCGGCTTGCTTGTGCGTGTGCAGATTGTTCGTCCGAACTACGTCAACACGGCAGTCGTCGTCTCGGATTTGAAGGGGCGGCAGTTGACGCCGCTCATCGTCGAGTATCCGATTGAAAAGTTCGGGCAGTATCGGGAGATGGCCTATTACACGTCCGTGCATCCGGCGTTGCTGACGCCGGAGCTAGTCAAGAACGGGCAATCTTACGTGCGGACGATGCTCGATCTGGCAGCCAAGCGACTACGCGACAAAGGCAAATCCATCGCGCCGCAGATTGTTGACATCGCCGAGCGGCTCTGCGTCGTCGAACACGTTGACCACGACCGCTTCCGCAGAGAAGACCGCACCGCGCTCTATAACGAAGTCTATGCGCTCTTTGCGTTGAATGAACTCGACACTTATCGCTATTCGGTTAGCTCAGCTGGGGCGGGCGGGATGGTGCAGATGATTCCTTCGACTTACCAGATGCTTCGTCGTCTGCATCCGTCGGTCGGCCTTAACCCGGATTTCGTCTTGGGGATGCGCAATCACGGAAACGCGCTGGAAGCGATGCTCCTGCACATGCAGGACAACTGGAACGAACTGGCGCTCAACGCGGACGTGAATGAAGCCATCGCCAGCGGCTACGCCAACCAGCCCGACCTCGTCGCCGCCGGCTATAACTCGAACTCAGCGCGGCTACCCGGCTACATTCGTCGCGGCGGCGCATCGTGGCGCATCCTCATCCCGCGCGAGACGCAAATGTACCTGCAAATTTATCGCTCGGTCGAGAGCCTCATGCCGTTCAAGGCGCGTGCAGAGAAGAACTAAAAACTTCGCAAATCTGTCTGGGCAGCGGCTCACTCCCTGCCCGTGCTCTCATCCTCTGCCCAGACAATTATTCTCCGGCCTAGTCGCCGAACTGCAAGCTGTCTCTGAGCGGCTCGGCCTTGATGGCTTCGACGCTTGAGCTGTCGGCGTACTGCAATTTGTAGAGTCGCCAGTAGAGGCCGCGCGCGACGAGCAGTTCTTGATGAGAACCTTGCTCACGGATTTCGCCGTGATGCATGACGATGATGCGTTCGGCGCGCTGGATGGTCGAGAGACGATGCGCGATGATGATGGAGGTGCGGTCGCGCATCACGCGTTCGATGGCTTGTTGGATGAGTTGCTCGGTCTCTGTGTCAATCGAACTGGTCGCTTCGTCGAGTATGAGCAGCGCGGGGTCGAAGGCCAGCGCGCGCGCAAACGAGATTAACTGCTTCTGTCCGACCGACAATCCTGCGCCGCGCTCGCGCACTTCCGTCCGGTATTGGTCGGGCAGACGTTTGATAAACTCGTCGGCGTGAACTTCGCGCGCCGCCCAACTGATGCGCTCCTCGCCGATCTCTTCGCGCCCCAGACGAATGTTCGACTCGACCGTGCCGCTAAACAGAAACACGTCTTGCAGGACGACCGCGAAATTTTCGCGCAGCGCCTTTAAGTCCCACTCGCGCACATCCACCCCGTCGAGGAGAATCTGCCCGCGATTGACATCGTAGAAGCGCATCAGGAGATTTGTAATCGTCGTCTTGCCGGAACCCGTGTGTCCGACAAGCGCCACCGATTGCCCCGGCTCGACCTTGAACGAAACATCCTTCAACACCCAATCTTCATTTTTGTAAGCGAACCAGACATTGCGAAACTCAATCTCTCCTTGCGCGCGTCCGGCACGCTTCGGCTGCTCAGGCGTCTTGATGGTCACGGGCGTGTCGAGCAAGCGGAAGATACGGTGCGCGGCGACCATCGCGGCTTGCAGGACGTTGTACTTGTCGGAGATTTCGCGTATCGGCTGAAAGAGTTGCTGCGAATATTGAATGAGAGCGACGAGCGCGCCGATGCTCAGGACTTCACGCAGAGGCGTGTTCTGCATCACGCGCCAGCCGCCGTACCAGATGACAAGCGCGATGCCAACCGCGCCGATTAAATCAACGAGCGGATAAAAGACCGCATAGTAAAAGATGGTTTGAATGTGCGCCTGCCGGTGGTCGTCGTTAATATCGTGAAACTGCCGGAGCGACTTCGTTTCGTGATTGAAGATTTGCACGGTCTGCGCGCCGGACAGGTGCTCTTGCAAGAAAGCATTGATGCGCGCCAGTTTGGTGCGGACGAGATCATAGCCGACGCGCGCGTGTTTGCGAAACCATGTCGTCGCGGCGAACAGCAGAGGGACCGTGACAAGCGTGACGAGCGTCACACGCCAGTCCATCCACAGCATCAGTCCGATGACGGCGAAGATGGTGACGATGTCACCCAGTCCTTCGATGACGCCTGATGTGAAAAGCTCGTTCAGGGAATCAACGTCGGAGGTCAGGCGCGTCATCACGCGCCCGACCGGGTTGCGGTCGAAATAGGCGACTTCCTGATGTTGAAGCTTCTCGTAAATCTCGGCGCGCAAATCGAACATGACGTGCTGGCCGACCGATTGCAGCATCACCGATTGAAAGTAAGAGACAAGGAAGGTCAGGAATCTGACGAAGAGGAAAACGAGCGCGATTAAGCCCAGACCCGTCAACCTCTGGTCGTAATTCAAAACAGCGCGCACCTGCTCCGGCGGATTGATGTACCAGTCAATCGCGTATTGAAAAAACTTCGGTTGCAAAACTCCCAGCGCGTTGGCCAGCAGCGTGAGCAGGAGCGCCGGTACGATGAGATAGGCGTAAGGGCGCAGGTATTTGAAGAGTCTCCGCGTATGACCCCGATCAAAAGTCTTGCCGAGAGCCTCTTCCTCGTGAAATTGCTGGACTGTGGTCGCCATACTTAAATCAAAAATCTTCTTTCAAACTTCGTTGTCGCTATCAATCAAACACAGTTTCACGCAAAGACGCCAAGCCGCAAAGAAAGCACGGAAGGAAATACGCTGCGTCCTATTTCGCGTTCTTGTTCTTTGCGGCTTGGCGTCTTTGCGTGAAACTCTCTTCTGCTCATTAAACTTAACTCGCTGCCAATTCTTCTTCCAACAATTGTCGCTCGTAAAGCGACGCATATTCGCCGCCGCGCACGAGCAGTTCGTCGTGCGTGCCCTGTTCGACGATGCGCCCTCTGTCGAGCACGCAAATCAGGTCGGCGTCGCGCACGGTCGAGACGCGGTGCGAGACAATCAGGCTCGTGCGCTCGCGCATCACGCCGCGCAGTTGAGCGAGGATTTTTTCTTCCGTGTAGGTGTCCACCGCCGAGAGCGCGTCGTCGAGAATCAGGATTCTCGGTTGGCGCAGCACGGCGCGCGCAATCGCCGTGCGCTGCTTCTGCCCGCCGGAGAGCGTGATACCGCGCTCTCCGACCATCGTCTCGAAGCCGTTGGGAAAACTGCGTATGTCTTCCGTCAGTCCGGCGATTTCCGCCGCCCACTCGATGTCCGCGCGCCCCGCGTCTTCGACGCCGAAAGCGATGTTCTGCGCGAGGCTGTCGCTGAACAGAAACGTCTCCTGCGGAACATAACCGATCCCCGAACGCAATTGCCGCAACGGGTAATCGCGCACCGAAACGCCGTCAATGAAAACGGTGTCGGGCGGCGCTTCGACGATGCGCGGGATAAGATTCATCAACGTGGACTTACCCGTGCCCGTGCGTCCGACGAAGGCCACGGTCTGTCCCGCCTCGATGGTCAAATTAATGTCGCGCAAGACCGGCTCGCTCCGCTCGTTGTAAGCGAACGTCAGATTCCGCAATTCGATGTGCCCGCGAATCGGGGCTTGCTCGCCTACGCCGGCGCGGTCTGTGATGGCGGGTTTGACGGCGAAGATCGCGTTCATCCGCTTCAAACTCGCAGTGCCGCGCTGGTAGAGGTTGACGACGTAGCCGAGCGCGATGAGCGGCCAGATTAAAGTCGTTAGATAGAGATTGAACTCGACCACCTGCCCGACTGAAATCTCTCCGCGCACGGCGAGGCGGCCGCCATACCAGAGAATGAGCACGTAGCCCGTCCCGATGACGAACTGCAACAGCGGTCGCATCATCGCCGAAATACGCACGAGACTCAGGTTGCGGTCAGCATATTCGCGGTTCAACTCTTTGAAAGCGGCAATCTCAGGCTCTTCCTGTGCGTAGGCGCGAACGACGCGCACGCCCGAAAAATTCTCCTGCGCGCGCGCGGAAATCTGCGAGAAGAATTCCTGAATCTTCTCGAAACGGACGTGCACCTGCTGACCGAAGTATTTAACCGTCAGAGACACGAGCGGCATCGTCACCAACAGCATGAGTGTCAGACTCACGCTGACACGCAGCATCAAGGGCAGGATGAAAAGTACGACGAAGACTGTTTGCAGCGTGTACATAATCATCGGCCCTGCGAGCTGTCGGACAGTCGCAAGATCGTTCGTCGCGCGCGCCATCAAATCGCCCGTACGGTTGGCCTGAAAAAAGGAGAGCGGCAGGTTTTGCAGGTGCGCGTAAAAATCTCGCCGCAGGTCGTATTCGACGTGGCGCGACATGTTGATAAGGATACGCCGCTGCAAGAAGAGAAAAATGCCGCTGACAATCTTGACGCCGAGAATCAGCAGCGCATAGCGCGTGATCGTCGTCCAAGAAACTTCCGCGCTCAAGTCGTCAACTGCATGACGCACAATGAGCGGAACCATCAAACTAATGGCGACAGAGGCGAGAATGCAAAGGATGCCCGTGACGAGCGACGCTTTGTAAGGCCGGAAGTAGCGTGCGAAATTTTTTAGATCATGCATACGGAAACAACTGCCACAACTGCGAGCGCAAAGCTTGCTGAAATCTCACGCGTCCTATGATGCGCGATTTTTACCTGCAAAGCCAAACGCGGAGCGAGGGCATAGTGTTTCCGAGCTTATCAAATGAAGGTCGCGAAAGTATGAAGCTGATGTAAAACGTGGAAATCGAGCGGCGGGAGCGGAGGCGCGCAGATACCCTTTGAAGATGCTAAATTGCCGGAGAGTCAGCCACGCTGTCCAGACAGGAGGTCAGCATTTCCTCCGTTAAATCAATCTCTTCGGCTGCCTCTTCGGCAACAGGCGGAGCGCAGACGCAGTTGCGACCGTTAAACTTGGCTTGATAGAGCGAACGGTCGGCATTCGTCACCAGCAGGTCGCGCGAACCGGCATGCACGGGGAAGGTGGCGATGCCGAAAGAGGCCGTGATATTTCCGACGGTTGGAATGTTCAATTTCTCGATACGTGCGCGCAACCGCTCGGCGACGACGCGCGCGCCCTCGACATCGGCAGAAGGCAGGATGATGGCGAACTCTTCGCCGCCGTAGCGCGCCGCCGTGTCAACGCCGCGCAACTCTTCACGCATCGCGTCGGCGAGCATACGCAAGGCCACGTCGCCCGCATCGTGCCCGTACGAATCGTTGACGCGTTTGAAATAGTCAACGTCGAGCATGATGAGCGAGACGGGCTGGCGCAGGCGGGTCGCCATGTGCAGGTCACGCTCAAGCTGCATCTCGAAAGAGCGGCGGTTGAAACAGCCCGTCAGGCTGTCTGTCAGAGCTTGCTGCTGCATCTCCTGAAACAGACGTGCGTGCTTGACGGCGACAGCAACCTGATCGGCCACCGTGTGCATCAACAGGATTTCATTCTCCTGCCACACACGGGTCGAGTTGTCCGAGCGTACCAGCAGCACCCCGATAGAGCGTTCGCCGTAAATCAGAGGAACTACGGCGAGCGGGCGCGACTTTGCCTCTCCGGTGTCTGTAGATGTCCCTGATCCGTCCTGCACGTGTGTCTTCAGACGCGAGCCGAGACGCACCGCGTAAGCATTGAGGTCACTAATCAGTTCCGTGCGATCCGCTTCGCTCATTTGGCCGTCGCGGAAATAACAGTTGGTCAGGGCGGGCTGTCCGTGCTCGCCTTCGACACGCAGGGCGCTGTGCTGTGCGCCGAGCGCACGCCCGACTTCGTCCACGGTCGTTTGCAGCACGCTCGGCAGTTCGAGCGAACTTCTGATGGCCGTCGCGATGCGGTTGACCGCAATCTCGCGCACGGCCTGTTCCTGCAACAGACGCGCCAGCTTCGTCGTGACGGAGACGGTCAGTTGCAGCGAGGTCGTCTTCGGCATGCACGTTCGTACCGCCAGCGAAAAGCCTGTGGACTGGAAGGGGCGTTCGGCTGTGACGCGCGCCATCAAATATTCGAGAGCCGAATAGACGATGTCCGGCTCGAACGTCCAGATAACTTCGTCGCCCGCATCCGTGCCATCATCCTGCGTGCTGCGAACAGAGGCCAGCAGGGCGGAGAAGCGCGCGTCGGCAATCACGACAAAACGTTCGTCCTGCGAGTTCTGTGCAGCCCATTTCATCAACACCGGCTCGCGGTCATGCTGGTTCCGGCTGAGCGGAACTTTGCGGAGCGCGTCATTTTCTGAGATGAAGAAGAAAGCGTGGCGGGCGGCGCGTCCGATCTCACCCACGCGCGCGATGTCGCGCATCGAACGCTCGGACGCTTCCGGCAAACTCTCGACGACGAGAGCCGCCAGATTGTTCTCCAGTACGACATCCTCGAAATAATGGTGAAGCTGTGCAATGGTCTGCGGAGCGCAACGCACAGAGGTGAGTTGGCGTGCATGTTGTGCCAGCAGTGCGTTGTAGAGTGAAAGCATTGAAGCCGGAGGTCGGTGAATGGACGAAGGTGGTTCGTCACGGAAAAGAGGAATTTTCAGATATTGCTGCCGGACGCTTCGGGCAACAATCACGAAACCTATTTTTACACACCCTAAAGGTTTTGTCTATAGGAAATTAAAATTCGTTAAACAAAAGATTTTTAAGGAATTTGGGGAAGTGGGCTGGAAGCGGTCGGAAAGAATTTATAAAAACCTGAAAGCACCCCGGAAGAGGGAAAATCGGCTCAGCCCTGTTTAACGTAAGTTGTTATGGCTGTTGCAATAAGGGTGTCCATGTGGTCTTTGGCCTCAATCGAGACGATGACGAGGCGGCGGCCTTCGCGCAGGACGCGCGCGTGGGCGCGGACTTCGCCCTGCGTGACCGGGCGAAGATAGTGAATCGTCAAATCTACGGTGACGGTGCGCTGTCCCGGCTCAAGCAGGGTCATGACGGCGAAGGCGGCGGCTGTATCGAGGAGCGACGCGATAGCTCCGCCGTGCATAATGCTTTCCATGCGCGTCAGCTCATCACGGGCTTTGAGAGCGCAGGTGGCTGCGCCCGGCTCGGCCTCGATTAATTCCATACCGAGCAGACGCGCGTAAGGGAGTCCGGCGAAGATTTCACGGAGGCGTTCGAGTTCGGCGTCGGTCAGTCGTGACTCGTTCAAGAGTTATAGAGTCCTTTATCTTCGGTCGGTTCGACGATGACAGCCGTGCCGTAGGCGAGAACTTCGGTCGCGCCCTGCATCACCTCAGTCGCGTCGTAGCGTGCGCCGAGAATGGCATTCGCGCCGAGTTCCGTCGCGTGTTGAATCATGATGTCGAAGGCTTCGGCGCGCGTCTGTTCGCAGAGGCTCGTCCATGCCGTGATATTCCCGCCGACGAGAGTTTTAAAAGTCGCGCCGATGTTGACGAAGATGTTGCGCGAGCGGACGACGATGCCACGCACGACGCCGAGGTTCTGCCGGACACGATAACCCGGCAGTTCAAAAGTGGTCGTGACCATCTGCGGCGAGACGGAGAAATGCGGCGAACTTATCTCATAAGGGACGCGCTTTTGTAGCGGCTCATTGGTCATCCGTCGGCTCCTTTGGCGAAAGAGAATTTGAGATGAAAAGATGAAAGATGAGGACGCGATTCAATCGCCGAAGAGGCTGCCCTGACCTTCCGTCTCCGAGCCTTCTCCCTTCTGCTGCTGCTCGAATTCTTCAGGCATCCAACGATAGCGCGCCAGATCGCAGCGCTCGCGCGCGTCAAAGATAATGCCTTCGGCTTCGAGCATGCGCTGCTGTTTGTTGGAAGGGAGAAGGACACGCCCCGTCGAGCAAGCGCCCTGCGAATTGATGACGCGATGCCAAGGGTCTCGCCCGTCAGCCGCGTGCATGACGAAACCGATTGTGCGCGCCGTGTAGCCTTCGCCGAGGAGGTCTGCGAGTTGTCCGTAAGTCATCACGCGCCCCGCCGGGATGCGGCGCACAATCTGAAAAACGCGCTCGCGGTAGCCCGCCGAATCGGGGTCAAAAGGTGCGTCTTTAGTTTCAGTCATAAATTGTCCGGGGGCACGCCTTAAACGAGGCGGCATGGCGATTCGGATTCGTTCTCAAACTTTCGCTGTCCAACGCTTTCTGAAACGCGTGCGATGTGTTTCCCACCATGCGCGCCACTCTGCGACGGCGCGCTCGCGTTCGACCTGCGGAGCCGCAGGCTGAAAGCTGAGTCACGTCCCCGTCGCATCGCGCAGGCACATCTCCGCGAGAAAGCGCGTGCGGAGTTCCCGGCTGGCGAGTAGTTCGATGAGTTCGGGGATAGAGCGTTGAGCCATCCGCGCGCGCGCGGCGGCAAATTTCTCTCGAAGTGAATGATGCGAATCGTGCTCTGCCATGTTAGACGTGTTGAAGTTGAGCGACGGTTCTCTCGTTCTCTACGTCGCCCGTGTTGAGTGTGCTCTTCGGTTCGAGAAGAATGACATGCACCTCTTCGTCGGCTACGGGCATGTGTTCGACGCCGCTGGGAATGATGACGAACTCTCCCTCTGCGAGATGAATATCGCCGTCGCGCAGTTTGATAGTCAACTTTCCTTTGACGACGAGAAACAGTTCGTCCTCCGCCTCGTGCTTGTGCCAGAGAAACTCGCCCTGAAATTTCACGAGCTTAACGTAAGAGTCATTCAGTTCACCCGCAATCTTCGGACTCCAATAGTCCTGAAAGAGACTGAACTTATCTGAAAGGTTAACTTTCTCGATCATGCGTTCCTCTCAATCGCTCAATCAATGGTTCGCAAGACGACGCGAGCGGGTGCGCCGTCGCCGCTGCCGCCAACGATTTTCAAAGGCAGGCAGATTAACTCGTAGACGCCTGCGACGACTCCCCGTAAATCGAGACCCTCGATAATAATGACCCCCTGAGAGAGCAGCGTCTTGTGCGTCGCAAAATCTTCGGATTTAAATTTCTCGACCGATAGGTAATCAATTCCGACCACCTTGACGCCGCATTCAACGAGCAAGCGCGCAGCATCCGGTGTGATGTAGGTAAAGTCCTCGCGGAATTTGCCCTGTGGGTTTTCCCAGAAAGCGGAATTGCGCGTCTTGAAAAGGACGCGCGTCGCTCCGTGCAATTCGCTGGCGGCGACGTGTCCGGCTTCTATCGCGTGCGCCTCGGCAGGTATCTCGACGACCCGCACCTCTCCGATAAGAGTCTCCAACGCGAGGCTCGGAACGCCATGCGCGCCTTCGATGAAGTGAGCGGGCGCATCCACATGAGTCGCGGTGTGCGCGCCGAAATGGAGCATCGTGACGTTGGCGGCGTCGCCTTTCGATATTGCCGCCCACGATTCGATCTCGATGCCCGGGTCGCCCGGATAAGTCGGCGTCGCGCCCGGAGAAATTTGCACGCTGATGTCGTAGATAGCCATTTTGGAAAGCGACAAGTGACGAGTGTTAAGTGACGAGCAAAACCGAAAACAATGACGAGCAGAGAGTGTTGAAAGCGAAGCTGATTTTAACTTTTAACTTTTAACTTGTCACTTGTTACTGCGAAATGGTACTGGCAGGTTTGAAAAGCTGTCAACGCGCTCGGACTGCAATCACGTTCGCGCTTCTTGCGAGGGTGCGAAGGTGTGCGTTAGCATCAGGGTTGAAAGGGTCGCTGGGTTCGGGCGCACGAAAAGACGTGAGGGAAACGATTCGCACAGGTGAGAGACGGGCGGGCGCGCCGCGCATCGCCGCTTCGAGTTATTTGAACACCGCGCCGCTCATCTGGAGTTTCGCGCACGGCACGCGCCGCAGGGAGGTTGAATTGTTGACCGATACTGCGCCCGCGCGCTGCGCAGACATGCTGGCGCGCGGGATTGTGGAGGCCGCGCTCGTTCCCGTCATCGAATACCAGCGGATGCCGGAGGCGTTAATTGTGCCGGGCGTTTGCGTCGGCGCGCAGAAGCAAGTCCGAAGCGTCGTGCTTGTCACGCGCGGCGAGCGGCTCGAAGACGTGCACACGATTGCGCTCGACACTTCTTCGCGCACGTCCGTCGCGCTCGTCGAAGTTATCTTTCGAGAGTTCTTACAGCGCGAGCCGAAACTGACGCCCTCCGAGCCGAATTTACAGGAGATGCTCAGGCGACACGACGCGGCGCTCATCATCGGCGACCCGGCGATGACCTTCAAGCGCGAGGGTTTGCGCGTCTATGATCTTGCGGAACTGTGGCGCGAGCACACGGGACTCGGCTTCGTCTTCGCCATGTGGATGACGCACGAAGCGGCGGGCGCGTCGCTCAGCCCCGTTGATTTCGCGGGCGCGCGCGACGAGGGACTGGAACACGCCGAAGAGATTGCCGCCGAGTACGCCGCAGAACTTCAGTTGCCGCGCGCCGAACTGCTCGCTTATCTGCGCGACAACATCCGTTTCACTCTGGATAGAGAAATGCGCGACGGGTTGGAGCTTTTTTACAGCCTTGCACATCGGCACGACATCATAAACTCGCTGCGACCTTTGCAACTGCTCGGCGCGCAGATTGCATAAAATTAGGATGCAGTTCTTTGCGCCTTTGCGTGAAAATTGTTCTTCTTAAAACCAGAAGTTTCACGCAAAGAAGCGGCTTGGGGTGGGTGAATTTAAAAGCTCGATTGGCAGGTGTGTAAATGAAATTTGCTAATCGATAAACTAGAATCTTAAATTCGTAAAATGAGAATCAAATGATTAGAGACATTCAACCAATACTCGACCGCTCGCTCGCAGGCGAGCGTCTTTCGGCGGAGGATTGCGCGGCGCTGCTCGAATCTCATGACATCGCGCGCATTGGCGTCGCCGCCGACGAGATACGCCAGAGAAGACATCCGTCAGGCATCGTCACGTATATTATTGATCGCAATATCAACTACACGAACGTCTGCAACGTCGTCTGCACCTTCTGCGCTTTCTATCGCAGACCGGGGAAGCCAGATACATACGTCCGAACAATCGAGCAGATTTGCGAAAAGATTGAGGAGACGATTACGCTCGGCGGCACGGGCGTCTTGATGCAGGGCGGATTGCACCCGGATTTCGGGATTGAGTGGTACGAAGACCTCCTGCGCACGCTCCATGCAAAGTATCCGAACTTTCAACTGCACTGCTTCTCGCCGCCGGAAATACACAACATCCATCTTATCTCCGGCCTTCCTTACGAAGAGATTATGGCGCGACTGAAGGCGGCTGGCCTCTATTCGATGCCCGGCGGCGGCGGCGAGATTTTGGACGACGAAGTGAGAAAGCGCGTCTCGACGAAATGCACGACCGACGAATGGCTCGCCGTCATGCGTGCGACGCACAGCGTCGGTTTGCGCTCGACGGCGACGATGATGTTCGGCATCGGTGACCGCATCGAGCACCGCGTCCGGCATCTCGCACGCGTCCGCGACCTGCAAGACGAGACCGGAGGTTTTACGGCCTTCATCCCCTGGACGTTTCAGCGCGAGAACACGGCGCTCGGACGGCGCATTACGGAAGAACCGACCGGCATAGATTATCTGAAAATGCTTGCCGTCTCGCGCATCTTTCTCGACAACATCGAGCACATTCAATCGTCTTGGCTGACGCAGGGCTTAAGGCTCGGACAGGTCGCGATGCGCTTCGGCGCGGATGATATGGGTTCGATTATGATTGAAGAGAACGTCGTCTCGGCGGCGGGCGCGCACAACACGGCGGACGAAAGAATGCTCCGCTACCTGATCCGCGAGGCTGGCTTCATGCCGCAGCAACGCGACATTCTCTATCGCCACGTCAACCGCAAAGAGTCGCGCCAAGCGGATGAAAACGACTCGGCGACTCTGCGCGAGCTAACCGTCGCCTTCGCCGATTAGCCTGAACGCTTTTCTTTGCGTCTCCGGCGTGAAACTTATTCACACGCCAGAGGTGCAAAGAACCGGCCTCGTCGTGCCTGCGCTACTTCTGAAACTTATCGCGGCGAAATCTCTCGACGATGTGTTCGATTAACTCTTGCGGGTTGTCGGCAATCACAGCCTTCGGGAAACGCTTTCTCAAATCCGCGAGCGTCTTTTTGAGCGCCTGCTCAACGTGTCCCTCCGTGCCCGCCGGATCAATCATCACAATAGCGCGTTCGGGACTATCGTATAACGCCATTGTCGCCTCGACAGCAGAGTAGAGCGAGACGCCCGTCCCATCTTTAGTATCTCCGACATAGTAAACCAGCAAGGCGCAGTTCTCTTTCACTTCATCCTCCAAAGCCTGCGCCTCCTTGTCCCACTCTCCCGGCCCTAGATTCGGGTTAAAGATGGCCGGCTCCGGCACGCCCTGCTTCAACAATGCCGGAATAACAATCTCTTCACGCCACCGATTGTTCGCACACGTTCCGCCCAAGAATATCTCGTTCATCTCGAATCTCCTTACGCTGACCAACAGGGGTGAACCAACAACATGAAACGTCCGACCGAAAAGCTACTCGCAGACGAATGGGACTGGACGATGATTACTTCAGAACTTTCTCTAATCTTTGAACAAACTCCGCTAATGTCATGCCGATAGCTTGGCATATCTCGCGCAGTTCTAGTATATCCAGCCGTCGCTCGCCACTTTCATATTTGGAGACAAAGGTCTGATCTTTTGCGACACGTGTAGCTAGTTCCGTCTGGGTCAAACCGGCCTCAACTCTCGTCTCACGTAGGAGTTTGGTTAGACTGTTACGCTGCTCGATGTAGATATTCTTTTTCACTCACCATGTTATATGAAGAGGTTGACTAGTATGCGAACTTCGCATGCAATATCTGCGGTGATGTAGCCATCAATATGAAACGTCCGAGCGAAAATCTACTCGCGGACGACAAGGCATGGACTGCTATTCTTGAACCCACCCTATGCAAAGATTCAGCCGCCGTCCATTGTTTAGCACTCCTGCTGTTCACTATCAAAAAAGCCATTGATAGCGGGCCGGAAGCAGCAGTGCTCGCCGGTCAAACCCTACAAAACGGCATCGAGTTGTTGTACCGGCACGCCAACGCCCACAAGGCTGCGCTCAAACTATACGTGCTATCACTAGAGGGTAATTTGAAACCGCAGGACGAACCCATCAATCTCATCGCCGCCGCAATTAAAAGGGCTGGACGTTAGCCACACTAGGAGCCTTAGACCTGTTCATGCTGAGATTCGTGGATGCAGCGTGCGGCGGACGAGGGTGTTGAATTTTTCGGAGTGTTCTTCTTGGGGCATCATGCGGCAGCGGTCGAAGATTTCGAGGCTGGCGCGGGGGTTGATGCGGAGCAGTGTGGCGGCCTGTTCGAGCGGATTGGTTTCGTCTTGTCGTCCCCAGATGAGTGTGATGTTGTGGCGGAGGCGTGCGAAGGGTTCGCGGATGTCGGTGTTGAGGTAGCCGGAGAGGAATGCTGTGATAGCGTGTTGTGCGCCGGGTTGATGGCTGATGGCGTAGTAGTGCGCGATGAGACGCGAGGTGGCGAAGCGTTTGTCGTAGAAGAGTTGATTGCGCGCGTAGTCGCGGATGCTGCGCTCGCTCGTCATGGCGTTGTAGAAGGACGAGCCGAGGACGGGCGAATTCAGCAGCCCGTAGAAGGCCGCGCCGGGCAGGTCTGGGCGGGCCGTTAAATTGTTGACGCCCGTCGGCGAAATGAGCAGGAGCGTATCAACGAGGTGCGGATGCTCATCCGCGACACGCACGGCGAAGGCCGCGCCCAGCGAAGAGGCGACGATTGAGGCCGGTCGCCCGATGACTTCGCGGAGAAAGTCGGAGAGCAGTTCAACGTAGAGGTCTGCCGAGTAAGGCTCGCTCGCCGGTTTGTCCGAATAGCCGAAGCCGAGCAGGTCAATCGCGTAGACGCGGAAATCCTTGGAGAGCGGCTCGAAGTTGCGCCGCCACATGAAGGAGCGCGCGCCCGCGCCGATGCCGTGGACGAAGAGAACCGGCGGCGCATCCTCTCGTCCCGCGATGCGGTAGAAGACCTGCCCGTGTTTCCAATCGAAGGTCGCGCCGTCGCCGCCGAGCGCGCCCGTTTCGGGTTCGAGCACGCCGCGCGCAATCTCCGCGTTGACCGCCGCCAGCGCCGCCATGCCCGCGCCCCCCGCGAGCAAGCCCTTCCAGAATTTGCGCAGCATTCCCATAAGAGAAGAGGGCAGAAGTCAGCGGTCAGCGGTCAGAGGCCAGAGGCCGGTTCAAAACAGAACCGGCCTCTACTGACCGCTGACCTCTAACCTCTGACCTCTGCTTTTTAGATGAAGGCGAAGTCGAATTGTTCCTGATGAACGTGTTCGTCGGCGGTGATGTCAATCGCGCCGAGATAGTCTTCAATCTCGTTGAGGACATCGCGCTCGGTCGAGCGCAGGGCGCGTGCGACTTCCGGGTTGATACGTAGTGTCGTCTGCTTGATGCGGTCGCCCTTTTGGCTGCGTGCGAGACTGCGCGCCTCTTCGAGTATCTCGTAACAGACGGTCTGCGGTGATTTGACGAGACTGCTGCCCTGACAATAAGGGCAGGGCGAACAGAGCGTGCGTTCGAGCGATTGCTTGACGCGCTTTCTCGTCATAATCACCAGCCCGAAATCGTTGAATGACAGCACCTTGGTTGGCGACTTGTCGTTTCTCAAGGCGTCCTGCAAGGCCGTCATCACGCGCTGGCGATTGCGCCGCTCTTCCATGTCAATGAGGTCGAGGACGATGATGCCGCCGAGGTCGCGGAGACGTATCTGGCGCGCAATCTCGTCGACGGCCTCCATGTTGGTACGCGTGATGGTGTCTTCGAGGCGTGAGCCTCCGCGCCCGACGAACTTGCCCGTGTTGACATCAATGGCGACGAGAGCTTCGGTCTGGTTGATGACGAGATAGCCGCCTGATTTCAACCAGACGCGCGGCTTGATGGCCTTCTCAATCTCGGTCTGCACGCCGTAAGCCTCTAGGATAGGCTCGTCGCGCGTGTAGAGCTTGACGCGATTGACGAGGCGCGGCTGGATGCGGTTGATAAATTCGACGATGGCGAGATATTCCTCTTCCGTATCAACGCGAATCGCGGTGAAGTCTTCGGAGAGTTGGTCGCGCAGGATGCGCTGCACGAGATCGAGGTCGCGGTGAGCGAGCGCGGGAGCTTTGGTCTTCTCAGTGTTTTTGCGAATGTCGCGCCAAGTGCGGACGAGATAACGCGCGTCGTCGCGCAGGTCTTGTTCGTTGATGCCGATTCCAGCCGTGCGGACGATGAAACCGCCCGACGGCACGTCCTCGTCTTCGACGATGGACTTAATCAACTTACGCAGGCGCACGCGCTCGGAGTCGGATTCAATCTTGCGCGAGACGCCGACATGCTCGATGGTCGGCATATAGACGAGAAAACGACCGGGCAGAGCGATGTGCGAAGTAATGCGTGCGCCCTTCTGGGCAATCGGCTCTTTGGCGATCTGGACGATAATCTCCTGCCCTTCGCGCAAGAGGTCTGTGATAGTCGGCTGGCTCCGCTCACGACGGTCGCGCCCGCCGCCACGCGTCTCACGCCCGCCGCCGCTCCGCGTATCGCGCGTGTCGGAACTGCGACCGTTATCGCCGCCCGTATGGCGTCCCGGAGAATCGCCGCGCGAGCCGCGTGTTTCCGTATCACGCGAGCCGCGCGCGTCAGCCTCGCGCGCGGCGCGTGGCTCTGCGTCGCGCGGGCTGCGTGATTCCGCCTCGCGTCCTCCGCCGCTCTCGCGTCCGCCTCGTGGGTCGTGGCCGCGCGGTGTCCTCGCCCTTGCCGGTGCGGCTTCATGCGAGACGGTCGGAACAGTGGGAGCGACGGCTTCCTCCGGTGCGTCGGCGATTACTTCCGCCTCTTCGCCGTTGCCGTTTGAACGCTCCTCGCCGCCGTTCTCGCCGCCCTCCGGCTTACCGCCCGGACGCCGCCGCCGCCGACCTCCGCGCCGCGCAAACTCGCCACGCTTGGGCGACGAAGTGATGCTCGCTTCGGCGTCGGCAAAACCGCTCGCGTCGTTACCTTCCGCTTCCTGCTGGCTCTCCGTTGAAGTTTCAGTTTCACCGCCCGATTTGCGGCGCTTCGATGCGCCCTTGGACGCAGACTTTTTCGTAGCTCCGGCAGCAGATTTTTTGGTTGCAGTCTTCGCAGTTCCGGCACGCCCGCGCCCCGCCGCTCGCTTTTTCGGAGTCTCTTCAGACGATGCTGCGTCGGTCTCGGTCTCTGCGTTGGCATCAACCACGTCGCCCGCGACCGCTCCGGTCGCCGCCGCTTCGAGCAACACGTCCGGCGCGGCATCGCCCTTCGTCTTGCGTGTGCTGCCGCGCGTAGACGCGCCGCGCCCCCCCCCTCTGCCGCGCGGGGGTGGTTATTG
>CAXTRQ010000019.1:0-29635 GCA_964246705.1 uncultured Pyrinomonadaceae bacterium
TTACGAAACAAGCTACAATTAGATATCAACCAACCGAGGTAATGGCTCACACAACACGACTTTCGCACTCCTTACTCGGGCAGTTCGTCAATGCTGCATGGTTCAATGCGTTGCTGCGCGTTCATCTCGTGACGGTAGCGAGACGAATCTTCGTAGGCCTGTCTGCGCGCGCGCATGATCGACCCGAGCGGACGATGCTCTGCCAGACATTGGAAAGGAGTGAACGACAACACATCATCCGCATACACGCGCCGCGCCGGACTGTATGCCTCCTGTGCCGGAATGGTGATTCGCGCAACCGGGCGATAGGGACTTTCTTCTTCCGACCACTCGACCGAAGCGTCTTCGACCGGCATCTTCTCGATGTCCGTACACAGTTGCACACATAACTCATACTCAGCGGAATTATCGCGGAAGAACTCGACGACCAGATCGCGCAAGACGGAAGGATTGCCCGCGTCAATGCTCGCGCCCGTCAAGCTCTTAAGATTTTCCGACACGGGCACGGCGCTCAACTTGGCGATGTAGTCGCCGTAGCGCAAAGCCGCTGTGGTCGCGAAGGTCTCGCCGAGAATATGCGTCTCCGGCATCGCGTTACCGGCTGCGCCGCCCACGATATCAACGCCGACGGCACGCAAGGTCGCGCCGCCAGCGCGGGCGAGCGTCGTCGCGGCTCTTTGCAACTCTTCCGGCTGCTTCGTCACTTTCGCCAGCAACTGAATTTGTTTGCTGAAGGCGGCGATATCAGCCACCGCAAAAGACTTACCGTTGACCATGAGAAAATCTTGCGTCACGGCGTTCGGCGCGTCGGGCGAGAGTTTCTCGCCCGCTACGCCGATGACTTTGATCGCCAAGCCGCGAAACGAGGCGATGCTGTCGGGCGCGATGTCGCCGGGCGCGGTCGAGTAACGGATGATGACCGGATAGGTGTGCGCGGACTGAAACATTCCTTGTCGCAACTCATCCGGCAGGTTGCCGTAAACTTGCAGTTCGCCTTTGAGGATGCCATGACTTTTGGCATGCGCGCCGCGCGTGGCATGGCGATGTTTCTCGAAGGCGAACTGGCTCATCTCTCTGAACGCATTAATGGTGGTCTGCGTGTCCTCCGCCTCGTTCGGCTGCTCGACTTCAATCGAATCCGAATAACGAACGTATAGCTCTTGTTTGCTCGACATGACTTTCCCTCCTTGTATTTCAACCGGCCAATTGATGCAGATGCATTTGCTAAACAACTCCGGCACTTTTTAGTCGCGCTAGTGAAGCTGCCTAAGTTTCAACTTCTTCTTTCTTTGGAAATCCGTGCTGCATCCTGCCCTCATTGGCGTCATACTTCTTCGACGTTTTGTACAACTCGAAGCGACCGTCTGCGGCCAAAGGCGCGCAGCGTGCGCGTAAGACTTGCATCTCCGCCGCCGTCATGGGTTGAAAGCCGCGCGCGATTTTAAGGTTTTGTTGCAGGATGCCGAGCGTGGGCATACCGCTGACGAGCGTCGCAATGGGCAGGCTCATCGCGTAGCGTAAGGCTTCTTCGACCATGATCGCGTTCGCCTTCAACGCTTCGCCGCCGCCGCCCAGACTCTTCATCCCGATTGAGGCAATACCGCGTTTGCTTAACTCCGGCAAGACATGCTGCTCGAAACTGCGGTAGCTTGCGTCGAACGGGTTGACCGGATGCTGGCAGGTATCGAACGGGTAATTACGCGCGAGCATCGCCAGATGAATCGCAGGGTCTTTGTGTCCGGTGAAGCCGACGAAGCGCACCTTACCCGCGCGCTTTGCTTCCGTGACAGCTTCAATGACGCCGCCCGGCGCGAAGTGGCGTTCCGGGTCGTTTTCGTAGACGCATTCATGGACTTGCCACAAATCTACGTGGTCAGTCTTCAAGCGGCGCAGAGAATCTTCAAGTTGTTTCATAGCGGTCTGCTTGTCGCGCCCGTGCGTGCAAACCTTCGTCATGAGGAACACTTTGTCGCGTCGCCCCGTAAGAGCCTTGCCCATGTACTCTTCGCTCTTGCCTTCGTTGTATTCCCATGCGTTGTCCATGAAGTTGATCCCGGCGTCAATCGCTTCCTGCACAATGCGAATCGCTTCCTGCTCGTTCTTATATTTGCCGATGTCGGAGCCGCCGACGCCGATGATCGAAACTTCGACGCCGGTGCGTCCCAAAGGGCGTCGCGGAATGTCGCCCGTCGCGCGAATTTGTGTGTCAGTCGAAGCGTTGTCCTGTGCCGCTGTGCCCATGCCTGAGCCGAGGTTGCTCGCCAGCAACGCTCCGGCGCTCGCGCCCGTCTGTTTGATGAATCTTCGTCTTGATGTGTGCTCGCTCATTGTGCTCAAGTCTCCTGAATAAAATTACCTTCGTCACTTCCATCAAGTCTCCAGAAAATCTCCCGGCTTGTTCAGCCATAAAAACTTACTGCCGTGTTCAGCGAAATACTTGTCAAAGTTCTCGTATCGCTGTTTAAGGAAAAAGCCTTTGGCATAGCCGTCGCGACACCTCTGCCACCGGGTATCCGTTTTGCTGCACTAGCTACCGCAAGCGCACGGGCGTTCCGTCAATCTTTACGCGGAACAGACTGTAAGGCTTCACGCGCAAATCGCTCCCTTCGTGATAATCCGCCTGCCGGTGCAGTTGGTTGGCGGTGAAGTAAACCTGATACGCATTTCTTGTCTCCCCCTTGGTGATGGTAATTCTGAACAGAGCAGACACGCCGAACTTACTTGTTCCCGAACGCCTCGCGCAGCCCCTTCGCCGCCTGCCCGACCGCCGCCCGCGCCTTGTCGAGCACCGCCCCCATACCGAAGAACTCATGTGTCACGCCGTCGTAGTTGCGATAGTCAACACGCACGCCCGCCGCTTGCAGGTGCTCGGCCAGCAGTCGTCCCTCTGAGCACAATGGGTCGATCTCGGCGGCGATGATGGTCGTCGGCGGAAGTCCGCGCAGCTCCGCCCGCACGAGCGAGATGCGCGGGTCGGACGACTCGGATTGGTTCTTGAGATAATGACGCAGGAACCACTCGATCATCGCGCGGTTGAGCGGCTTGGCGTTGGCGTTCTCGATCATTGAAGGCGAGCTGAGGTCGTTGTTCGCCACCGGATAGACGAGGACTTGGTGCAAAGGCATCTGTACCTTGCGCTCGCGCGCCATGATGGAGACGTTAGCAGCGAGGTTCGCGCCCGCGCTCTCGCCCGCGACAGCAATTTTCGCCGGGTCGCCGCCCAACGCACGCGCGTTCTCCAGCGTCCATCGGTAAGCGGCAAACGCATCGTCGTGCGCCGCCGGGAACTTATTCTCCGGCCCCTTGCGGTATTCGACGGAAACCACGATTGACTGCGCGGCGTTCGTGAGCGAGCGCGCAGACGAGTCATAGGTATCGATGATAGCGATGACCCACCCGCCGCCGTGGAAGTAGACGACGACGGGGAACGGGCCGCGACCGGAGGGCGTGTATATGCGCGCCACTATCTGTCCATCCGCGCCACGAATCATCCGGTCTTCGACCTTACCTACCGGCTCCGGCGCATCGCTCATCCCGCGCTCGCGCAGCAGCGCCTTGACGGCGTCGGCGGGCGTCGGCTGTCGTCGTGCCTCATCTGGCGTCAGCGTCTCAATGGGCTTAGATCCCAGCGCGGCTAGTTTGTCGAGTACCGCTTGCATCTGCGGGTCGGGTCGCTTCATACCGGCGGGCGTCGGCGTGGGCATTTGCGCTGGCGCACTATTCGCCTGCGCGCCCGTGGTTAAGGTCAGCGCCGGGACGTAAATCACCAGCGCCAGCAGCGAAGTCGCCAAACGGTGCTTGGTTGATCTCAACACTATCTTCCCTCCTATTCGTTCTGATACTGAGTGGTCAGACCCTACGGCTTGAGCACAACCTTGATGCAGCCGTCCTCCCTGTCGCGGAAAGTCTTATAAGCGTCCGGCACTTCGTCGAGAGAGACACGGTGCGTGATGATGAAAGACGGGTCAATCTCGCCATCCACGATCTTCTTCAAAAGCGGTTCGAGGTAACGATGCACATGCGTCTGCCCCATCTTCATCGTCAACCCCTTGTTCATCGCCGCGCCGAACGGAACCTTATCGAGAAACCCGACATACACGCCCGGTATCGAGACCGTCCCGCCCTTGCGGCAGCACATGATCGCCTCGCGCAGGACGTGCGGACGGTCAGTGCCGAGATAGACCGCGGCCTTCGCCGCGTCGAGCGCCGAATCCAGCGTCGCGGTCGCGTGAGCCTCGCACCCGACCACATCCATGCAGGAGTCGGGGCCGCGCCCCTTCGTCATCTCCATCAGCGTGTCGTAGATGTCCGCATCGTCGAAGTTGAGAACTTCGGCCTGACCCGCGTTCTTCGCCAACGCGAGGCGTTCAGGCACGTTGTCAATCGCGATCACGCGACCTGCGCCGAGCATCCATGCGCTCTTGATCGCAAACTGTCCGACCGGACCGCATCCCCAGATCGCGACCGTGTCGCCCTTTTCGATCTGACAGTTCTCCGCCCCCATATAACCGGTCGGGAAGATGTCCGAGAGGAACAGGACTTTCTCGTCCGGCAACCCTTCGGGAATCTTGACGTGGCCGAAATCGGCGAACGGGATGCGTAAGTATTCGGCCTGCCCGCCGGGGAAACCGCCCAGCATGTGCGAATAGCCGAAGAGTCCCGACGGCGACTGGCCCATCGCCTTGCGCGCCATCTCCGCGTTCGGGTTCGACGTGTCGCAAAGCGAGGTCAACCCCTGCTGACAAAAGAAGCATTCACCACAGGCGATGGTAAAGGGCGTGACGATGCGGTCGCCGACCTTCAGGTTCTTCACGTCCTTGCCGACCTCTACGACCTCGCCCATGTTCTCGTGGCCGAGCACATCACCCTTCTCCATCGTCGGCATGAAGCCGTCGAGAAGATGCAGATCGGAGCCGCAGACCGCGGCGGTCGTGATCTTGATAATCGCGTCGCGCGAGTCGAGTATCTTCGGGTCGGGAACTGCCTCGACTCGAACATCTCCCGTTCCGTACCAGCAAAGTGCCTTCATTATTCTCCTCCTTATGTTTTGAACTGCTGATCTTCTTGTAAGCTCTCATCCCGTGGCATCAAAAAGCTGCCACTCCCGCTTCGGCGACTTCTTGGTCCTGATCTACAGTGCCGCCGCTGACGCCGATTGCGCCGACGACCGTGTCGCCGTCTTTCAGCGGGATGCCGCCGGCGAAGATGATGATCTTGCCATTATTACTTGCGTGGATGCCGAACAGGGGTTCGCCGGGCTGCGCCATCTTGCCGAGCGCTTTGGTCTCCATGTCGAAGGCGCGCGCGGTAAATGCCTTGCCCTGCGCGATGTCAATGCTGCCGAGCCACGCCCTGTCCATGCGCGCGAAGGCGACGAGGTTGTTGCCTGCATCCACGATGGCGATGTTCATCGCCACGCCGATTTCCTCGGCCTTCCTGAGCGCGGCTTCAACCACCGCCTTCGCCCGTTCGAGCGTCAACCCTGCCGCCGCCGCGCCCGTCTTCTCGCTCTCGAAAAGTGCCATGATATTCTCCTTATCTCCCTAATGAGCTTTCCTAGTGTGTGTCTCTTGGGTATATCCACCTCTTTATGAAGCAGAGCGGATCGCCGTCCCTTGCTCGTGCTCGACAAAGACTTTCCTCAAACCTTCAGCGGCGAATTTAACAGCCTCTGCTGCTTTGCTGACCGCGCCCGCCAGACCGAAGAACTCATGTGCCACGCCGTCGAAATGTTTGAAGTTGACCGACACGCCTTCATCAGCCAAGCGGCGCGCGTAACTCTCACCCTCATCTCGGAGCGGGTCGAGTTCGGCAGTGATGATGATGGCCGGTGGTAGCCCGCGTAAAGATTGTGCTTGCAGCGGCGATGCGTAGGCTTCGCGCCCCTGACTCTCATTTTTAAGATAATGATTCCAGAACCACGACATCATCGCAGCGTTCAGCGGCTTGGCGTCTGACTGCTCCTGATATGAAGGAGTGTTCATCCGCGCATCTGTCACCGGATAGATGAGCAGTTGCGCCACCGGCATCCGCTCGCCCTCATCAAGAGTTTTCAAACACGCGACCGTAGCTAGGTTGCCGCCCGCCGACTCGCCCGCCACCACCACGCGCGTTGGGTCGCCGTTCAACCGCCCCGCGTTCTCCAATGCCCACTGCAACGCCGCGTGCGCGTCTTCCACAGCCGCCGGATACTTGTGCTCCGGCGCGAGACGGTACGCGACCGAGACGATGATCGCTTCCGCCGCGTTGCATAGGGCGCGGCACGACGCCTCGTACACGTCGAGGTTGGCGATGACCCAGCCGCCGCCGTGGAAATAGACGACGACGGGAAACGGCCCGTCGCCCTTCGGCGTAAAGATGCGCGCGGGGATATCGCCGTTTGACGAAGGGATGAGTTGATGAGTGATTGAGCCGACCGGTTCGGGCAGCACCGGCATGGCGACGTTCATAGTGCGCACCATCGCGCTCTCGGCGGCCATCTCTTCGACAGCGTTCTTCAGGGTCGGGTTGTTGCGCGCATTCTCCGGCGAAAGCGTTTCAATCGGCGGAGATGTAAATTTCGCATACTGGTCTAAGACCGCTTGCATATCACTGTCCGGTTGTCCTGTAGGCATGATCATTCCTCCTTGAACGTGGAAAAAAGTGCATGCACGACGGCGAATCGGAAAATACACTTCCGTCCTACCTCATGATAGGGGGCCGTTTGTTAAGGGGATGGCTAAAATTAACGGGCAGATGCTAACATCGCTAAACTGAGATGTATGCCTCTAATCAGGCATATAACTTGGGTAAATGTCGAAAATTTGTGTTGAGATATAGAAATTTCTATATCGAAGGGACTAGAGATCTTTGCTCATGAAGAAGCTGTTGACTTTTTTGCGGGCGGGGTCGTACTGATTTTTTTTCGAGGGAGAGGCAGGTAATTCGCATCATCTATGCCGAGAAGACGCGCTCGTATTCCTGATGAATAACCTGAGAGCAGTGACATGCAAAATCTTCAAGGGCAGAAGGGTCACAGATCGTGATCTGCCCGCGTGAGTAGCTGATAAGGCCAGATGTTTGCAACTGACGCGCTGATTCTGACACGCCTCTGCGGCGCACCCCGAGCATCTGGCCAATTGCCCTTTGCGTGAGCGGGAGCGTCTCCTGTGGTCTCAAATTATGTAGCAGCAGCAGCCACCCGGCCAGTCGCTCCTCCATCGTGTGGAGTCGTAGACACACCTGCGCCTGCGCCGCATGCACGTTAACCGCTTGTGCATAAGCATATAGGAGTTTCGGAAATTTGCCTCCGCGCTCCACTTCGTTCCTTAGCGCAAGAGTACTCATCCGCAATGCCGTCCCGGTCATGAGCACTTCTGTGTGGTTCGGCGTGCGGTCGACGCCGAGCGCGATGCTGACGCCCGCCAATCCGTTGTTGCCAACCGTGCCGACTTCGAGCGAAACACCATCCTCTGATATGAAGACGAAGGAGAGGACGGCAGTCTGTGGAAAGTAGACATGCTCAATTGCCGCCTCCGCGTGGTGGAGAATCTGCTCCCGTGTGAGTTCGACAGAATGGAGGTGCGCTTGCACCCGAACATAATCTTCTGTGGGCAAAGCTTCTAGAAGACGATTTTTGACATCCCTCTGAAGGGAAAGTTTACGTGCCAGCTCTGCCATTGAATAGTGTAACGCGACGAATTAAGATTTCGGAAATTCATCATACCTTGATTGCTAGTATTTTATCCATCGTGAGGACGAAGAAACAGGTTAGGGCCAGAAGCGTGAAGACCTGTTGGTAGCCGTCGAGACCGGCGAGGTCCCCAACCGCGCGGTGTAATACGCCCAGACTGGTGAGTATATTCTGACAAGAAAAAACATCGGTCTCGGACCAAGGGCCGCTCCGAGGCCGATGTTTTATTTCGGTTTTTACCGGCCGGCCTACCTGCGTACGTTCACGCAGTGACTAGGGGCACGAGAACTTAGCACACTACCTGCGGCGGAAGGACAGAGAGATACTAAAAGTATAGATTATTCACAGCCTCATAACTGTTCTGTAGTTCCCGGTTTTTGACATGAAGGTAAGCGGCGCAGAGAGCTTGCCCTCCGCGCCGGAGTTCTCCAAAGTTGTAAGTGACCAAACTGACATCTTTGGGAGCAACTCATGGAGCGCTTACCATTAGAACTTATCTCGTTCATCAATCAACTGCGCCCCTTGATGCGGCGCGAGGTCTTTGACACATTCGTCCTTATGCTCACAGGCATCCTCATCGGTGAAGCCAAGCATGGCACGGTGCGCTCAAGCGTCTTCGCCAGCAGCGACTACTGGCCGCAGCGCTTGAGCGACCTGTTTTGTCGCCATAAGCTCTCGCATCAAGCACTAATGGCAGAACTGGCGCGACTGGCGCTTTTCTATCTACCCACAAGGTTTGCCCAATCGCCTCTTCTGGATCGCCGATGCGACCCACACGGAAAAGCCCTCCGCTGAGAGGATTGCCTCCACAGGCTTGTTCCATCGCACGAAACGAGTCATGGGGCGAGCCAAGCATCTCAAGGGTCACTGTTACGTCTGTGCCGCTCATCTGTACCGCCATCGCTCGCAACCTAGCCAGCGGTGGGCGAGCGTGCTGTGCGGCGCGCTCCTCATATGTTAAAGGGCGCTCCATCCCGGAGTTGGTCGGCCAACTGGCTCTCCGCCTTACGCTTGCCAGAGAATGTGCGCCACGTCTGGCTGGTTGATCGGGGCATCTTGAGCCGACCTTGTGTGCGCGCCATCTCTGCGCTCAAACAGTTTGTCCTTGGGCGGGTGCGCTCGAACCATGTCGTCTATTTTGCGCCGCGTCGCCAGCCACGGCGTGGACGCCCCAAAGCCTATGGGCAGAAGTGTCGTGTTGACCGCTTTCCGTAGTGGTTGCGCGAGCAACGAATGTTCCCGCGCGTGCGGGGCAAAGAGCGCATTATCAAAGTCCATGATGCCGAAGTCTTGCTCCGTGGCGTCTTCAAAGGATGTGCCTGTCGCGCGCCTGTGATCGTCATCCAAGTGCCGGGACTGAAGTGAAGCCGTGGTATCTGGTGACGACCGACGTCTGGAGCTTGACCCATTGGAGGCCGTGCGCGCTTACGATGGCCGCTATCAGATTGAGACTAACTTCGATGAAGTCAAAGAACTGCATTATCAAGGGCGCAGCGGGCAGGGGGCGCGTCGCTGGCCGCTGTTTCTACGTGGCGCGCAGATGATCTTGAAGTTCATCGCCACGGGAGTCTTGCCAGTCAAGTTGCCGACACTAAACTGGAGTTGGTATGGGCGCGAGAACACGGTCGGCCAACTCAGGCGACGCTTGATCGAACTGTGTCGTCCGCGACTTTCTCGCAGGAAGGCTGAACTGCAGCCCTTCGTCTTTACTCTTCAGGGCATCCTATTACTAGAGAGCGCATTGCCGATTATTTTAAAAAGCCCGAATACAGAAATAACCCAATGTTAAATATGTCAATGAGTGAAGCGAAGCGGAAGTTAGGCATATCTTAGGAAAGCAGCCTCCGTAAGCGGGTAAGTCCCAAAGCGCGATTTTCCTTGTAGCATAATCCTTCCGCGTGTATTGGAAGCATAACCCGGCTCTCTTGCACATTTGATGATGCTATGCTGAAAGCTTCTACGTCAGAGCAGTTTACAGACTTCGGTCAGGTTGAGATGAAATTCCGGCAAGATGTTGACCGTTTGAAGCTTACCGCATTTACCATCATCAAATGTGCGGATCAACCATAACCCTTCCGCACCGGAAGGGTTATGCTTCCAAGAACACATCAAAATCGCAAATCTAAAATTTATTGGCGGAGGCGTGTGGGAATCGAACCCACCTGAGCATGCTCTCACAGGCTCACAGACGGTTTTGAAGACCGCGCCGTTCACCAGAACAGATGCGCCTCCGTGAAAATTTCGGGGGCGGGGCTGAAACGCAAAAGACCCTACCCGCCGCGAGGCACGCCTGTCAAGCGACTGCGCCTCCCGTGCTTGCTTGACCTCCCGCCTCTCACCCACTATTATTGTTTTTCGAACGGGCGTTCGAAAAACAAAATCACGTATCGCTGCCGCAGCTTTGGCACTTGTCTTAAAAGTTGGGCATTTAGTTTCTTTGAGATTCGACAATCTAAGTTGGAGTCAGGTTTTAGATGATTAACTTCGAGACGACACCGGAACACTACAAGCACTGGAGACTGGAAATAGACGGCGCGGTTGCGACGCTTTCGATGGATGTGCAGGAAGACGAGACGCTCGCCGAAGGCTACAAGCTCAAGCTCAACTCTTACGATCTCGGCGTTGACATCGAACTGGCCGACGCCGTCCAACGCCTGCGCTTCGAGCACCCGGAGGTGCAGGTCGTGGTCGTCACCAGCCTGAAGCCGCGCATCTTCTGCGCGGGCGCAAATATCTACATGCTCGGCACATCCTCGCACGCCTTCAAAGTCAACTTTTGTAAATTCACGAACGAGACGCGCTGCGCCATCGAGGACGCCTCGGCTAATTCGAGCCAGCGATACGTCGCCGCCCTGAACGGCACGGCGTCGGGCGGGGGCTACGAACTCGCCATCGCGTGCGATGAAATTTATCTCGTGGACGACGGCAACTCGGCCATCTCTCTGCCGGAAGTTCCGCTTCTCGGGGTGCTGCCCGGAACGGGCGGGCTGACGCGTCTGGTTGATAAGCGCAAGGTGCGTCGCGACCGTGCAGATGTTTTCTCGACGCTGGCCGAGGGACTCAAAGGCAAGCGTGCGAAGGAATGGGGCTTGATTGACGATTTCTTCCCGACCAGCAAATTTCAGGAGTCAATCGTCGCGCGCGCGCAGAGCATCGTCGAGAAGAATGAAAAGAAGAACGACGCGAAAGGCGTCAAGCTGAATCCACTTGAGGTTGAAGTGAGCGCTGATGGACGCGAGTATAGGTACGTTAGCCTGAAACTTCATCGAGATAAGCGTTACGCAGACCTGACCGTGCGCGCACCCGAAGCGGACATGCCGACGGCGATTGAAGGAATCGAAGCGGCGGGCGACCACTACTGGCCTCTTCAAGCTTACCGCGAGTTGGACGATGCGCTGCTCTACCTGCGCGTCAACGAACTCGAAATCGGCCTCGTCTGCCTGCGCACGGAGGGTGACATCGAAAACGTGCTCGCCGTTGACGAAACACTCTCCGCGCACAGAGAGCACTGGCTCGTCCGCGAAATCATCCTGCACATGGCACGCGTGCTCAGGCGGCTGGATTTAACGGCCAAGAGTTTCTTCGCGCTGGTCGAGCCGGGCAGTTGCTTCGCGGGAAATCTTCTTGAACTGGTTCTTTCGGCTGACCGCACATACATGCTCAACGACCCGGAGACGACCATCGAGATGGCTGCCAGCGAGTTGAACAAAGGCGCGTTTCCGATGAGCAACGGGCTGACGCGCATGCAGTCGCGTTTTCTCGCACGCCCCGAACAGGCTGTCGAAGTGTTCGAGCATGAAGGAAGATTTGACACCGAACGGGCAGAGGCGGCGGGGCTGGTGACGTTCGCGCCCGACGACCTCGACTGGGAAGACGAGATTCGCGTCGCCATCGAAGAGCGCACGTCTCTCTCGCCCGACGCGCTGACGGGAATGGAAGCGTCTCTTCGTTTCGCCGGGCCGGAAACGCTCGACACCAAAATCTACGGTCGCCTGACGGCATGGCAGAACTGGATTTTTCAACGCCCCAACGCCGTCGGCGAGCACGGCGCATTGACCAATTACGGAAAGCCGACGCAGGCACACTTCGACTACAAGAGAACGTAAACAGTTTTCGGCTTCAAGACACGTTATGCACTTACTGAAAACTGCTTGAGAGGACATGATGAATTTATACGAACGCATTCCTAACAATGTGAATCTTTCGGGCGACAAGCGGCTGCAACGCGCGCTCGAAAAGTGGCTGCCCAATTATCTCGACTGGTGGCGCGAGATGGGGCCTGACGGTTTTCAGGACAAGGAAGTTTATCTGCGAACCGCCATCGGCGTGGACGCGGACGGATGGGCGAATTTCGATTATGTGAAGATGCCGGATTATCGTTGGGGCATCTTTCTGAAGCCTGCCGCGCAGGATGCGAAAGTTGGGTTTGGCGATAACTACGGGATGCCTGCTTATCAGGAAGTGCCCGGCGAGTTTCGCAACGCCTTGCGCCGCATCATCGTCACGCAGGGCGACACCGAACCCGCTTCGGTCGAGCAGCAGCGCCAACTCGGCAAGACCTGCCCTTCGCTCTACGACATGCGCAATCTCTTTCAGGTGAACGTCGAAGAAGGCCGCCATCTGTGGGCGATGGTCTACCTGCTGCACGGTTATTTCGGGCGCGACGGGCGCGACGAAGCCGATGCGCTGTTGGAGCGTCGCAGCGGCAACCCGGACAAGCCGCGCATCCTCGAAGCCTTCAACCAACCTTGTGACGACTGGCTTAACTTTTTCTGCTTCACGATGTTTACAGACCGCGACGGTAAGTACCAGCTTGCCGCGCTGGCTGAGTCGGGCTTCGAGCCGCTGGCGCGCACTTGCCAGTTCATGCTCACGGAAGAAGCGCATCATCTCTTCGTGGGCGAGACGGGAGTCGGGCGAGTGGTCAAGCGCACGGCGCAGTTGATGAAGCAGGCCGGAGAGAGCGGCGACGTGCGCGAACTCGGTGCGATTCCGCTCGACATCCTTCAACGCTACATCAATTTCTGGTTCTCTTACTCGCTCGACCTCTTCGGCGGCGAGATTAGTTCCAACTCCTCGGATTTCTTCGCCGCCGGACTCAAAGGGCGCTACAAAGAGCAGGAGCAGTACCAAGACCACCTCGCCGCCCACGACAATTTCACCCTGACGGTCGTCGAAGACGGACGACTCGTTGAGCGCGAAGTTCCGCTTCGCAATGCGCTCAACGAAGTTCTGCGCGGCGAGTATGTCCGCGATTGCGAGCGCGCCATGACGCGCTGGAACAAGTTCATCGCCGACGAAGGCGTGGACGCCCAACTTTATCTGCCGAGCACGCGCTTTCACCGTCACGTTGGGGAGTTTGCCGGACACTTCTTCGATGTGCGCGGCAACATGATTACCGGGGAAGAATTTGAACGGCAGCGGGCGCAGTGGCTACCCTCGCTGGAAGATCGTGAGTACGTGCGTAGTCTCATGCACCCGGTCACCGAACCCGGCAAGATTGCCAACTGGATTGCGCCCCCCGCCACCGGGATTAAAGGCAAGCCGTTCGAGTTCGAGTACGTGCGTCTATAAGAAAGAAGGGGTCAGAGGGTAAAAGGCGCAAGGGATAAAACCCTGCCTGTCTTTGCCTTTTACCCTTTATTCCTTGCGCCTTTTACCCGTCGAGTTTTATGGCAACCAACCTTTCAGAAGATTTCACGCGCTACGACCAGAAGTTGGAGTTCATCCTGCGAACTTCGTCGCGCATCTTCGCCGGGAAGGGTTATCACTCGACCACGATGCGCGACATCGCGCGCGAGACGGGCGTGAGTCTCGCGGGGCTTTACTATTATTGTAAATCGAAAGAGGAACTGCTCTTTCTTATACAAGACAACTGCTTCGGGCGTGTCCACGAAAGGCTGCTTGAAAGATTGCGGGAGACGAGCGAGCCCGTCGCCAAGCTGCGCCTCGTCATCGAAAATCATCTCTCTTTCTTCGCCGCCAACATGGCAGAGATGAAGGTGCTCTCGCACGAAGCCGACTCGCTCGCCGGAGAGATGCACAAGCACGTCTCTGGCAAGAAGCAGCAATACACGCGCCTCGTCCGCCGCATTCTTTCGGAACTGCAACATGAGCAGTCGCCTGAGAGCGGCGCGTCGAGGATTGACCTGACCGTCGCCACCTATGCGCTCTTCGGCATGATGAACTGGATTTACAACTGGTACGACCCGCGCGGCAAGCTCTCCGTCAACGATCTGGTGGAGAACATCGCGCGCCTCTTTCTTTCCGGCTTCCGCGCCGGAACGAACAGCGATACACTTCAGTTCCAGTCGAACACAACCAAAGCCGAACGCCTTAGCGTCTGGCGCGCACCGCATTCGTAAAATTCAAGAAGGGCGAATAAATATGGTAGAAGCGGAAGCAAAGGCTCAAGAGACGGCAGCGGCGAGCGCAAAGCTCGTCCGGTACGAGGCGACGGACGGCATCGCGGTGGTGACGCTTAACGATCCTCCGGCCAACACGTACAGCTACGAGATGATGCAGGAGCTTGACCGCGTCATCCTCGCGGCGCGGATGGACGAGGGCGTGCACGTTATCGTCATCACAGGGCAGGGCGAAAAGTTCTTCTGCGCGGGCGCAAACATTCAGATGCTCTCCAGCGTGACACCCGAATACAAATACTACTTCTGCCTCCACGCCAACGAGACGCTCTTGCGTCTGGAACAAACGCCGAAGCTCGTCATCGCGGCGATTAACGGTCACTGTGTAGGAGGCGGGCTGGAGGTGGCTCTGGCCGCCGACATTCGCATCGCGCGGCGCAACGCGGGCAAGATGGGTCTGCCGGAAGTCTCTCTCGGCGTGCTTCCCGGCACGGGTGGCACGCAGCGCCTTGTGCGCTTGGTCGGCAAATCCCGCGCGATTGAGTTGATGACGACCGGCGAGCTATTTTCTTTCCAGCGTGGCTCGGAACTCGGTCTCGTCAATCACATCTACGATGCTGCAACGGGCGCAGATTTCTCCGGGCAGGTCTTGAATTACGCGCGCCAGTTCACCCTACCGCACAAGGCCGCACGCGCCGTCGGGCGCATCAAGCGCGCAGTGCAGACCGGCGCGGAGATTCCCTTCGAGTCTGCCCTCGCCTTAGAGCGCGAACTGCAACAGCAACTCTTTCAATCCGAAGACGCCAGAGAAGGTCTGGATGCTTACGTCAACAAACGCAAGCCGCAATTCAAAGGGAAATGAGTTTTTAGTTTTTAAGTTGAGTGCATCATCGAAGTCCGTAAAATGCTTTGCGCGCTCAAAGTCAGACCTAAAACCAAAACTGAAAAACGCTTATGTACGACAACATCAAAGTGACGTTCGAGGACGGCATCGTGACGGTGATGCTCGACCGGCCTGAAAAGCTCAATGCTTTCGCGGGACACATGCGGCGCGATCTGGCGGAGGCGCTGGAGCGCGCGGCGAGCGATCATGCGGCGCGCGTCGTCATTATTCGCGGCGCGGGGCGCGGCTTCTGCGCCGGAGCCGATGTCAAATACATGTCCGAGTTGATGGAGCGCGACGACGTGGACGAATTCGCGCGACTGCTCGGCGCGGGACGCCGAGTGCTGACGACGATTCGCCAGATGACGAAGCCCGTTATCGCTTCGGTCAACGGCGCGGCCTACGGCGCGGGCTTCAATCTCGCGCTCGCCTGCGACATTCGCATCGCTTCGGAGTCCGCGACCTTCAGCCAGTCTTTCGTCAAAGTCGGACTACACCCGGACTGGGGCGGCACATACTTTCTGCCGCGCGTCGTGCCGACCAACATCGCCTGCGAGATGTTTTTTCTCGGCGACGCCTTCGACGCCCAGCGCGCGTTCCATTTCGGCCTTGTCAACCGCGTCGTGCCCGATGCTGAACTGGAGACTGAGACGCGCAAGCTGGCGGTGCGCCTGCGCGATGCGCCGCACGCTTCGATTGCCGCCGCCAAGCATGCCGTCTATATGAGCGAGTCCAACAGCCTTGAGCGGATGATTCAATACGAAAC
Source organism: uncultured Pyrinomonadaceae bacterium (assembly GCA_964246705.1). Lineage (GTDB taxonomy): Bacteria > Acidobacteriota > Blastocatellia > Pyrinomonadales > Pyrinomonadaceae > DASZCR01. The sequence continues at coordinate 15,684 of CAXTRQ010000019.1, forward strand.
CGAAGCGCAGATACAATGCTTCCAATCACGCGAAGCGCGCGAACGCGTCCGCGCATTTTTAGAGCGGCGCGAGCCTCACCGCGCGAGCCTCATCAGAGATTGAAGATTTGAAATCCCGAAACTTCAATTACTCAACTTCACTTCTTCTTAGCGCCGAAAGAGGGACGCAAAAGAAGATTACTTTCAAACTCTCGTCTGTCTCATGAGACTCAAAGATAAAACTGTCCTTATCACAGGCGGCGGACGCGGCATCGGACGCGCCGTCGCTTTTGCGTTTGCGCGTGAAGGCGCGCGCATCGCCGTCGTTTCGCGCACGGCGGAGGAGGTCGAGCGCGTGGCGCGCGAGATTGGCGAGGAGTGCGGGACGCAAGCCATGCACGCCGTCTGCGACGTGTCGGACGCCGCGAGCGCGCCGCGCCTCTTCGCCGAAGCCGCCGTGTTTTTCGGATGCGGGGTGGACATCCTCGTTAACAACGCAGGGATTGCCGAGAGCATGCCGCTCGTCAGGACTGATGATGAATTGTGGCAGCGCCATCTGGGCATCAACCTGTCGGGCACTTTCTATTTCATGCGTGCGGCTCTCCCCTCGATGATCGAGCGCGGGTGGGGTCGGATCATCAACATCGCTTCCATCGCGGGCAAAACGGGCGCACCTTACATCGCGGCTTATTCGGCTTCAAAACATGGCGTGCTCGGACTGACCCGTTCGGTCGCGCTCGAAGTGGCGACGAAGGGCGTGACGGTCAACGCTATCTGTCCCGGCTACGTCGAGACGGACATGACCACGCGAGCCATCGAACAAATAACCGCCAAGACAGGCCGGAGCGTCGCGGAATCCCTCGACGCAATCAAACGCATGAGTCCGCAGAACCGTCTCGTCACGCCCGAAGAGGTCGCCGCGCTCGCCCTTCTTCTCGCCACCGACGACGCGCGCGGCATCAACGGGCAGGCCATCAATGTTGACGGCGGGACGGTGCTCTATTAAGTTGCGATTTTAGATTTTCGCTTTGCGATTTGAAGGCACAAGTCTTTCTGGTTTCTAATCAAAAATCTAAAATCGCAAATCTAAAATTCATTATGTCTCTCACTCTTATCAACCCCGCATCGCTCGGACGCCCGCGCGGTTACTCGAACGGCGTGCTTGCCCCTGCGGGCGCGAGGCTGCTCTTTATCGCCGGGCAAATCGGTTGGAACGAACAGCAGAAGATTGTCGGCGCGGACTTCGTTGAACAGTTCGACCGCGCCCTCTGGAACGTCCTCGCGGTTGTTGAAGAGGCCGGGGGCAGCCCCGCACAAATCGCGCGCCTGACTATTTATGTCACAGACAAAAGTGAGTATCGCGCACGCACCCGCGAGATCGGCGAATGCTGGCGCGCGCGCATGCAACGCCACTTCCCCGCGGTGGCGCTGGTGGAAGTCAAAAGCCTTCTCGAAGACGACGCGAAAGTCGAGATTGAAGCAATCGCCGTCATTACAAGTGACGACTGACGAGTGACGGGTTAAAGACCGCTTGGCTCTCATCATTCTTCACTGATTACTGGAAACTGTAAATCGTTCCCGGCTTTATTCGTCACTCGTCACTGTCTTTATGTTTGAACCGAAAAGTTTTCTCTACGAAGTCCGCGAGGGTGTGGCATATATCACGCTCAACCGACCGGAGCGTTTGAATGCGCTGACCTTCGAGGTCTACCGCGAACTGACGGAGACCTTCGACGCATTGCGCGGGGAAGAAGCGGTGCGCGCGGTCGTCGTGACGGGACGGGGGCGTGCCTTCTGCACGGGCGGCGACGTGCGCGACATCATCGGAGAGTTGCAGGGGCGCGACATGGCCGGGCTTTTGGAGTTCACGCGGATGACCTGCCTGCTCGTGCGTCACATCCGCGCGTTGAGAAAACCTGTCATCGCCAGTTTGAACGGCACGACGGCGGGCGCGGGCGCGTGCATCGCGCTCGCTTCGGATTTACGCATCGCGGCGACGGATGCGCGCATCGCTTTTCTCTTCGTGCGCGTCGGGCTATCGGGCGCGGACATGGGCGCGGCGCATCTGCTACCGCGTCTTGTCGGTCTGGCAAAGGCCACGGAGTTGCTCTACACGGGCGACTTCATCACAGCGGCAGAGGCCGAACGTATCGGCCTCTACAATCGCGTCGTCGCGGCTGCGGAGCTTGAAGCGGAGACGCGGACACTCGCCGAGAGACTGGCGCGCGGCCCAGCTTTCGCGCTCGCAATGACGAAAGAGATGCTCGACCGCGAGATGGACGTGAGTCTCGATACCGCGCTTGAATGGGAAGCGCAAGCACAGGCTATCTGCATGCAGCACCCGGATTATCAAGAGGCTTACAAAGCGTTCATCGAAAAACGCGAACCGGAGTTTTAAAAAGCAGTGACGAGTGACGAGTTAAAGACAGCTTGACTCTCATCATCCTTCACTGATTACTGAAAACTGTTCCCGGTTTTACTCGGCACTGCTTTTATGCTTCAAGAACGTTTCATCGAAGAGCTTCCTTTTTTTACGGACGAGCATCGCCGTCTGGCGACGAGCGTGGCGAACTTTGTCGCGCGCGAGATCGAGACGCGCTATAGAGCCGCCGAAGAAGAGGGAGACGCGGACGAGCATTTCCGCGAGACGCTCAAGTTGCTGGCCGAGGCCGGTCTGCTGCGTTATGCCGTGGTGGGCGGGCATGAGATGTTTGAGAGTGCTGCTGGCGGCGGAGAGGCTCTGCGCTCCCGGCTCGATACACGCTCGCTCTGTCTGATACGCGAGGCGCTCTCGTATTCGTCGGCGCTGGCTGATCTGGCGTTCGTTATGCAGGGGCTTGGGACTTATGCGATCAGCATTGCCGCGCCGGAACACTTACGCGAGTTCTGGCTTGAGCGCGCTGGAAGCGGCAGAGCGATTGCCGCGTTCGCTTTGACCGAGCCGGAGGCCGGTTCTGATGTCGCCGCCATCAAGACAACCGCGCGGCGCGAGGGTGGCAGTTATCTTCTCGACGGCCACAAATGTTTCATCTCGAACGCGGGAATCGCAGATTTCTACACGGTCTTCGCGCGCACGGGAACGCGTGTGGATGGCCGCGCGGAACTTTCGGCCTTCGTCGTCGGAGCGCGCATGCACGGCTTTCGTGTGCGCGAGCGGACGCGGTTGATTGCGCCGCATCCGGTCGGCGAGATTGAGTTTGAGAACTTGCGCGTGCCCACCGAAAACCTCATCGGCGCGGAAGGCGACGGCTTCCGCCTCGCCATGCAGACGCTCGACACTTTTCGCGCCAGCGTCGGCGCAGCCGCCTGCGGCATGGCGCGTCGCGCCCTCGACGAAGCGTTGAGTTATGCAAAAAATCGCTGGCAGTTCGGACACCCGCTCGCCTCGCACCAGTTGATTCAAGAGAAGCTGGCAGTGATGCAGACTGAACTCGACGCCGCGCGCCTGCTCGTCTATCGCGCGGCCTACCTGAAAGACACAAGCACTTCGACCGGCGGCACACTAACGCGCGCGGCGAGCGAAGCTAAACTCTTTGCGACGGAAGCGGCGTGGCGCATCATTGACGAGGCCGTGCAGATTCATGGCGGCAACGGCCTGCGTCAAGGCAGCGTCGTCGAGCGTCTCCTGCGCGACGCGCGCGCCCTACGCATTTATGAAGGCACGTCGGAGATTCAAAAGCTCATCATCGCCAATCAACTGCTCAAAGAATAATTCAATGTTCAAAGTTTAAAGTCCAAAGTCAAAATATCTATCTGGAACTTTAAACTTTGAACATTAAACTTTGAACTGATTATGAAGATAACGATTATCGGCGGCGGGCCGTCGGGTCTGTATTTCGCGCTCCTGATGAAGAAGCACGACGCGGCGCACGACATCACAGTGTTTGAACGCAACGCGCCCGACGATACGTTCGGATGGGGTGTGGTCTTTTCGGATAAGACGCTCTCTTATCTTCAGATGACGGACGAGGAGTCTTATCGTCGCATCACGGAGAGCTTCGAGACGTGGGATAACGTGGACGTGGTGCACCGCGACCGCAAAGTGACGATTCGCGGCAATAAGTTTTCCGGCATCGCGCGGATTAAGCTGCTCAATATCTTGCAGGAACGCGCCGCCGAACTGGGCGTCCGACTGCGCTTTCGCACCGTTGTCAGCGGCTTGGACGAGTTCGCTGATTCCGACTTGATAGTGGGCGCGGACGGCGTCAACAGCGAAGTGCGGCAGCGTTTCGCCGGAGCTTTCGAGCCTCAGTTGAGCGTGCGGCACAACAGGTATATCTGGTACGGCACGCGGCAGCTTTTTCACGGCCTGACGTTGACGTTTCGCGCGGCGGGCGCGGGAGTCTTCGCCGCACACTCCTACAAGTTCGACAGAGCGACCAGCACCTTCATCGTCGAGTGCGACGAAGAGACTTGGAAGCGCGCAGGGTTCGAGGGAATGAGCGATGCGCAGACGCGCGCGGTGCTGTCCGGCGTGTTCGAGAGAGACCTCGGCGGGCACGCGCTTCTTTCAAACAACTCGAAGTGGATAAATTTCCTGCTCGTCAAAAACCGGCACTGGTTTCATCGCAACATCGTGCTGCTCGGCGACGCGCTGCATACGGCGCACTTCTCTATCGGTTCGGGCACGAAGCTCGCGCTCGAAGATGCCATCGCTCTTTTTCAATCTTTCGCCGGAGGGCGCGACGTGCCAACTGCGCTCGCGGAATTTGAACGCGTCCGCAAGCCCGTCATCGAATCCTACCAGCAGGCCGCCTACGAGAGCCTCGTCTGGTTCGAGCACGCGAAAGATTACATGCCTCTTGAGCCTTTGGAGTTCGCCTTCCGGCTGATGACGCGCAGCAAGAAAATTGACTACGAAAACCTCAAGCGCCGCGACCCGGAATTCATCAAAACTTACGAAGCGGCGAAAAGCAAGGCGGAAGGATGAAGTATGAAAAGAACGCTGTTTTGAACCGAGCCGCTTTCGTTGAACGCTAATGCCTGCGAGCCGCGCTTTCAGCCTTCATCCTTCCGCCTTGCTTTTGGCGGTATGAGGCGGCGGCGTCCATCGTCGCTCATGGAGATTTCAGGCTCGTCGAGCGCGAGGCGATCCCAGAGTTTACAGGTCACCTGTTTGTGCGCTTGGTCTAAGCCTTCGCAGTAGTTCGTGTAGGTGCAACGCCTGATTTCTGCGCCATGTCCTAGTTTGATTTTGAGAAACCAGTCGGGGTCGGCGAGCGTCTGTCGCGCTGCGCCGATGATGTCGGCCTCGCCGCGTTGGAGAATCGCTTCCGCCTGCTCAAACGTCGTGATGCCGCCCGCGCCGACGATGGGCGTTTGAAAGCCCGCGTCGTTGACCGCGCGCTTGATGGCGGCGACGAGAGGGATGCTGCGCGAGAATGGGCCGCGCTCGTCCGACATCACAGTTGGCATACATTCGTAGCCGCTCTGTCCCGTGTAAGGATAGACGGCGTGACCGACTTTCGGCTGCGCGGCGTCTTCAAACTTGCCGCCCTTCGAGATAGAAAGATAATCGAAGCCCGCGCGCGCGAATGCGACTCCGAAATAGATTGCGTCTTCGATGCGATTGCCCGCTTCGACGACCTCATCGCCGAGAAAGCGAACGCCGACGGTGTAATCCGTGCCGACCCTGCGGCGCACCGCACTGTAAACTTCCAAGGGCAGGCGGATGCGATTCTCTCTCGCTCCGCCGTAGCCGTCCGTGCGGCTGTTACGCGCGCTCAGGAAAGAGGCCATCGTGTAGGCGTGCGCGTAGTGAAGCTCAACGCCGTCGAATCCGGCTTCGCGCGCGCGCGCGGCGGCGGCGGCGAAGATTTCGGGGAGCACTTCCGGCAGCACGCGGACATGTTCGAGTTTCGTGTCTGTGACGCGTTCACGATAGCCGAAACGCAGGGCTTCGAGTTCGCGTTCATCCAACACCGCATCGAGCAGAGCGTCCGGCGCGTTCGACAGATAGACGCGCAGTTCGCTTTCATCGCGTTCGAGCCAGCTTTCGTCTCCGGTCTCGGCGGCGAGAGCGCGCGCGTGTCGTTCGGAGACGGAGAGGAAGCGCGCGAAGAATTTCGACTTTTCGGGGCGGCGTTTGACGGAGAGAAAATCTATCAGTTGAATGAACAGACGCGTTTCGCCCGCCGATGCGCGACGCACAACTTCGACCAAACTTTCGAGTCCGGGCAGAAAACGGTCGTGACCGATGCGAAGCAACGGGCCGCTCGGAATATCGCGCACGCCCGTCGCTTCGACGACAATCGCGCCCGGTCGCCCCTCTGCGAAACGCGCGTACCATTCGAGATTCTGCCGCGTCACAAAACCGTCCCCGGTCGCGCGCCAAGGAACCATCGCGGGAACCCACGTCCGGCTTCGCAACTCAGTCGAGCCGAGACGCACGGGTTGAAAAAGCAGAGAGAGCGCCGCCTCTCCGCGTGTCGGCCAACGCGCGGCCGGGATTTCGTGCCGGATGGGATTTTTGAAACGCCACATGCAAGCTCTGTGATCTTTGACCTCGTGGCACAGAGTGTAACAGTTTTTGCGGCGGCGTGAGGAGCGCAGGCGAAAGGCGTAAAAGAGAAGAATGGCTCAAGTCAGAATGTCTAAGGCGTGGCCGTGGCTTGCCGCATTGGTAGTCGTGGCCGCCGCTGCATTTCAACTCCAGAGGCAGGGGCGGTTGTGGCTGTGTTCCTGCGGACGGTTTCTTTTATGGTTCGGCGACGCGTGGGCTTCGGAAACCTCGCAACAGTTGTTCGACCCGTATAGCTTTACGCACATGCTGCATGGGTTCCTGTTCTGTGGAATGCTGGCGTTGCTCTTGCCGCGCCTGTCTTGGAGTTGGCGGTTTTGGCTCGCGGTCTCTGCCGAAGCTTTGTGGGAAGTGATAGAGAACTCAGAGTTCATCATCCGGCGTTACCGCGAAGCGACCGCCGCGCTCGGCTACAACGGCGACACCATTATTAATTCGCTCGGCGACATCTCGGCCTGCGCTCTCGGTTTTGTATTAGCCACGCGGCTCGGACTGCGTCGCACAGTCTTAGTCTTCCTGATAACCGAGTTGGTCTTAATTATTTGGATCAGAGACAGCCTGCTTCTCAACATCCTGATGCTGCTCTATCCCTTGGATGCCGTCAGAGCATGGCAGACCGGCCACTAGCAATTAACCCTCAACGCCCCATCAAAAACTCATCAATACTAAAAGTTAAAAAGCCGTCTTCGTTAGCGTCCTTCTTCTTTGCGCTTTTGCGTCTCCAGCGTGAAACTTATTCTCATGGTGGAGATGCCGAGACGCGAAGAAATTTGAAAACCGCTCTGAAATTGCATATTGTCTTTCTTATCAGGAGGGACTTTTTTTGACCGACGAGCTTCTCAAATGGCGTAGCGAATTTCCGATTCTCGAAAAGGCGGTCTATCTCATCTCGCACAGTCTGGGCGCGATGCCGCACAGAACTTTCGAGCGCATGCACGATTACGCGGAGACGTGGGCGACGCGCGGCGTGCGCGCTTGGGCGGAAGGCTGGTGGGAGATGCCTCTGAGGGTCGGCGACGAGGTCGGGCGCATCATCGGCGCGGAGAGCGGCACGGTCGTCATGCACCAGAACGTCTCCGTCTGCCAGTCGCTAATCCTCTCCTGCTTCGATACGACGCCGGAGATGCGCCGGAACAAGATCGTCTATTCCGAGCTTGAGTTTCCATCCGTCATGTACGTCTATGAAGCGCACGCGCGCGACCGCCGCTTTCGTATCGAAAAGATTAAATCCGAAGACAGCATCACCGTCTCGATTGAACGACTGCTCGACGCGATTGACGAAGAGACGCTGCTCGTCCCCCTCTCGCACGTCCTGTTCAAGAGCGCCTTCCTGCAAGATGCGCGGCGCATCACCGAACGCGCGCACGAGATGGGCGCGCTGGTCGTCCTCGACACCTATCAATCGGCGGGCACAGTTCCTCTGAACGTCAAAGAGTTGGACGTTGATTTTTGCACGGGCGGTTCGGTCAAATGGTTATGCGGCGGCCCCGGCGCGGGCTATCTCTACGTCGCGCCTCGCCTGCAAGAGATTCTTGAGCCGAAGGTGACGGGTTGGGTGGCACACGATTCGCCCTTCGCTTTCGAGGATGCGCCGATTCGCTACGCTCCCGGCATCGCGCGCTTTCAGCACGGCTCACCCTCGATTCCGGCGCTCTACGCGGCGGAGTCCGGCTATAAGATCATCAACGAAATCGGCGTCGAGAGTATCCGCGCCAAGAGCACACGGCAGACACAGAGGCTCATCGAGTTGGCCGCAGAGAACAATTTTCGCGTCACCAGCCCGCGCGATTTCAATCAACGCGGCGGTACAATCACCGTCGCTGTCGAACACGCCGCCGCCGTCACCAAAGAATTGATTAACCGCGAGATTATCGTCGACTATCGCCCCGGCGCGGGCATCCGCATCTCGCCCCACTTTTATACGAAGGATGAAGAACTCGACATCGTCATTCGAGAAATACGCGCCATCATTGACACGCGCGCCTACGCCGCACACGAATCGGCCAGCGCAGCGTTTTAAGAACAGTGACGAGTGACAAGTTTAAAAACAGCCGCGCGCTCATCACTTATTACTGAAAACCGAAAACTATAGCTGAAAACTGTTCCCGGTTTTGCTCGTCACTTGTTACGGCTTTTATGACTAAAGACTACGGCAGCGGTGCGCCGCTTTCATATAACAAGTATCTGCGCGTGGCGGATTTAATCGGGCTGCAAGACTGCCTGTCCGACCCGGCGCATCACGACGAACTGCTCTTCATCACTATTCATCAAGCCTACGAATTGTGGTTCAAGCAGATTCTCCACGAGCTTGACGCTTGTCTTGCGGCTCTCGGACAAGACCGTGTGGCGACGGCCACGCGCGCTCTCGCGCGTGTGGTCGAAATCGAAAAACTGCTCGTCAACCAGATACACATTCTGGAGACGATGACGCCGATCAGCTTTCTCGGCTTCCGCGACGAACTGAACCCGGCGAGCGGTTTTCAATCAATGCAGTTCCGCGAAATCGAGTTCACGTCCGGCTTGAAAGAGCGCGGGGTGCTGCGCGCCTTCGAGGAGGAAGAGTTCGCCGCCGGTCGCCTTCAAGCGCGCTTTGAAGCGCCGACTCTTGGCGATGCTTTTTACGCGTATTTGCGCCGTCGAGGTCTGGACGCGCCCGCCGACGACCCCTCCGCGCCGGAAGAGGAACAGCGCAAACGCTACGGCAGGCGGACGCGCGCCGTGCTCGAAATCATCACGCATTTCGAGTCGCGCTACGAAGAATATCAACTCGCCGAAAACCTCATCGCGCACGACGAGTATTTTTCACTCTGGCGCTTTCATCACATCAAGATGGTCGAGCGCATGGTCGGTACGAAACGCGGCACGGGCGGCTCCGAGGGCGTCGGCTATCTGAGAACGACGCTCGACAAAAAATTCTTCCCCGAACTCTGGGAAGCGCGCACCTATCTCGACACCAAGCACGGCGACGCGGGCTGCCCCTTTGCCGGACATCAATAACTTCAGTCGGCGGCAACGCCTACCATCTTGTTCCTGACAACTAAATCTAATATCAGGATTGCTTTCGATGATGAGCATTGAATTTCCCGAACGCTTCAACATGGCTGAGTACTTCCTCTATCACAACGTCGAGGAAGGACGCGAAGGTAAGACGTGCCTCTATTTCGAGGACGAGAGTTACACTTATGCGCAGGCGGTGCGGATGGCGAATCGTGCGGGCAACGCTCTGCGCGAGGCCGGGGCGGGGATTGAAGATCGCGTGTTGATTGTGCTGCCGGATGGCCCGGAGTTCGTCTGGACTTGGTTCGGTGCGAGCCGCGCGGGTGCGGTTATCACGATGGTCAATCCGCTCTTGCCCGCGAAGGATTACGAATATTATCTCGAATACACGCGCGCACGCGTCGCGGTCGTTCACGAATCGCTGCTTGAGAATTTCGCCATCGCGGCACGCACCGCGCGCTACTTGAAGAACACCTTCGTCGTCGGTAGAGAGCGCGGTGAATTTCTCTCGTTTGCGGAAACTTTAGACGCGATGCCTGACGAGTTGACGCCTGCCGACACGCATTGCGACGACATCGCGGTCTGGCTTTTCACATCGGGTTCGACAGGCCATCCGAAGGGCGCGGTGCATCTGCATCACGATTTGCCGTACAACACAGAATGCTACGCCAAGCGCGTGCTCGGCGTGAATGAAAACGATTTGACCGTCTCCGTGCCGAAGCTTTTCTTCGGCTACGCGACGGGCACGAACCTGCTCTTTCCCTTCGCTGTGGGAGGCGCGACGGCGCTGTTTTCCGAGCGTTCGACGCCGGAGAAGCTGTTTGAAGTTATCGAACGATTTCGCCCGACGATTTTGACGAGCGTGCCGACGATGATTAACAGCATGCTCAATATGACGGGCGCGCGAGGCAGAGATTTATCGTCGCTGCGCATGTGTCTTTCGGCGGGCGAGGCTCTGCCAATCGAGCTTTACACGCGTTGGATGGAGGCGTTCGGCGTCGAGATTCTGGACGGCATCGGCTCGGCTGAGATGTTTCATATCTACATCACGAACCGACCCGGAGACGTGAAGCCGGGGAGTCTGGGGCGCATCGTTGAAGGTTATGAGGCGCGCATCGTTAATGCCGACGGCGACGAAGTAAAGACCGGCGAGATGGGAACGCTACGCATCAAGGGCGATTCCGCCGCCTTGTGTTACTGGCAATCGCACGAGAAATCGAAAGAGACTTTTGCGGGCGATTGGTGCACGACCGGCGACCAGTTCCACACGGACGAGGATGGTTATTACTGGTATCACGGTCGCACAGACGACATGCTGAAAGTCTCCGGCGTCTTCGTCGCTCCGGCGGAAATTGAGAATTGTCTGCTGCAACACGACGCCGTGCTCGAATGCGCCGTCGTCGGGCAACAGGACGGCGACGGGCTAATCAAGCCGAAAGCCTACATCGTCTTGCGCGAAGAACATGCGGCGAGCCTTATTCTGGAGCAATACATCAAAGACTTCGTTAAATCGAAAATCGCGCTCTACAAATATCCACGCTGGATTGAATTCGTCCACTCACTTCCCAAGAACGACCGTGGCAAGATTGACAGGAAAAAATTAAAGCAGTGAAGAGTGATGAGAGCGAAGCTGGTTTAACTCGTCACTCTTCGCTGCTTTTATTCGCTTATGCCTTTCAAGACACTCATCCCTGTGCGATTCGGCGACGCAGACCCGGCTGGGCTGGTCTATTATCCTGTCCTTTTTCATTACTGCCATATTGCGATGGAAGAGTTCTTCGCGGCTCGTTGCGGGATCAACTATGACAGGCTGTTGGAGGATGAACGGATCGGCTTTCCGACCGTCAACGTGCAGGCGGAGTTTTTTGCGCCGCTCGTTTACGGCGACGTGGCGGAGGTTGAAGTGTCCATCTCGCGCACGGGGAAAAGCTCTGCGACTTTCGAGTACATCATCCGGCGCGCGTCGGATGCGACCGTGTGCGTGCGCGCTTCGCTCGTGCAGGTGGCGATGAACCTCGAAGAGCGTCGCGCCGTGATCATTCCCGAATCCTACCGGCAGTTGTTCGCCAAAAGCGCGGACTGATACGCGCCTAATTTTTTCGTCCGCATGAGTGCGAAATAAGCGGCCTTACGCCTCATGACCGTGTGCAAGGCTCGTGGCTTTTCGTCACTTTGCCTTCAAGTTGACGGCAAAAACCGTTTATTTCGCACTCACGCGGCTCTCCGAATCTCTTATCGCCGGTGCGAGCTTTTTGGAAAGCCCCCGTTAATAGGTATTTCTTTATGATGCAAACGGAGAAGAGGGACAGGAAGTTTAAAACCCCCGCCTTTCTAAAACCCTCTTCCACCAAAATTCCAAACAGGAAATTACACCGGAGGAAACGTCCGTGAAAAAGGTATTTTTGTCTCTTGCCGCTCTCATCGTGTTCAGTCTGCCGTCTGTCGTGTCCGCCGACACACTGACAACATATACGCCGACGCCTGCCGACCTTAATGATCTCGACCACCATCAGGTTTACACATGGCGTGTTGACAATATTAACTTGCAGGGCAAAGTCATCACGGGCGCAAAGTTGAAGATTAAGAACATCAGCAATTGGGACACCAATCCCAACCGCCTCTTCATGCACCTGCTCGACACGGCGAAGAATTCCGGCGTCCGCTCGTTCACAGACGACCCGACCAACAGCACGCCCGTCACCGACATCCGGGATGACTTCGTTGACCCGCGCTATCACAACCGCAGCGACTGGCTCGTCGCCAACGGCACGCTCGACGCCTTTCTGACCTCGCGCGATTTCACGATGACGCCCGTGGACTTCGTCTTCGACTTCGCAGACCCGGCTAACAACATCAACCGGAACCTCTTGCAAATTCTGACGAGCTACATCGCCAACGGCGGCAACTTCGCAATCGGCTTAGACCCTGATTGCCACTTCTTCAATGACGGCATCTCCTTCGAGATTACGACGCGTAACGCGCCCGTCCCTGAGCCGATGTCTATGGCGCTGCTCGGTACAGGACTCGCCGGTCTTTACTATCGTCGCCGTCGCCAACAACAGCAGAAAGCATAACTGGCGAGCAAGATAGTCAGGGATTTTCCGCTTCGGAAAGATTCGGTCACAGAAGAGACGTGGATGGCTGCTCCTGCCACTCCACGTCTCTTCTGCTTTTATCAGGAGGCCGGACAAGCTCCGGCTGTTATTTTTACATCTCTCACCCCGTACTCTATACTTCACCTGCTCTATCGAGAGAGAGCGCGCGTAGTTAAAAACCTTTCTCTTCAAAACCACGCGCAGTTCGCTTCATCACAGGAGTTTAAAGTCGTGCGCCATCGCCCCAAACTTATCGCCTTCACCGTCGCCCTCATTTTGATGGTCACGGCCACTATGCCTCTCGGGCTTGCAGGCTTCGGGCAGAGCGCCGCCGTATCGAGTACCAGCGCGACGAATGCTCCGGCAAACGACGAGGCGCAGAGGCCCAAGCGCGACGGCAGCAGTTTCGGGCGCGCGTTGACCGCGCCTTTTCGCGCGCTCGCCAGATTATTCGGCGGCAGAAAGAAACGAACCGGCATTGAGGCGAAGGTCAAAGAGCAAAAGGGCGCGCGGGGTGCGGGCGTGAGCATAGTCGAACAGGCTGACCAGCCCGCGTCGGTTCAGCCGACAGCGCAGCAGAGCGCAAACATCATTCGTCCAGACGAAGGACAAGTTCAGCCGGTCGCGCCCGGTATGTGGATTCCGGTCATTGAAGGCATCCCGAAGGATCATCTCTCGCAGGGACGCGCGTTGCTCCAGCATGGCTACCTGAACGAAGCGATGGCGGAGCTTTCCATCGCTACCGCCATCGGCCCCGACCTCATCGAAGCCAACAACCTGCTCGGCCTCGCTTATGACAAGCGCGGATGGCACAAGCAAGCGGTCGAATGCTACGAGCGTGCGCTGGCGGTTGCGCCCGGCGACCCGCAGGTATTGAACAATCTCGGATACTCGCTCTATCTGGACAATCAATTCGTCGCCGCGCTCAGACTTTTGACACACGCGGCGCGACAAGCGCCGGGCGCGCCCGTCGTGCTCGGTAATCTCGGAATCGTGCAGGCGCGTCTCGGCAAGTACGACGACGCATTCAAGAGTTTCGTGCGCGCTGGCGGCGAATATGATGCGCGGCTGCGAATCGCGCCGATACTCGAACAAGCGGGACGCTACGCGGAAGCCATCAAGCACTACGAAGCCGCGCTTCGCATCCAGTCCGGCTCTCCTGCCATCCTCGAACATCTCGCCGAACTCTACGACCGCACAGGCCGTCGCAACGAGGCGGAAGCGGCACGCCGCAAGCTCAGCAATCCGCCCAACAAACAACGCACGGCAACAGGCGGCGGGAGATAAAGCAGAATAGAGTATTAACCCCGGAGGGGCGACAGGGGTTTATTAAAACCGCGGCAGTGGGGGGTGTTATATAA
>CAXTRQ010000019.1:29645-41956 GCA_964246705.1 uncultured Pyrinomonadaceae bacterium
GCTTCAGGCCGTGGATTATAAAACTGTCGCCCCTCCGGGGCTTTGCTATCGCCTATGGACGGCGTGTGAGGTTGTAATCACGAAGGCGTCTGTAGAGCGTCGAGGGCGAGATGCCGAGCATCTCTGCCGTCTTGCCGCGATGCCAGCCAGTCTGTTCGAGCGCGGCGAGGATTTGCTGGCGCTCGACTTCGCGCAACGGAGGCGGAACGGAGGCCATCGCGGGGTTTGAGTTGGGGGCGCTGCCCGTGTTCGGCGGCGCGGACATCTGTGTATAGACCGGCGCGTAGATGGGCGGGGGGTTGCCGACTTCGGGCGGGAGTTCGGCGGTCGTGATGCGCCCTTCGTTCGAGAGCAGCAGCGCGCGCTCAAGACAGTTACGCAGTTGGCGCACGTTGCCCGGCCACGCGTAGGACTGCAAGGCGGCCAGAGTTTCCGGCGTCAGTTCAGGCGGCGTCGCGCCCGCGCTGAGCAACTTCAACAGGTGGCGCGCGAGCGGTTCGATGTCTTCGGGACGCTCGCGCAGGGCGGGCAGAGCGATTTGAAAACCGTTGATGCGGTAGAGCAGGTCGGCGCGGAAACGCCCGTCGCCGACGACTTCATTAACATCGCGGTTCGTCGCCGCCACAATCCGCACGTTGACCTGAACCTTACGCACCGCGCCGACGCGATAGAAAGAATTGGTCTCAATGGCGCGCAGGAGTTTCGATTGAAGCTGGGCGGGCAGTTCCGTCACCTCGTCGAGAAAGATCGTGCCGTTGTCGGCTAACTCCCACAGGCCGAGCTTGCGTCCCTTCGCGCCGGAGAACGCGCCCGCCTCGTAGCCGAACAGTTCCGATTCGAGGAGAGATTCCTGAAAGGCCGCGCAGTTTAAATCAATGAACGAGCCTTCGGCACGTTTCGACAGACGATGAATCGCGTTGGCGATCAATTCCTTTCCCGTGCCGGATTCTCCCGTAATCAACACGGACGCATCCGAGGGCGCGACACGCTCGACCAGTCGCAGCACTTCGCGCATCGCTTCCGAAACGTAGACGATTTCCGGCGTGTCGGATTGGCGCGCAAGCTGCGCGCGCAGGCGTTGATTGTCCACTCTCAGGCGTCGCTTTTCGGTCGCCTGCTTAACCAGCGCGTCGAGTTCCGTGATGCGATAGGGCTTCGAGAGATAATCATACGCGCCGAGTTTCATGGCTTCGATGGCCGTCTCGACGCTCGCCATCCCTGTCAGCATGATGACTTCGGGCGGGTTCGGACGTTGATGGAGGCGGCGCAAAAGTTCCATCCCGTCGAGGCGCGGCATGTTGATGTCGCAGAGAAGCACGTCCACGTTGCTCTCTTCGAGCAGACGCAGAGCCGCCTCTCCGTCCGGCGCGACGCGGACATCATGGCCTAAACGCTGTAGCTCTTTCTGGATGACGAGGCGAAGATTGGCCTCGTCTTCGGCGACAAGTATCTTGGCCGGTTGCTGCGGCTGCGCGTTCGTCAAAGCGGTTTCAGTCTCCGTCATGCATTGAGGTTATGGGCAATACAAGCGTGAAAGTCGTTCCGCGCCCTACGGTCGAATCCACGCCGATACGCCCGCCGTGCTCCGTTACAATACCATAACAGACCGCCAGTCCAAGCCCCGTCCCGCGCCCGACCTCTTTGGTCGTAAAGAACGGGTCGAATATTTTTTCGAGATTTTCCGGCGCGATGCCCGCGCCCGTGTCGCTGACCTCGATCAAAACCGCGCCGCCTTCCCCTTCGCTCCGCCGCGTGTGCAAACCGAGCGTGCCGCCCTCCGGCATCGAGTCAATGGCGTTCTCAGCGAGAATAATCACGGCCTGCTGCAACTGCCCGTAATCGCCGGAAACGAGCGGCAGGTCGTCTCCCGTTTCGACGCGAATCTCGACCACCACGCTTCGCTTTTGGTGCATCAGGAGACGCGCCGCCGACTCGACTACTTCGGACGCATCAACGGGCACATGCTCGCCCGAACGCACGCGACTGAAATCGAGCAAGCCGTTCGTGATGCTCTTGCAACGAAAGGCTTCACTGCGAATCAACTGCAAATATTCGCGCAAGTCTTCCACGTCCGCAGACGCGCCGTAGACGCCTTCGGCGACACGCGATTCCAGCGCCTCGGCACAGGCTGAAATCGTCGCCAGAGGATTGTTAATCTCGTGGACGACGCCCGCCGCCAGCCGCCCGACCGCCGCCAGTTTCTCCGTCTGCGCCACCGCCCTGCTCGCTTCGACGCGCGTCGTGATGTCTTCGCCGACCGTGATGACGTGCGACACTTCGCCGTCCGCCGCACGCATCGGGATTTTGCTCACCAACCAGTGTTTCGTTCTTCCGTCTTTTCCTTCCGTCTCCTGCTCGATACGTTCGATTTCGCCCGTCTCGAAAGCACGCGTAAATTCGGCTTCGAGCATGTCGCGCGGCTGCTTCGTCAAAACGTCGAAGACGTAGCGTCCGAGCGCGCTGCCACGCGGGATGCCCTGCCCGCCGAGTTCACGATTACGATTCCACGCGACGACGCGATAATGGCGATCAACGGCGTAGAGCGAGACGGGCAGGGTATCAATAATCGCCTCGGTGAAACGTCTCTGCGCTTCCGCTTCCGCCGTCCGCCTCTCGACCTCGCGCGCCAACGTCACGGAGGAAGCGCGCGCCGCTTCGTAGAGCGAAGAGATATGAGCGGCGAGCGCGGCCTGCTGCGCGGCGGCGTCAATTAACCGGCTCTCTGTTTCGCCGCAGTCCTGCGGGAAATCGAAAGCCGCGATGAGCGCGCCCAGAGCACGCCCCTCAAACCGTAGCGGCGCGGCATATTCGACCGCATGATTCGTCTCACGAAAGAAGAACTCCGACTTATCTTCGAGCCTGATGGAAGAGGACGGCGAGGCCGCGAGCCATGCGCCGAGCCGCCCCGTGTCAATCAGCGAAACATCCTCTTCCGCGCTCCCCTCACGATCAAACACGCAGACAGTGGCACCGCTGCGCTCGTGTGCGGACAATTTCTCATCATTGCCATGGTTGCTGAGTTTGTTCGCATCCTTCAACAGAATCGCCGCGCACATCGAGGCATTCGCGCCTTCGTAGGTTGCGCCCGCGACGCGCCGCACGACCTCCGCCGGGACGAGCGCATGCAGAAGGCCGCGACCGAGGTCTGCGAGAAAACCGAGTTCCCGATTGCTGCCTTCGAGCGCACGCTGGCGTTGCGCCGCTTCGAGGTGCGCGTTGACGCGCGACAGAAGTTCGCGCGACGTGTTGCTCTTGACGACGAAATCATCCGCTCCGGCGGCGAACGCTTCGACCTTGTAACTTTCTTCCGTGTGCGAAGAGATGATGATGACGGGCAGCCGCTTCGTCGCGTCCTGCGCGCGCAGCAGGCGACATAAAGCGAGACCGTTGACGCCCGGCAATTCAATATCGAGGATGATTAAATCGCAACGCTCCTGATGCAGTTTACGCAGCGCCGAGGGCGCGTCGGCGCAGGTCAGGGCGCGGTGACCATCGTCTTCGATGGCGCGGCGTAAACTACGACGCACGCGAGCATCGTCGTCAACAATCAACAACGTGGCGCTTTGAGGAGAAACGTTGGCAGGAGAAACCGACATGTCGTAAGAATAAGGGGTAAAAGGGTAAAAGGGGAAGAGGGTAAAGGAAAAGAAGATGGCCTGACTTCTGTCTTTCCCTTTTAGCCTGTTTCCCTTTTACCTTTTTACCCCTTTAACCTTTTCCCGCCCGACGTTTTTAATTGATCGCTGTCGAAGCCAGATCGCCCGTGTTGAGTTCGACGACCTTTTCCGGTTCGGGCGTGTGCGCCTGCCGCTTGTGATCCGACTTGGCCGTGTACATCGCCTCGTCGGCGGCGATGAGCAGTTGATCGAGGCTCTCGCCGTGCGTGCCGTAGCTCCCCGCGCCGACGCTAATGCCGACGTGCGCGTAGCTGCCGGGGCGTATCCGCAGAGAAAATTTCTCGACGGCGCTTTCGATGCGCTCGCGTAGTTCCTCGACCTGTCCGGTCGTAAAATCCTGCACGATGGCGACAAACTCATCGCCTGCGTAGCGCGCGAGAAAGTCGTATTCGCGCAGTTGCGTCTGAAGAATACGCGCGACCTCACGCAACATCTGGTCGCCGGTCTTGTGTCCGAAGGTGTCGTTGACCTGCTTGAAATGATCGAGGTCGAGCATGATGACCTGAAATGGCCGTCCCGTGCGACGCGCACGCGAGGCTTCCTGCTCGAAGCGCGCGTACATGGCGCGTGCGTTGGGCAATCCCGTCAGCGTATCGGTCAGCGCGTTCGATTCGGCTTCGGCGTGATTCATCGCGTTATAGAGCGCGGCGGAGGCGAGTCGTGCCACCGTGTCGAGCAGGCGCAGGTGATCGTCCGTATAGCGTCGCGCGACAATCGAATAGACGGCGAGCACGCCGAGCAGTTTCTCGTCTTTGACGAGCGGCAGCGCGGCCATCGAACGGTATTCGGTTCCGGCGGGCAAGCCTGCGTCGGCGAAATCGAGCATCGGGTCGAGGTGCATCGCGGGGCGTCGGTTCGCCAGCACGAAGCCCGCTACGCCTTCGCCGAAGGCGACCGCGCGACCGCGCACGACCTCTGCATGGCGTCCGGCGACGTGTGCGGCGGTCGCATAGCCTTTCAGTTCGTCGTAGAGATAGACGGCGCATAGATCGAACGGAACGACGTGCCCGACTTTGTTGACGAGCACCGAAACCGTGTCTTCAAGGTCGAGCGACGAGCCGAACGTGCGCGCGATTTCGTAGAGCGCATAAACTTCGCGGTGCGCGTTCTTAATCTGGTCGAGATAAGCGGGCGCGGTCAGATAGCCCTCTTGAGAGAGAGACGAAGGCGCATGATCGTTGACGAGTGCGCGCGGCTCGCATTCGATGCTCGTGAAGCCATGCTGATTCAACCCCTGAGCTTGAATTTCCGACTCGAAGCTGGGGAGATGTTTAAGAAAAGTCTCGATGAGGTGCGGATCAAAGTGCGCGCCCGCGCCGCGCCGCAAAAGCGCACACGCTTCCTCGCGTGTCAGCCCTTGGCGATAGGGGCGGTCTTCGCGCGCCGAGTCGAAGCAATCAACGATGGCGAGGATGCGCGCCGTCAAAGGAATCTCTTCACCTTTCAGGCCGTCCGGGTATCCGCCGCCGTCCCATTGTTCGTGGTGCGAACGCACAATCGGCACGACCGGATAAGGAAAGCCGACGCGTTCGAGCATCTGCGCCCCAACCAGCGTGTGAATCTTCATCTTCTCAAACTCTGCGGCGGTCAGTTTCCCCGGCTTGTTCAAAATATGATCAGGCACAGCGAGTTTGCCGATGTCATGGAGCAGCGCGCCCGCGCCGAGTGCCTTCACTTCATCCGCCGTCAGACCCATCAACTCGCCCATCCGCGCCGCGTAAATTTGCACGCGGCGGACGTGGCAGTGGGTCGTCTGATCTTTCGCATCAATGGCCGTCGCCAGCGCCTCGACCGTCGCCAGATGGATGCGGCTCATCTCCGCCGCTTCGCGCGTCTTTTCATTAACGCGCTCGAAGAAATTCCGGTAGGTCGCATAGCTCGCCCAGAGGACTGGCGCGCTCAGGATGACGTAGAGCAGACCGAAACTCATAATCGCTTCATAGATGACGAGCGCCGCCAGCGCCGCCGCGAAATAAGTTCCGAAAGTCCAGAGGTAGCCGTCGCGCCAACAAGTCAGGATTGAACGCCTGCCCTTCAGTGCGTGCAGCGCCGCGACCCCGATGCCGTTTAAGAAATACTGCACGAGCGCCATCGAGACGAGCGGCAGTAGAAGTTGTCCAAGCGTCACCGGCTCGGACATCCCGAGCGGCTGGCGTGCGATGTGCGAGTAGGCGGCGAGCAGGTGATAAAAGACATTGCCGGAGGCGAAGACCGTCACGGCCATCACGGCGGGCGCAGCGACCCAACTGGTCGCGCGTTTCGTCGTGCGTAAGGAACTGGCGAAGAGATCAATTGCGCCGAGCATGATGGCCGCAGGGATGCCGAGAAAGATTGCGCCCAAGAAGATGAAAGCATCGCCCGCCGTCACGCTCGCTTTCGTGTTCGGGATTCTGATCGGGCGCGTGCTTGTAATAACGACGAGACTGCTCAGGACGAGAAGCTGCGCCCACTGCATCGGCGCAAAAAACAGGCACTCGTAGACCGCCCATGCGACTGTCAGCATGCCGAGGATGACCATCGTCCACCAGTAGCATCTGGCCGCCCGGTTGTAATCCGACATGTCTATGAATCTCACCCGTCTTCTCCGTCCATGAAATTTTTAGAGAGCGCAAATCCTGCGGTTGTCCCGCCGCTTGAACTGATAATGCGAGCGATTACCTCCGGCACACTTCCGCATAGCCGGAAAGACAATCGCGGTTGATATGGACTCGTCACTGAAAGCGAGCACCGGGAGCAAAACGATATTCGCTTTCAGCGACGAGCGGGGGCAAGGAGGCGTGCCTACAACAACTGCCATGGCACGCTTCTGCGGGGTGAGATTTTTCGGGCGGTCAAATGTTCACGGCACAGACCAGACCCGCCTGCCTCAGATCGCTCTTCCACAGGTTTTCAAACTTGTGCGGCTTTACGAACTCCGTGCGGTGAGTTCGCGAAGCGGCTCATTAACGAGCGCCTCTGCAAGCCGCGCACTTATACTTTACAAGCCGCGTGCCGCGACCTTCAGCAGCACTCACAATTGCTTCGAGCCTTTAAACATGCGGGTTAAAAATAAATGCAGGCTAACGAAGGCGCGCCCCGCGAGCGGCGACGGTCAACGTGACGCGTCAGGATGAAGGCACAGGCCAAAGTGACCGCCGCAACTCTTAAATTCAGATTTTAAATCTTGAATCGCCGCGCCTGTCGTTTTCATCGCGCCCATTTCCCCTTTTACCCACTTACTCATTTCCTTTATTATCGCTCGACAGTTCAAAATCGGCGCGCTTCATTTTCAGCCAACGGAGAATTTTTGTGATGCGACGAACAAACGTCCTCTTTCTATTTGTGCTTCTCGCCATGATGTCCGCACCGACGCAAGCCTCTGTGGCAAGCGACCGCCTGACGGTTGATCTCTTTCTCGATTGGGAATATGTCGCCTCGCCGCAGGTTTCGCCAGACGGCTCGCAGATCGTCTACACGCGCCGCTGGGTTGATAAGGTCAACGATAAGTTTGAAGACGAAGTCTGGATGATGAACGCGGACGGAAGCCACAACCGTTTCTTCGTCAAAGGCTCGCAGCCGCGCTGGTCGCCCGACGGCAAACGCCTCACGTATGTCGCGCCGGGGCAGCCTGCGGGCGCGCAGATTTTCGTCAAGTGGATGGACGCGCCCGGCGAGACGCAGTTGACGCATCTCGAACGCGCGCCGTCGAACCTCGAATGGTCGCCCGACGGCAAGCGCATCGCTTTCAACATGCTCGTGCCCGCGACCGCAGCCTTTACCATCAAGATGCCCGCGCGCCCGGCCGGGGCGAAGTGGATTGACCCGCCGCGCGTCGTTGAGAGTCTCAGCTATCGCAGCGACGGGTCGGGCTGGCGCTCCGAAGGCTTCACGCACATCTTCGTCGTCTCGGATCAAGGAGGCAGCCCGCGCCAACTGACCGAGGGCGACTACCAGCACGGCGCGCCCGAATGGATGCCCGATTCGCAAACCATCATCTTCAGCGCCATCCGCAAACCCGACGCCGAATACCTACGCAACGACTCGGAAATCTACGCGCTCTCCGTCAGCGACCGGCAAATCCGCCCGCTCACAGACCGTCGAGGCCCGGACTCGAATCCCACGATTTCTCCCGACGGTCGGCTCATTGCCTACACCGGATACGACCAGACGGGCGATACCTACACCGTCTCGAAGCTCTACTTGATGGACGCCGCCGGACAGAACAAGCGCGTGCTGACCGGAGAGTTCGACCGCTCGCCCGGCGGACTAATCTGGGCGGAAGACAATAGCGGCATCTACTTCACGACCGAAGATCGCGGCTCGAACAACTTCTGGTTCGAGCCTGCGAAGGGCGGCGCGCCGCGCCAGATAACGCAGGGCACGCACATCCTCAACGTCTCTTCCGTGAGCCATAACGGTCTGGCCGTCGGGACAGCCTCAACGGCAAGCGCGCCGAATGATGTCGTGGCTTTTACTATCAAGCAGCCCGCCGCGATGCGCCGACTGACCGCCGTCAACGAAGACGTGCTCGAAGGGCGCAAGCTGGGACAGGTCGAAGAAATCTGGTACGACTCGGTCGGCGGCATGAAGATTCAAGGCTGGGTTGTGAAGCCGCCCGACTTCGATGCGTCGAAAAAATATCCGCTCATGCTCTACATTCACGGCGGGCCGCATTCGATGTATGGCGTCGGTTTCAACTTCGAGTTTCAGAATCACGCGGCGGAGAACTACGTCGTGCTCTACACGAACCCGCGCGGCTCGACCGGCTACGGCCAAACTTTCGGCAATGCCATCAACAACAATTACCCCGGCGAAGATTACACAGACTTGATGCGCGGCGTGGATGAGGTCATCAAACGCGGCTATATAGACGAGCGTAATCTCTTCGTCACGGGCGGCTCAGGCGGCGGCGTACTGACGACGTGGATTGTCGGACACACAGACCGCTTCACCGCCGCGGTTGCGATGAAGCCGGTCATCAACTGGTACTCTTTCGTTGCGACGACCGATAGCCCGGAGTGGTACTACAACTTCAAAAAGCTGCCTTGGGAAGACCCGGAAGAGCACCTGCGCCGCTCGCCCATCACCTACGTCGGCAACGTCAAAACGCCGACCATGCTGTTGACGGGCGAACTCGATTTACGCACGCCGCTGGAGCAAACCGAGCAGTTCTATCGCGCCCTCAAACTACGCCGGATTGATACCGCGATGGTGCGCCTGACGGATGAGTATCACGGATTCAACGCAGACTTCTCTCTGCGCCATCCTTCAAACCGCGTCTCGCAGATACTCTACCTGCGCGGGTGGTTCGAGAAGTACAAGCGGAAGTAGCGCGGACGCCGCTCCGCTGTCGTGAGGCACACGCGCAGACAGGTAGAGAGTGCTCAACGATGCTGGGTGGAGCACCGTTGAGCACTCTCTACCTGTCCGGAGACTTGCGCGGGCTTAACGCGTCTGGAGACGCTGCCAGCTCAAGGCGAATTCGTCGGCTCGCTTCGTCTTGGTGTAATTGGTAGCGCGGCGGCTGTTGCCGTCTGAACTGACGATGAAGATGTCTACACAGCCGTTGTCGTTGGTGTTGTGAAAGGCGACCATGTCGCCGTCGGGCGACCAGAAGATTTCGCCTGTGTCGCTCGTCATGTCGCTCAGGAGCGTGAGGCCATTGCCGTTGGCCTTCGCCGCGTAGATGTTGCTGTTGAATGAGCGGAACGCGATGCGCTTCCCGTCGGGCGACCACGCGGGGCTGCCGACGGAGCCGACCGCGCCACTCACGAGGCGCTGATTAGTGCCGTCGGCGTTCGCCACGTAGATGTCGCGGCTATTGTTGCTGAAGGACTCGTAAGCGATGACCGGCGCGCCCGTGGGCGACCAACGCGGGTTGGCCTCAAAGCCGCCGGGCGAGTTTGTGACCTGCGTCCGCCTCGTGCCGTCTGCGTTCATGGTATAGACGTGTGGCGAGCAACCGGAGCACTCCGTACTAATGAAGGTGAACTTCGAGCCGTCGGGCGACCAGTCGGCGGCGTTGTCGAAAGCGCCGACGGGCGCTGCGGCTGAGACATCTTGCGGCGGTGCGGTGCTGGCGCGGCCATTGGAAGCCATCAGCTTGACGACATAAATCTTCCCGCCGAGGTCATACTTGATTTTCTTCCCGTCGGGCGACCACTCGATGTTGTCGCCGAAGAGAGGGCCACCGGCGGTCGCGCTACGGAGCGGGTGCTGGTTACTGCCGTCGGCGTCCATCACGTAAATGTTATAGCCGGTGCCGCCACGGTCGCTGACGAAAGCGATCTTGTCGCCCTGTGGCGACCAGATGGGATTCGCGTCGTCGGCGTTGTTGTAAGTCAGTCGCGTCTCGTGCTTGCCGTCTTCGTCCATCACATAAATCTCGTTGACGAACCCACCCGCCCGGGTGCTCTGAAAAACGATCTGGCCGTTCGGCGATTTTTTTGAAGAAGAGTTCTGTTCCGACGCACGTGTCAGCGGGAGTGCGGTGACGAAACAGGCGAGCGTCAGCAGTGCGAGCAGTGTGGTACTCGCTTGGCGAGGGTAAATCATCGAATCCTCCTAAAACGGGATGTTAGGTGAAGCAGCACGACGGCACGCCCCACCGGGCAGAATGTTATCAGAGCCAGGCCGCACTCCGGCTCCGACGGTCGGCGCTCATGACGGACTCCGTGTTGCAGAGTCTATCCAGAGAGCGAGCAAGGAACTCCGCGCCGTCTCGCGCGGGGACGCATGAATGACAACCTCAACCGTCAGGCGGGGCTGTGCCCTCTCGGACGGCGAAGATGTCGGGATTTGTGGTTCGGGATGCCTTTCGGGTGTACCGAGTAGAGCGGTGAAACCATCCGGGCGGACGCGACCAGAGCGTCGGCAGTCCTTCCTTACAACCTAATTAACGCGGCAAAGGGTATATTGCTTTTCGGCAACCCTGTCAAGTCCACAGCGCGCACGCCTCGTCGGCGCGGCAAACGGCGACCGGACGCGGCGCGACGGACACGCCGGTTTTGCGTCGCCCGGCGGAAAGTGATATTGGTTTCGGAGTATGAAAACCGAAGTCGGCAAGACCGCACGGGAAGCGGGCGCATTGAACACGACGCAAGCCGCGCTGTCTTGAACCGCGCGAATGGCGAGTCAAGGTTCTCTCGTGAAATTTGAGATTGGAGTTTTTGAGATTCGAGTTTTGAGATTATGCCGGATGTAATTGAAGTGCGGCGGGCGTTGGAAGAGTTCGGGATTGCGGATTTCGACCATGCCGCGTGGAACGAAGCGCAGGCCGTCAGACTGACGCGCTACTGGTCGGGTGCGGAAGCGCCCGCCGGACGCCACGCCGAAGCGCGCCTTCTGTGGGACGACGAAGCGTTGCGCGTGCGCTTTGTTTGTCAACAGTCAGAACCTCTCGTCATCAGCGCGTCGCCCCGCATCGAGCGCAAGACGCAGGGGCTATGGGATCGCGACGTGTGCGAACTCTTCATTGCGCCGGACAACGCCGAAAATTATTTCGAGTTTGAGGCCGCGCCGACCGGCGAGTGGCTCGATTTGGCGATTCACTGGCGGCCAGACGGGCGTGACACGAACTGGCAATTTCAGTCGGGCATGCAGACGGCCTCGCGTATCGGTGCGGGCTTAATGACGACCGTGATGCATGTGCCTTTCGCCGCGCTCGGTCGCGTGCCGCGCGCGGGCGAACGCTGGCGCGCCAATCTCTTCCGCTGCGTCGGCGCAGACTCAGAGCGGGGCTATCTCGCATGGCAACCGACCCACACGGAGCAGCCTTCTTTCCACGTCCCACAAAAATTCGGCTGGCTCGAATTTAAACCCGCAATGCCGCAGCGATGAATGAAAGATAAAAGCTTTGCTGTTTTTCAGTTCAGCGTTCATCATTTTCTTAATGTTCGTAGATACTCGGTTAGGAGGGAGCGGTCGCGGTCGCTGATTTCTTTGATGCGGACGCCGACGAGATAACCCTTGTCGGCGTCGCCCTCGCCGAGTTGTTCATAGCGCGCAGGGGCGCAGCGGAGTTGCACGATGCCGGATGGCAATTTGAGCGTGAGGTGAAGCAGTTGGTCTTGTCCCGTCAGGTAACGCTCGCCGACGCGGATGGCCGGGACGATCAAGCCGATGCCGGTGGCGCTGATATCGAGCGTGTGGCCTGCGAGCGTCGGGAGATTCGGAGGGATGCGCGCCGCCGTCTTTGAGCCGACGAGTGAGACGACCGCGACGACGCGCGCCGGATGGCGCGGCGCACGGCGACGATTGCCGACAAGCTCGCGCAAGCGGCTCACGATTGAACGCATCAATTCCGGCATATACCTTCCACCTCGCATGACGCCCAATCTACGAGGACGAGCGCCGTCGGGAAGCAAAGGGAGAGGTCACAATTTCAGAGAGCAGTCCGTTCTCTGAAAGCTAACTACTTAATACAGGTACGACTGGGGGAACTGTCGAAGGAGCGCAGAAGCGACAAGACATCATCCCGAAATTTCCGTCGAGGATGATTTGCCTTCGCTGCAAATCATTGTAGCCGTATGCAACGAACATGCGCAAATCACATCATCTTCAAGTAGTTAATCTGACGCTGAGACACGGAGAGTCTGCAAGCAATATTCTTAGCGTTCGTCTTCTTAGCGCCGCCAGCGTCTCTACGTGAGAATG
>CAXTRQ010000019.1:41966-53051 GCA_964246705.1 uncultured Pyrinomonadaceae bacterium
CCGCCCGGGATCCTCCTTTTTATTTTTTTTACCCTTGTAGACGCTGGCGGCGCTAAGAAGACGAAATGTTGAGTGCTCTTATTTTTTGGACGAAGGAGCTTTGAGCGGTTTGCCGCCTTTGTCTTCGCTCCTCATACCGGAAGGGTCGAGGTAGAACGAGAGCCGACCCGTGCGGCCATAGCTCGCGGGTTCGGCTCCGGCCTGATAGCTCTTCTTGTTGTCAACGAGCGTGACGTGAAAATGGTAGCCTGTTGATTCGGTCGAGAGCAAATCCTGCGGCACCAATCCGGCGCGCACGAGGTCGTTCAAGTCGCCGAGCACTCCTTCATGCTGCGAGCCGTAGATGAGTTGTGCAGCGACGATGCGCTGCATCATCTCGCGGACTTCGCCGTGATGCGTCTCGATGCGCGTGTCGAAGAAGAACTTCTTTCCGCTCTTCTCTACAATCTGCCCGTTCTCCCTGTCGCCGACAATCCACGTCCCGCCCACGCGCACAAGGTCAATCTTCTCCGGCGCAGATGAATTATTGTCGCCGCTCAAGGCTGTGACGAAGACGGTCGCCGTATCGCCGCTAATCTGTTCGCCGCTAATCTCGACCTTTTCGGGAATCGCCGCTGCAATCTTCTCGAAGTCCGGGCGCAAATCTTCAAACTCCGACGCGCTCAAAGGCTCGACCGCCGGACGGTAAATAGAGATGGCGAACGCATCTCGATAACGCCGCTCGCGCATCGCCTTGTAAAATTCGCGCACCGCGTCCGAAGGCGTGCGCGCTGTCGTTGCGTTGGGACTCGTCGTCGTCGCCGTCTGCGACTTGCTGTTGGCGGTCGGCGTCGGCGCAGCAGTTTGCGCGCGCAGGCTCGTCGTCGCCGCGACTCCAGCGACCCCCATGATGGCGAGCACCGCAGTCAAAAAGTTCTTGAGAATTATGTCGGAGCATCGCCGCGAGGTGTGTGTCTTCATAGATGAATTGGTCATGCGGATTTAAGTTGAGCGAGAAGGGGGACGCAAGCCGAGCACGCTTACCGGAAGAGCGCGCGCGGCGCGCGCGTGCATCATAGAGAGGTGAGAGGGGCGCGAAACGTTGCCGCGTGCCGGGAAATAATCTTTCAGGCGCGTCGAAGCCCCCAGAGCGGCGAGGCTCGGCTCTTTATCGCGGGAATGACTCGCCGCTCAGGCTCGCCGCTGCAAGCATCTCGACAAATTGCTAACGGTCTTGTCTTCTCGCCGCGTCGACAGCATCATTCGTGCGTGATGCCAGCAGCATCTCGCGCCCGACGAGGTAGAGCAGGACGGCCAGAATAGCGAACGGAATCAGTGAGAGCAGGTCGGCGCGGACACCGTTCTGCAAAGGATTACTCTTCGCCAGATCGTTCACCCACCCGTTAAAGCTGGCGAGCGTCGGCGACGGCACACCGGCCAGAATCGCAATCACGATGGCTGCCAGCGCGCCGCCCGCGATGTAGCCCGAAGCCATCAAAACGCCCGGACTCTTGTCGCCCTCCGCGATTAATTCATCTTCCGAGAGATTCCGGTGCGCCAGTTTGCGCCGCAGATTTCTATCAACCAGCCAGCGAACCATGCCGCCGATGAAAATCGGACTGGAAGACGAGAGCGGCAGATAGACGCCGACGGCAAAGGCCAGCGAAGGGATGCCCGCCATCTCAAGCACGATGGAGATCATCACGCCCAGCAGCACCAACCCCCAAGGCAACTGGCGGTTGAGAATGCCCTTGATGATGTAGGACATCAGCGTTGCCTTCGGCGCGTCGTACTTCGTATCAACCTTCGTCCCGTCAGGTCTTACTTTGTGCACGCCGTTGATGCCGGGGTCAACGAAGTAGACGGGCGTACCGCTATCGTCAACCAGATATTTGCCCGCCGGGCCGCCCGCAGTGTCCGTCTTGTGCCAGACGCGGTAAGACTTCGTATCGGTCTTTCCTTGCGGCCCTGTGAGTTGTTCGGTTTTGGTCAGTTGCGAAGTGTCCGCGCGCAGTTCCGCCGGAAAAACATGCTCGACCTTGTAGGCCAGTTTGCCCGTGTTGTCCAACAAATATTCGCCCGCGTCGAGACCGGCAATCGCGCCCGGCGCGCCCTTCTCATTCTTCAACAGACGATAACTGCCCGGTGTCGAGGGCTGATCCGCGCCGCTATAAGCTGGAAGCGTCGGCACGACGCCCGCTTCGAGTTGCCCGACGCTCTCCGTCACGGGGATGAACATTGTGCGCGTGGCGTAGATGGTTGACGAATCATTGAGGCTCAAAAGAATCGGGCCGAGGACGAGCGCCGAGGCGAGCGCGCCGACGAGAATGGCGACCTGCTGATGTCTGGGCGTCGCGCCGACCAGATAGCCCGTCTTCAAATCCTGCGAGGTCGTGCCGCCGTTCGATGAAGCGATGCAAACAATCGCGCCGATGGAGAGCGCCGTCACGTAGTAGCCGGGGCCAGTCCAACCGATCAATAGAAAGATGAGACAGGTCAGCAGGAGTGTGGCCACGGTCATGCCTGAAATCGGGTTCGACGACGAACCGATCTCGCCCGTCAGGCGCGATGAGACCGTCACGAACAAAAAGCCGAAAGCGATAATCATCACCGCGCCGAGAATGTTGCCCTGCAAATTCAACTGCGGGAAAATCATAATCATCGCAATCAGAGAGATGATGCCGCCGAGCACGACCTTCATGGACATATCCTGATCAGTGCGCGGAACTGCGTCGCCATCGTCGCCCGTCGCCCCGCCGCGCAGATCGCGCAGGCCGCCTTTGAGTCCGTGCCAGATGGTGGGGAGCGAACGGAAGAGGCTGATGATGCCTCCCGCCGCCACCGCTCCCGCGCCGATGTAGAGCACGTATGCGCCGCGCACGTCATTCGGACTCATCCCGCTAATCGGTTGCGTGCCGGGCGGGACGACGCCTGTCACGTAATCGCCGAAATATTTAATCATCGGAATCAGCACGAGATAGGCGAGCACGCCGCCCGCCGCCATAATCGAAGCGATGCGCGGCCCGATGATATAGCCGACGCCGAGCAGCGCGGGCGAAACTTCCGCCGCCACTGATGCGCCCTTGAACGGCTCATCAAAAACCTTCTCCGGCGTGTCTTTCCAACTTTTAAAACTTCCCATTAAGACCTGATAGAGAAAGCCGACGCCGAACCCGGCGAAGATGGTCTTCGCGCCCATGTTCGACACGTCGGCGGCCATCACCGCGCGCTCGCGCTCGTCCATCGCCTCGGCGGCGGCGCGCTTCGACTCGTCGGACGCGCCCGCCTTCAAGACTTCGGCGCAAGCCGTCCCTTCCGGGTACTTCAAGAGGCCGTGCTGCTGCACGATGAGCGCGCGTCTGAGCGGAATCATCATCAGGATGCCGAGCAGCCCGCCGAGCACCGCGACCAGCATCACGCGCGTAAACTCAAGGTCGAAGCCGAGAATCATAATCGCGGGCATTGTCACGCCGACGCCGAACGCGATTGATTCGCCCGCCGAGCCTGCGGTCTGCACGATGTTGTTCTCTAAGATGGTCGCGTTTCGTAAACCGAATTTTGAAAGCAGGCGAAAGAGCGACATCGAAATCACGGCGACCGGAATCGAAGCGCTGACCGTCAGTCCGGTCTTGAGCACGAGATAGAGCGACGACGCGCCGAAAATCACGCCGAGCAGCGTTCCGACAATCAGCGGGAGCGCAGTTAATTCAGGGATATGCGCCCGCGCCGGAATGTATGGACGGAAGGCTGCGGCCAGAGGATTCTCCGGCTTCGCCCCGACTATATCCGGATACTCGTTAACTGGATTCCTCGCATCAATGAGTTCGCTCGCCATCAGATGTAACCTCCGACAGTTTTTTTATCTAGCGCGACAAGGGAGAGTTTTAAAAGGGGTTTCAGCAGACCTTACTTTACACGCGCAGACCTACACGAAGCAAGCGAGGGCTTTCATCACAATTATCATAAAGATGTAAATTATCAACGCGGCCTCCGTCGCGCATTCCTATGAATTTGAAGCGAGCGGCAAACGTGCAATAATAAGGCGCGCATCAAAGCCACGCCTTCTTGATTTACCTTTGTAGTTCCGTCACATAGAAATATGGAAGTTAACTTTGTGAAGCGTTCAGCCTCGCTCCTCGTCGCGGCCTTGCTCTGCCTTCTGAGCGCCGCGCCTGCGCGCACGTCGGCGGCGAAAGATGTGTGGACGCGCGTGCGCTCGAAGAACTTTCAACTTGTGGGAAACGCGAGCGAGCAGGACATCAGGCAGGTCGCGGCGCGTCTCGAACAGTTCCGCGAAGTCTTCACGCAACTGCTGCCCGGCGACCATTTCGATTCCTTCGTCCCTGTCACCGTCGTCGTCTTCAATTCGGATGCGGCCTATAGACCATTCAAGCCGCTCTATCAAGGCCAACCGGCGGAGGTCGCCGGTTACTTCAAGTCGGGGCAGGATGCCGACTACATCACGCTCTCGATTGACGAGCAGCACAGGAGCGGACGCCACACCTCATCGCTCGCCTTTCACGAGTACGTGCACCTGCTCGTTCGCAACAATTTCGCGGGCGCGCCGCTCTGGTTCAACGAAGGTCTGGCGGAATACTACAGCACGCTCGAAATCTCGCCGGACGGCAGACGCGTCACGCTCGGACAACCTCTCGACACCCGCGCGCAGACTTTGCGCGGCGGTGAATGGCTCTCGCTCCAATCACTTTTTGAAGTGGATCGTTACTCTCCAACATATTTTGAGCCGGACAAGCGTCAGATTTTTTACGCCGAATCGTGGGCGCTCGTCCATTATCTTTTGAACGGCAACGAAGGCAGGCGGCGCACGCAAGCGGCGCAATACGCCAACCTGCGCGCCGCAGGCACGCCAATCGAAGAGGCTTTCCGCGCCGCTTTCCAGACCGACTTTGCGACGCTTGAGAGCGAGTTGAAATCTTATGTCCGTCTCGCGCAGTATCCCGCGCAGTTGACGACCTTCGCGCAGCCCGTTGTCTATAATTCGCAGGCGGAGAGCGCGCCGATGAGCGAGGCCGAATCGCTCGCCGTCTTAGGCGACCTCCTCTTGCACACAGACGCCGTCGAGGAGGCTGAAAATTATCTCCAACAAGCTGTCGTACTCGCGCCCGACCTCGATGCGGCGCTCACTTCGCTCGGCATCCTGCGTCTCAGGCAGAACCGTTTCGATGAAGCCGGAAAATTTCTCAAGCGCGCCATCAGCGCCAACGCGAAGAATTATCTCGCGCACTACACCTACGCCGACACGCTCGTGCGCGAAGCTTCCGAGTCGGATTTAACAATCGAGGGTTTCGAGAAAAAGACCGCGTTGCTGCGCGCCGAGTTGAAGAACGCGATTGAGCTTGCGCCCCGCTTTCTCAACGCCTACCGTTTGCTCGCGCAGGTCGAACTCGAACGCAGCACGCAGATGGACGAAGCGACGGCGATTATCAATCGCGCCATTGCCATCGCCCCGCAACGATATGAGTTCAAGCTGCTGCTGGCGCAAGTCCACCTGCGCCGCGACGAGGTCGCCCCTGCGCGTGAGATACTCGCAGACGCCGCCCGCTATGCGCCGGACTCGGAGATGCGCGCCAAGGCGCGCGCGCGGCGGGTCAAGGTCGCCGCGCGCGCAGAACTGCTGGCACAACTCAGCCGCGAAAGCGAAACCGCGACGCCCGACGCGCTACCGCTCAAATCCGCGCAGCCCTGCGACATGCCGGAGCCGGGGCCACAGATGAAGAAGCTACGCTTTGAAGGCGAGCAGGTCTGCGGGATGCTCAAGCAGGTCGAGTGCAACGAAGCGGGCGTCTTGCTCTCCATCGAGATTGGCGAATGCACGCTCAAACTGCAAAGCACGGCGCTCAATCACATTCGCTTCGTCACCTACACCACGGAAGTCAGAGGCAACCTGAACTGCGGACTGCGCGAACCGGCGAACCCCGTCCTCGTCACCTTCCGACCGCCGAAAAATCTGCTCACGAAATTCGACGGTGAAGTTATCGCCGTCGAATTCATCCCGCGCGATTGGAGACACTAAAGAGCAGGGATGAAGGCGGAGTCGGAAGAGAAAGGTGTTGGTTTTATTCATCCTTCATCCTTCCGCCTTCATCCTTGCTTTTGCCCCTGTTCATCCTGCCTATTCAGGTTAATGATTCTTTGTCTGCCAATTTGGAATGTGTGCTGGAAGGCCGACGCGCTTGACGTGCTAAACTCGTCTGCGCCAAAGTTGATTTCAGTTTTCACATTTTCAAGCGCCGACGGAGTCTCGTCTATGCTCAGACGCACCGTTATCTTCGCACTCGTTTTAACGCTGCTCATCCCTCTTTCATCTCTTGCCCAAAGAAGCGAGCGAACGGCTCGCCCGTCCGGCAACGCGCGCCGCGCGGGCACACGCGGCGCATCTGTCACGACAGCCGCGTCCCTTTCTCCGGCCAACGCGCCTGCGCCCGAAGCGGTCATCGGCTTCACGCCGGGCGACGACCGCAAGCTCGCCAGTTGGCAATCAATAGTGGAGTATTTCCGGCGGCTCGATGCGGCGAGCGACCGTGTCAAGTTTGAAGAATTGGGGAAGACGACGATGGGCGCGCCCTTTGTGCTGGCAACCATCAGCGCGCCGGAAAATCTCGCGCGCCTCGACGAGTACAGAGAAATTCAGCGCAAGCTCGCAGACCCCCGCACGCTTGGGAAGGATGCTGACAGGAAGGCTGCCGCTCTCGTTGCGCGCGGCAAAACCATCGTCCTCATCACCTGCGGCATTCATTCGACCGAAGTCGGCTCAACTCTTTCGAGCATGCTCATCGCGCATCGTCTCGCCTCGTCGTCCGAGCCGGAGGTGACGGAAATTCTGCGGAACACGATTGTCCTGCTCGTTCCGTCGCTCAACCCTGATGGCGTGGACATCGTTAAGAATTGGTACGACAAGACGCTCGGCACGAAGTACGAAGGAACCAGCCCGCCGGAGCTTTATCACAAATACGCGGGGCACGATAACAATCGAGACTGGTACGCCTTCACGCAGGTCGAGACGCAACTCACGGTTGATAAGATTCATAATATCTGGCATCCGCAGATCGTCCACGACATTCATCAGCAGGGAGCTAACGGCTCTCGTCTTTTTCTTCCGCCGTACATGAAGCCGGTCGAGCCGAACGTGCCGCGCCAGCTTGTCGAAGGCTATACGGAACTCGGCCTCGCGATGTCGACAGAGATGCGCGCCGCAGGCTTCAAGGGCATCACGTGGGACTCGACCTACGACGCATGGACGCCCGCGCGCGCCTACTCGCACTATCACGGCGGCGTGCGAATACTCTCCGAGACGGCCTCGGTCAAAATCGCCACGCCCATCACCATCCGCAATGAAGACCTTCGCCCCGGAGAAAACTACGACGCGCGAAAAGCGACGCCCAACTTTCCAGACGTGTGGCCGGGAGGCGAATGGCGCATGCGCGATATTACGAACTACATGACGAGCGCCGCCTTCGCACTGTTGAAACACTCGGCGCAGTATCGTGAACACTGGCTCAAGCGTTTTTATGAGATCGGTAAGGAAGCCGTGCGCCCTCGCCAGCGTGGCGAGTTGTTCGCGTGGCTGATTATGCCGTCGGCTGAAGAGAACAGGTTTACAGGAGCTTTGCCGTCGAGAAACTCTGACAGGTTAATTAACATTTTGGATGAAGGCGGCGTGGAGACAGAAGCCATCGGTCAAACCTTCGTCGAAGGTATCAGCTATCCGCGCGGGACGACGGTGGTGCGCGCCGACCAGCCTTATGCCAGCTTCGCCAAAGCTCTGCTCGAAGTTCAGCATTATCCTGACCTACGCGATTCAGACGGACATCCCATCGCGCCGTATGACGTGACCGCGCACACCTTGTCTTTGTTGATGGGCGTCGAGGTCAAGCCGGTCTATGCACCCTTTCGATATTCGAGACTGCGACCCGCAGGAACGGGCGTGAATGGCGGTTGCGGTGAAGCCTCTCCGCCGCGCCGCGCCATTTACCGTTCGCACGTCCCCACGATGGATGAAGGCTGGACGCGTTGGGTGTTCGATCACGCGGGATGCTGGAAATACGTTTCACTGGAAGATGCAGAAGTAGGACGAGGTGGCTT
This sequence comes from uncultured Pyrinomonadaceae bacterium, assembly GCA_964246705.1. Lineage (GTDB taxonomy): Bacteria > Acidobacteriota > Blastocatellia > Pyrinomonadales > Pyrinomonadaceae > DASZCR01. Next base: position 50,049 of record CAXTRQ010000019.1, read on the forward strand.
GCGCGCGAAGTACGACGCCATCGTCATCCCCGACCAATCGCCGCGCACCATCTTCGCGGGCTACCCGGCGGGGATGATGCCCGAAGAGTTGACGGGTGGATTGGGCGAGGCGGGCGTCAAAGCTCTGCGCGAATTTGTCGAGCAGGGCGGGACACTCGTCGCTTTGAATGAAGCCTCGGACTTCGCCATCGAACAATTCAAGCTGCCCCTGCGCGACGTGACGGAGGGACTCAAACGCACGGAGTTTTATGTTCCCGGCTCGATTCTTCGCACCGAACTCGACACGACACACCCCATCGCGCGTGGCCTCGCGCGCGAATCAATCGCGTGGGCGGAAGACTCGCCCGTGTTTGAAGTGACGGATGAGAGAGAAGCACAGGGGCGCGTTCACATCATCGCGCGCTATCCGTCGGACAGAGACCCGCTGCTCTCAGGCTGGCTGCTCGGCGGCGAGCGGATAAAGGGCAAGGCCGCGCTCGTCGAAGTCACACTCGGCAAAGGCAAAATCTATCTCTTCGGCTTCCGCCCGCAATATCGCGCGCAGTCGCTCGCCACTTATCCTTTGCTCTTTAACGCTCTGAAGGGAGCCGGAAATCGGTGAGACCGACCACGTAATGTTTGAGCCGGTCAGTGAACGTGCGTTTCAACTTTTGATTCTTCAAGCGAGCGTCTTGGCAAACGCTAAGGCTTCGGCGGAGTGCTCTGCCGGTGCTACGTCGTGATAGATTTTTCTGACCGTCCCCGTCTTATCAATCACGAAGGTCACGCGGTTGGCGACGCCGGATGCGCCGAGCACGCCGTACTGCTTCGTCACGTCCTTCTTCTCGTCGGAGAGCAGCGGAAAATTCAGATTCTCTTTCTGCTTAAATTTCTGGTGCGCCTCGACACTATCCACGCTGACGCCTAAAACTTCGATTCCAGCCTTTTTAAAGTCGGCGAGATTATCGCGGAAAGTGCAAGCCTCTTTCGTGCAGCCGGGCGATTCATCCTTTGGATAAAAATAGAGCACGACGGGCTGCTTGCCCTTGTAATCGCTCAGCTTCACCATGCGCCCGTCATCGCCCGGAAGAGCGAAATCCGGCGCAGGCTTTCCTTCGGCAACCTGCTCTGCGGCAGACGCCCCCGCGCTCTTGGCCTCACCCTCGTTCTTCGCGCCTCCCGTACTGCACGCGCTCACGAATAGCAGGAGCGCGAGCGCAACAACTGAGAGCAGCGCCTTGACAGGGACGGCGACGTGGCGACGACGAGAAAGATTCTTATGCTTCAACATTTCCCTCCTACGAAAGACTCAACTGAAACATGCTTACGACTTTTCCAGATACATCTTGGCGGCCATCTTCGCCATCTTCCACATCTTGCCCCACTCGATGCGGCCTTCGCCGCCATCGCGCCCCGTCAGCTTATCAACAACGAGTTTGCGTAGATGTTTGCCCTCGCGCCGCAACATAAATTCCTTGGCGTAGGGCTTGGCCGTCTCGAAGAAGCTGAAGCCGGGATCGGTGACGATGCCGATGCCTTCGAGCGTCATCAACGCGCGCATGATGTATGTGAAATTCGAGGGCAGGCGAAACGGGTAGTCGTACATCACGTCAGCCAGATCATAAGTCAACTCTTTAAAGTTCACTTCACCGAGTTTCAGATTCAGATAATGCTCGAACAGTCCTTCGACGACCGGGAGCACGAGCGCGGAATCAACGCCGGGCTTCAGGAAATTGAGATTGATTAAATCCTGAGCCAGTCCGTGCACGTCCTTCGAGACGACGTGGAAGAAGGCGTCAATCATCTGCGATTGCAGGCGCGGCGTAATCTTGCCCGTCATGCCGAAATCGAAGAAAGCGAGTTGCCCGTTATCCATCACCAACAGGTTGCCGGGATGCGGGTCGGCGTGAAAGAAGCCGTCTTCGAGCAACTGTTTCAGGTAAGCACGGATCAGCAGGCGATTAACTTTGACGGGCGAGATGCGCCGCGCGCGCAACGCTTCGATGTCCGTGACCTTCGTGCCGCGTATGAACTGCATGGTCAGGACGCGCGCCGTCGTATGCGACCAGTAAATATGGGGCACGTGGACGGCACGCCACTCACGAAAGCTCTTGCGAAAGCGGTCGGCGTTGCGTCCCTCCTGCGCGTAATCCATCTCCTCGAAGATGGTCACGCGAAACTCTCTGAGCATCCCTTCCCAATCGGCGTTCTCGTTGAACTGCGGATAGCGCGAGAGAAAGCGTGTCAGGCGTTCGAGCACCGCCACGTCGAAGCCGACGGATTCACGTAAATTCGGGCGTTGAACTTTGACGGCAACCTCCTCGCCGGTGTGCAGGCGGGCGCGATAAACCTGACCGAGCGAAGCGGCGGCAATCGGTTCGGCATCAATCTCCGCGAAGGCTTCGCTCAGAGCGCGACCCAGTTCCGTCTCGATGCGCGCGTAAGCTTCCGACGTGGGGAACGCCGGAACTTGATCCTGAAGCGTCGCCAACTCTTTGACGTAGGCGAGCGGCAGCAGGTCGCCACGTGTGCCGAGCGACTGCCCGATCTTAATAAAAGTCGGCCCCAGTTTGACGAGCCGAGTTTTCAGCCAAACGGCCTGCCGCTCAAGCCGCGCTTCCTTGCTCGCGGAATTATCTGCGCCGCGAAAGACGGCGAAGCGCGTCAGGCGTATCAGCCGGTCGAGAGCACGGCGGTCTAAATCTCTGCTCCACTCTTGAAAGCGCGCAATGCGTCCGCGCGCACGCGCTTCTTCACCGAGACGCGCCGCCATGCGTCGTATGAACTTCGCACGCGGCTCATAGTTTTCCAGAAACAGATAGAAGCCGAGCATCCCCAGCACGCGCGCGATCTGCAACGTGCGTAGCCCTCCGCGCCAACCGCGCGCACGAATCTCGCTCGTCTCCTCCAACGTTCGCTCCGTCGCGGCGTGGGGCGTTGGAGGCAACGCGCGCACGCCTCCATTCGCCGCCCCGTCGGTTGTGGTAATTTAGATGGGGTTTTTTTTTGTGTGTGGATCGACGC
>CAXTRQ010000019.1:53061-53403 GCA_964246705.1 uncultured Pyrinomonadaceae bacterium
TTCTCTTAATTGCGATGGCGTTATTTTTGGTCTGCGAAGAGACGAGCGCGAGCGCGGTCTTCGACACTTCGCCATCGCCGCCCGTTTGCCCGCCGTTTGAAAAGGATAAGTCCATCAATGGTTTACGTTCGATAGCTGCCATGATTTTAAAATTGTAATTTAAACTTGTCGCAATCCTGTGCGAAGCCTGTCAACGCTCCGTGTCCACCGCCCCTTGAACTTCTGCTTAGCGTCTTTGCGGGAAATCGTGTCTCACGCAAAGACGCTAAGCAGACAGAATCAAGGTTAAAAGTTCAAAGTTTGAAGAACTTTCGATGCGCCTGAGACTTTGAACTTTGAACC
>CAXTRQ010000020.1:0-52338 GCA_964246705.1 uncultured Pyrinomonadaceae bacterium
TTCGAGAGCTGATCGGCGGCGGCCATGAACTGGTCGAGGGACTCGTCGTCAATGTCGTCGGGCTGGATTTCCCTCATGGCGTAGAAGAGCCGCTTCATTTCCTCGTAAAAGAAGTGTCTTTTGTCAGCCGGGTCGATTTCAAGCAGCTCATCTACCTTCTGGACGACGCTCGTCATCTACTCAGTAGAGATGGTCACAACTTCGCCGAGAATCTCTTTCACATGTGCGCGTAAGGAGTTCTGCGAACCGCGTACGAGTTGATGCCCGCGCAGGACCTCTTGTCGCATGGCCGTGGCTTTGGCTGGGGAAATGTCTAACCGCTCCGGCGTGAGGCGGGCGAGCTGCGCCGCCTCGTGCAGGTTGATCTCTCCTCTGGAAAGCGCAACTACCACGTCAGGAGGATAATTAAGGAGTGGAACGTACTGTCCGATGAAGCTGTTTACGGAGACTCTGCCCGACGTTTCACGCTCGAGGATGCCTCGGAGCTGGCTGGCGGCTTCCATCAGCTTTTCGCGCGGCCAGTGGCTCGGGCGGCCCCTCTTCGTATCCGTCGCCGGTCGGCGCTCGACGTGGCGTACGGCGAAGAGAAAGCGCGCTAACTGCTTTTCAGAAGCCGGGATAGTATCAGGTATTCGCTCGCGCAAGAGCTGGCAGATCGTGCGGACGGCATCCGGCGAAGCAAGTGTGTCTGACTCACGTCGCCGACGGCGAGCAGCTGTCATAAGGGGGAAGTGACCTCCAAAAGAAGGGATGTTTCACGACCGGAGCATCATATACGATTATTGCCAATCTAAAGGGTAATAATTGAATACCCGCCGCTCTCGGGTACACTAATCTGCCATAAGTGTACCCATTACCCGGGAAATTGTGATACCCTCCGCCCGTGACCTACGAAGCGACGCAAGCCTTGAAACATAGTCCGGCCGAGGCAGATCAGGGCGACAGCTTGGCCGTCTTGAACGCCATCAGTCTCTGGGCTAGCTCCTGCACCCTCCCGGACACTGGGCGTCGCGAAGATATGTTGAGGGACAAGCGGCGGGCCGTCGAAGCCTTCTTCGCTTTTACGAGAAAGCACCCGGGAGATGTCACATCGCAGGACGTCAAGCGCTGGCAGGAGTCGCTTGAGGCGAAGGGGTTGCGACCGAACACGGTTTACGTGCGCACCTCCTTCGTCTCCTCCTTCTATGCGTGGCTGCTGCGCGACCCCACTCTCGGCCATCACATTGCCAAGAATCCGGTCGGCCGGGCGCGCCCCCGCGCGCCGAAGGCGTACCAGACCGAGAGCGTCAAGTCCCTGACGGACGCGGAACTCAACGGGCTGCTCGCGGTCGTGGCCGAAAGGGCAGAGTCGGGCGACATTGTGGGGAAGCGGGACTACGCCCTGCTGCTATTGTTCGTGGCGACGGGGATGCGCCGAACCGAGATACTATCCCTGCGCGGGCGAGACCTCCGGTTGGACGACGGTCTAGTGATCACGAGCAGGGTCAAAGGCGGTAACTACGCCGGTCGCGAAATTGCCGACCCACAAGTGAGGCGGGCGCTGCTCGACTACCTCTCCTTGGCGGGGAGGCTCCACGTGCTGAAGACGGGCGCGCCCGTCTGGACGCGCCCCGCCCGGGCGGGCAGCCCCGGCGAGGCGCTCTCGTCGCACTGCTACGTGAAGAACCTGAAGCGGTACGCGCGCGCGGCAGGGCTAGACGGCTTCCACCTGCACCAGACTCGGCACACATTCGCGCGGATCGTGGCCGAGGAGACGGGCTCGATTGTGGAGACGCAGGACGCATTGAACCACAGCAACCCGTCGACGACGCGCGTCTACGTCCAGCGAATCGCGGTCAAGCGAGACCGTCACAGTGTTCTCGTCATGCGGAGGTTCGTCGGCGCAGGGGCGCAAGCGGCGACAGGTTCGCAGGCCGCGGACGACCAGAGCGAGATGAGCAGGGAGGGAACTACAAGATAACGTAGGCGACGGCCTAGAATTGGAAGAATGAAAGTATGTTGCCGGGTTTCAGAATTACGGGGCGCTGCGAGTGGATAGACGGCGGCCTCCGAAATTTCACATTACACTACAACGAGCTGCACGGCACCTCGTACCGCCTCGAAAAGTGCCTCGACGTCGAAAAGAGTGGCGGTCCGGAGCCGGATCGCCCACAGCCCGAAGTCCTGCTGGTTGACAGCAGCGGCGAGCCACCGCTGGTCATCGAGCGAAAGACGGTGGCTTGGCCACGCCATTACATCAGACGCGCTCAGCAAGAGGACGAGTTAACAGATATATTACTCGAACGGCTTAATCCTCTCTTCCACGACTCCGCATACGCGCTCGACGTCTGGGCACCAGATGTGTTCGAGAGCAAGACTAACAAGCCCGAAATCCAAGCTACTGCTCACGGCATCGCGGAGGCGGTCGCTGGCGGGGCCCGCAGTTCTGTGCTGCATGGATTCTCAGTCGGGCATAAGCAGGTGCGGTGGTCATTCCGACGAGTGGACGAGAACGATCTGGACGAAGACTTTCCCCGCTGCGGAGTGGTAGTCACTCTGCATGGTGTGGGGAGTGAATCGTTAGCTGATGAACCGGAGGCCTTGGTCAGCAGACATCTGGAGATGGTAACCCGGACCCGGCACGAACTCGCCAAACAGTTGTCAGCCGCGGCAAGAAAATTTTTCGGTTACGATGATTACATCAAAGTCGTCGTCCTTGAGTTCTACGGTGAGTACCTGACCGACGAAGATGTGGGCCGGCTATTAGCCGAGGCGGAACTTCCCGTGATGGTCGATCAGGTATGGGTCGCGCGCGAGAAGTGGGTCAGTAGCTACCAGTGGCAGCTCACGTACGAGCTCGCCCGCTCTAGGAGGAGGGCGTAAGCATTGAGGTACAGCGTATGAATGTGAGATTAGGTTACGCCAGTGTGGAGCCGGTCATGCCGCCGCCGCCGCCGGAGGACTTCATCCAAGCGGGCGGCAAACCGCATCAGCAGCAACAGCCCCCGTCTCTCAGTACCGCCGACCGCACCTCGTTCGTGCAGATGTACCGTGAGGCTATGGCCCTGTTCGACCTAGGTAAATGGGAGGGGGCCGAAGGGGCGTTCAGGAATCTGCTCCGCCTCGCGCCGTTGTCGGAGATATACCTCTTGTTGGGGTATACATTCTTCTACCGCGGTGATTTCCAGAGGGCCGGCCACCACTTCGACAAAGCCGCTAAGAAGGATCCCAATAACATTGCGGCGCACTTCAGCCTGGCGCTCGCCTATAACCGACAGAGGAAGCCGGGGAAGGCGGTCGGAGCGGTATTAAAAGTAGTCAGGCTGGAACCTGAGAATGCGGCGGCCGCCAACAGCATCTGTGTTGCCAGAATTACAGGCGCAGAGCTCACCGCTGCGATCACCAGGAAGGTGCGGAACGGAGAGGTGTCGACGTCTGACGCGGCCACGGCCATCGCTGATTTCCGTTACGATTTCGACAACCAGTACAACGTGCTCGAGGTGACGGAACAGGTTGTAAGTAAGGCCATGGATCTTATCCAGGCCCACCCACTGAGAGGGTACGACGGCGTGCAGCTCGCCGCCGCCGTCGAACTGAACACCCAATTCGTCGCGCTTAGTATCGCCTCCGGCGTGCCTCCGCCGGGGCTTTCATCGCTGGTATTGGTCAGCTCCGACAATGACCTTAATAGTGCAGCCTCGGCCGAAGGTCTGACGGTTGAAGACCCACGCAACCACCCCTAACTTTAATCCTGGGACGATAGCACTGGCACAAACTAAAGACATAGAGCGCTGATGAATACAGACCAAGAAATCAAGCTCAAATACCGCGAAGAGTTCCGTAGTGTCCACGGTGAAGGGTTCCAGAACTGGTTCGAAAAACTTGCGGTCGCTCTTCATGGCGAAGACTGCTTTTTGGCCGTTCGTGTGACAAGAGGAGATGGCGGTCTCGATGGATTGGTACTAAAAGAAGGTAGGGTTTATCAACTTTATGCCCCACCCAGTCTGGGTACTGATGCAAGTACTGCTACCAAAGTCAAGACAGATTTCAATAAGGCAAGAGAGACTCTCGGCGGTTCATTGAAAACATGGACATTTGTTCATAATAGTTCTGACGGCAAGGTGGGTCATCTTACAGCACAGGCGTTGATACGGATTAAAGATGAAAACCCAACCGTTTCTGTTGAGGCAGTCGGCATTGACGGGCTATGGGAGCGATTGGAGAAGTTGCCGAAGGAGAAGCTCGCTTCTTTATTCGGAGTATCAAATCCGCCCAACCAAGCTGAGTCACAAATCAGAGCTTTATTGAATCGGGCAAATGAACTGGCTATTCAAGACAAACGCCGTGAGGCATTTGAAGCCTTGGAGCAGGCACTTTCAATCGCCGAGTCTGAAAAAATCTCCGACCTACAAGCCGAAGTCTTGATCGGCCTATCCTTAATTTCGTCTACACGAGGCGGTTTGGGTGACAGGAGTCACTACTTCCAGCGGCTCCAGTCTCTGCAAAACAGCATTACGGAAGCTCCGGTGTTAGTGATGTTTCATCGAGCACGCGGAGCATATCTAACAGAGAAACGTGATCTTCAAGGGGCTGAGTCTGCTTATTAAACAGCAATTACATTAGCAAGCTTACCAGCCAACGCTGAGAGTTGTGACGAACAATTATGCGTCGCTCGATCTGAGTACGTGCATCTCCTATGCAATACAGACCGCGCTAGTGAGGCTAAGGAGTATCTCGAGTTGGCAGAGGCTTATGCTAAGCAAAATCCTGAGGCGCATCACGGTGAAATTTTTCAGGCAGCCCTTAACTCTGGGCTACATTGGGCAGCAAAGGCAGGGAATGAAGATGCCGCTATTGAGCGAATTGACGCGTTAGAAGCTTCAGCAGATGACAGCTATCTTGCTTCGCGCATTGCTGGGCAATTAATAAATGCAGCGAACAATTTGTCACATATTCAATGTCATCAAGCTGCGTTAGCTGCGGCCGAAGCAACATTACGGCTGTCCGACAAAATGCCAGTAGATACCCGAAAGAGCTTTCTTCCTGGTGTGCTTTACACTCTAGCTATGGTCAACTTCAATGCAGGCCAATTAGAGGATGCGTTAGAGAAAGCTAGCTCATTAGTAAACATTACTGCAACGCCGGAGACCGCACCGATTCGTTTTGCTGCTGCGCAGTTGGTTTCTGTAATTTCGAGAAAGTTGGGCGATCTGGCATCTGCGGTGGACAAAGGCGAATTAGCTCTGGGACTTGCCCAAGAGGTTGATTCATCTTTTATGGCAAAGATGAATTTGGCGGAAGCACTTGCGGATAAGGGAGAAACCGAACGCGCCTTAAAGTTGGCGCAAGAGGCACACCACTTGGTTGACGGGCGCGTTAACGTGCCAATGGATCTTCAGGTCGAAATTCTGGGACATATCGCTAATTATTCATCTCAGCTTGGTGATAACGATATCCTTCAGCGCGCGATGTGCAAATTGAGTGAATACGCGACTGATGATGAAAAGATAGCTAAGATGAAGGAAAGGTATATCAAGCGAGTTGAAGCCAATGTTGAGATTCGGAAAAGAATCATTGATATATCGCTCATAGGACAAGGATCAAACATCGTCAAGGGGGCCCTTGAGCGAGTGAAAGACTTCCCGCGTTTTGTTGGTGATTCAAAAAACGAGAGCCCTACAGATAAAGAGCCCATTCTGAATTTACATCAGGCAAACGCCTTAACAATAGCTCCTCTTATTAAATGGTGGGAGGATACTACTGATGACAATAACGCGGCGGCTCTCGATTTTGATTATTGGGGGCGCGGTTGCTTTGCACAGATCCTACAGAACCTTCAAGCATTTCCACATTCATTGAATGTGACGCTTGAGGTACGAACAGTAGAGGACATTAGGCAAGCGCTTAGACTTTGGTCTTTATATGCCGATTTCGTCTTATTGTTATGGAAAGGCCCAACACAATCTGGAAAATTTCTTCACTTGGTTGATGGAGAATACTTTGGACCTTGGGGGGCCGGGTACATACTCGCGCTTGGGACTGAGTTTAAATCAAAAAAAGGACGGCACCGCTTTCCTGCGATAGGGTATGCGTCATGGTTGCCGGAGGATGTTACGAAGTTTCTTGTTACTGAAGCGAAGCCCTTTCTAGCCAGCGGAAGGTTCCTTCTGGTTCCAGCTTCGGGGGTGGGATGTGTAAGTCCTGGCTATGGCGTCATGGAACAGTTACTTACCGAAGCAGCTAATTGCATTCCAGCTATTCAACATAAACAGCAGACTGACCTTGAAATTGGGTTGCTTCCTTACGCAATGGATATACCGCTTAATATCCTTTTCGATTTTGTTAATGAAATGCAGGCCAATTTGCTGCATATGAGGAAGTTGCTGTTAAATAAAACAGCGCATGTAAAGGCGAATGGTCTCCAACAGTCGCCAAAAGCACTGGAAATTGAAATAGCAGATACGCTGAAACGACTCCGCGACCAAAACACCACGTTAGTAAGCAAGCGCAATTTATCGGCGGCCGAACAAGAAGCTCAAATGGGTATTACCCCATTTCATGTTAACGGCTACGGTCTAGTTGCTGCTGATGACGCAATGTTTTCTCCATTGCTTACACTTGAGTCAATGGGCTACGGCTGGAAAATCGGGGCATCAGCTAAGTCCCGTCCAGCATATCGCTATGAACCGGCCGAGGGTGAAGCTATTGGCGCATGGTTAGCTCCTCCAGAGTCGGGCGTCCAGCTTCTAGCAGTCAAAAAATCTGAGGAATAGCATAATCAAGGTCATATAGAGAACATACGACAATTGCGACGTATAGTAACTCAAGATTAACTCAACGCTCTGCGGTGAAGCACGATAAGCACAGCCGACATATTACTGCCCGGCTAAAGCTCAATGGTTAAGCAGGTGGTGGAACCCACTGTAAATTTAAGTCAACGTGTAGGTCTTCCGGCTTCAACCCCTCGTGCTCTGAAGCGAGATTACATATATTTGAGCCAGTATCTATTCCCATAATTGAGCCATCCGTAAAGTAGAGGATTATGGCTTCGCTTTGGTGAGCGCCCTCCGCGTCACGCCTGAACCCGAACTCGACACGCTCAATCGTTTTACCGACAACAACAGGGAGACGGCTAATCGCATAGTGCGGCTCGGCAGGACGGTCTATTTCAGGTAGATACTTTTTAGCCGATTGCCTTTTATTTGCTCTTTCAGAACCCATCCCCAATACCCCTTCCAGATGTGCTTGCAACTCAATCAGACCGGCGAGACAGTTCTCCATGTCATCATTAAAGGTCTTGAAGGCCGGGAAGCTCTTGGCGGCGTCGCGCACAGCGTGCCCCGCCATCCTTCGATGCTTACTGATCTCCTCAAGGGCACTCCATAGCAGTGAACTTGTTGGGAACGTAGGCAAAGCCTTGGCTAACGCAGCCTTCGTTTTATCAGAACTCACATTAATCGTTATCCCCTGGCAGGCGGCAATGCGAACGATACACTCTTTGTCGAAGCCATCAATAATGTACCCGTACAGTCTTTCGTGGGCGTCTTGATAACTGTGAGTATTTTCGGCCGACGGGAAATTGGGGGCCGGTGTGTCCGCGAACTTAAACAGCGGTTTGCCGACCGCTTCATTAGTTAGTCCACTGATAGCTCGCACGACTCCTTCCAGCCGCGCGCGGACGCCGTTCTCAACCTCCCAACTCCCCTCGATGTACCTGCTAACCCACGAGTCATATCGCTCGTCCGGGCCTGTAATCCACTGCGGGTCCTTGAGCGCAAAACCCGCCCACCGATTCACATGCCCTTCCGACTTCCGCAATAAATCAGGAAGAAAAGCAGCGACGGCGATTTGGCCGTTGCTCAAGGTGCGGTAACCGAAGCGGACATCAATGTAGTCACTCATGTCGCCCGCCGCCTCAAGCTGCCTGTAGTAGGTCTCAGTCGTTCTCACCTGACCTTCGAAGTTGTCTGTCTCCAGAATGTACTTCTCCGGCGCGTCCTTGTAACTTGCGAGCACCGACCGGTCGAAATATCCGATCACCCGCCGTATAATGTCTTCACGATTGTTGCTCTTTTGCTGGTCAACCATAGTATTAATTCTTGCAGTGAAGCATAGAAAGATGAAGCCGCTATTGCTCCCGTACTTTGAATGGGAGCATGAATACCCGTTCAGTTCTCACGAGGATGGCGAAGCCTTCACAGTCAAAGAAGAAAGGTAGCCAATCATCGCCGCGTACCAGTGAATGCAGAGCAGCGCGTCCTCAGGTTGAAGGCTGGTAGGCGGAGTACTCGTCTTAACGTCTCCTTCAAGGTGTGCCGCTTTATTCAGGATGTCGTGCAGTCCTTTCATCATGACTGTCGCGAACTCTTTGCGTTTCGGGTCACCGATGAGCGGAGCGAGCAGGTGCTCGAAGGGAGAAGTGCCGGAAGGGGTAGTTGAAAGCACCGTCTTCCAAGCGTTCCGGCACGAAGCTGCCGCGCCGTTCCAATCACCTTTCATGTATTGCCGCTCGGCTTCACGAATCTTGTCAACGGCTTCCGCGAATGGCTTGTGTAGATGGCTTGAAGCGATGGGGGTTCGAATTGCGATCAGGTCGTACCGAGCCATGCCAGCCCTATTAAGGTGCTCTAACCATTCGGAGTGTGGAATCTTGAGCCGCCCCTCTTCCTGTTTTACGTAGATGTTTGCCTCTAAAAACACGGGGGTTGCGTGAAACTCGAAGGTCACATCGCCGTGGTGTGATTGATCAGCTAATTGAATAAAATCATTCGTGCGGATGTCGAAGTGCCTTCTAATCCTCACGTCATGGCCATTAAGTAATTGCGGGCGCTCGTGCAAATCCGGAAGAGTTCTGCCCATCAGCACGGCACGATTACCGTCATGAAAGTAAAGATCCGTCTCGAGACCAATGAGCGTAAGCGGCTCTCCCTCCTTTCGGACGAAGGAGACGCCCTGGAAGCTAAAGTTTAGACGGTAACCAAATAGCGTTTGCTCCAGGTAGAGGTCGCATGACGTCAGCTTTGCGTAGCCATACCCGTGAGCATCCCCGATACGAATCTCTTGTTGCAACAGCATTACCTTAGCCACTCCTTCATGAAGAATCATCCTACGCGCCGGCACACTCAATAATAATTTACATGGTGCCGATCATCTCATCTACGAGCGACGAAACCTCCTTTGAGGCTGTGGAAGCATAAACTTGCTTATGCGCGTTTTGCACTACATACCGATTCAGCACTTGAATCTGCGCATCAGTTAATCCTTGGTAAGTATTTCCGTAAGTCGAAATCCACATGGCCTGGAGGAAAAGTTTCCTCGACAAGGGAAACATAATGACGGCCTCTCTATCTTTTAGGCCACTGCCCTTGCTGAATAGGATAGGATTGTCACATGTCAGAAACTCCGTCGCCGGCGTAGCTCGGAAAAATGCCCAGTCCATCCGGTACAGCACCTGCTCGAACATCGAATCCCTCAGTACATTCGTCGCGAATAGGAAGTCCGGCACCTCGCGCATGTACTGGTCGCGGAGTTTTAGCAGTTCTACTCTCTGCTCCTCAAACTTGCGTTCAGCCTCAGCGTGAGTGCCTAAACGCTCGTTGATAATGTGGCGCAGCCACTCATCGTCATGCTCTTCAAAGAAGCGGGGCATCATCTCTGCCGCCATCTTCTCGGCCTGCTCTTTATGTTTCGGCGTGCGTCTCCACATGACGGACGCGAACCGGCAGAGACGTCGCCGCTCCTTGTCGCTGAGCGACGAAGTCTTTTCAAGCTTCTGAATTACTTTTGCCCCGTCGTTGTCTATCTTAGCCAACTCCTCCTCAATGATTCGGGTGTCCAATTCTTTTTGCTGATTCGTAAATCCGTACAGGGCGATCTTCATCCCTGTCTTACGGACCGAATACTGTCGCGGCTCGCGACCTTTCTCATACACCCAGATACGATTGCTCTTATCGCGTATGAAGCCGCGCTGATAAAACTGCGGGACGTAATGGTGCTTCACCGGGGGCGCAGCCATATTGTTAGTGTTGACGCTCATAACACTTCTAACCATACCGTTATTGCCGCTTGTGGCGGCTTGGCTATCCCTTAGTTGCGGCCTCCTCTACCGCAGCCTCATCCGAAGGTCGGACGTCGGTGAGGCACAGTCGCAGTGCTAACCACCACAAGTAGATTGACTGCAAGCAGTAAAAGCTACTGTTAAAATCGGGCACACTTAGTGTGCCGTGAGCGATCTCATTGCGCAGATTGGCACCGTAATGATGAATGAGGAGGCCCTTGAGTTCGAAGACCAAGTCCTCTCCAAGCGCGCAGTGAAGTTTTGCCTCCAACGCGGGATCCGTCAGCATCCGGTTCAAGTCATAGTGATTTTGAACATTTTGCCCCGTGAATCCTGATGTGGCTACTCCATGCATGTTCAACACGTGCCGCAGAGAACTCTCGATTTGCGGTATAAGCAGGTGAGTCGCAACTAAATGGTCGCCGGTTATACCCGCATGCAGACCTTTCGCGAAAATGAACTCACGCTCGACTGGTATGAACGGACTGTCCAGCACAATGGGTATGAGGTCGCGCACCCGCACGTGGTGCTCGGCATTGATTTGCTCAATGGCCGGAAGCAGAAAAGTTTCGACCCCCCGCTGACGCATGCTGTTGGAACTTGAGAAAAGCTGCGCCCTCGCCTCCTCTTCAACCTGATCTTCACGGCCTGAGGGGCGCGAAGACGGACGCGCCACCACCCTGCCGTCGGCGCTGAACATCACGGAGGGGAGAAGAATCGCAGTCGGGGATGCGTTGACGTGCTCTTTTATCTGCTCGCGCAAGCGGGCAACATTCTGTACGGCAGGCAATAAAGCCAGGGCCACCAGAGCCTCGACCACACTCTTCCCCTTAACCTGATTGATAGCATATTCAGTTAAGACAGCCTCAACGGTCTCGGCCTCTTTGCTCATCGGCAAAGGCACGGTTATGAACTCACCATTGACCTTCTGCTCATACTCAAGCAGGAGCCTGTAGAGTTCTGCCCACCTCTCCTTCGCACCGGGGCCCCTGATATCCTGATAAGCCTTCATTGCCCTTTCGATCTTATGGCAGGCATGGCTATAAGGTGCGGCCCGATTCGGAGTGTTGATGATCTCCTCGGCCTCCTGAACGTAGGTTTCGGCTAACTGAAGACGTGACGCGCGCCCTTCCTCCGGCTGGCTGGCGCGGAAGTGCCACTCGGCCTTGATCCGCAGATATCGTCTGGCTCGCTCCCAGTCCTTCTCGGCCACAGCTCTTAGGGCAGCCTTTTCGGCCAGCCCCGCGTACTTTAAGCCGTCCCCTTGCCTGTGTTCCTGTAGTATCTCCATCAGCTCCGCCGAGAAGAAAAGTGGGTCGTCGCCGTCGTAACGCGCAAGTACTTCCTCGATGTGCGCGATAGAGCGTGTGAAATGTTCGGACTGCTTACCCAGCAAGCGTGCTATGGCTGTCGCCCGCTCGATCCTTTCGGCTGCTTCAACCCAGCGAGTCGGGTCTTCCAAATCGCTCGCAGATTCTAGGTAAGAATCAACGGCCAAGCGTCCCATGTTCGGATCATGGCGGCGCTCCCAAACGATGTCCGCGAGCCGGGCGCGCATTTCAGCATCCTTTACATCCGGGGCGAGATCTCTGAACAATGAGACCTGCTCCTCCGTAAAACTCGTCAACCAGTCTTCAAGATAAGGCTCGTTCTTAGAGTCCGGCCTGAGAGCGGCGAGAGTCGCCTTACCGAGTAACGAGAACACCGCCTGCGCCGCCTGATCGCCGGACTCGAAAGCGTGGGTTGCTTTAGCGCAGAATGCGCTACAATAGTTAAAACACTCTTTCTTCTGGCACTCGGCAATGACCTCCTGCCAGTTGTGCTGCTCGATCATTTCCTTCGTCAGGAGAATTGAAGCTTCCATCTTCCTAACCTCTGGTCGTCAGTCGTTGCGATCTTCATCGCGAGGTAATCTATAAAACAGCAAAGCCGCCGTGAGGATTCCCTCAGGGCGGCTAGGTACTTCCAATAATTCCTAATGTTTAGATAGGATGTTTGGTGGACTCGTATCCAGTCGCTTCTGAGGTGATAGACGCCCTATTAGAGCGTATACCCCCTAAGTAGCCCTTTCTTATCTGAATTCCAAAATCGAGGTTCATAACTACAGTTAACGTCCGGCTCGCCGTTAATTTATCCGAAACTACCATTCGTCTGTGACACAACTCTAAACCGACAAAATATTATAACTAAAACAGGTATTTTGACAAGAAGAAGATGCGTATAGGTTGTGGTCGATACATTCTGATCTGCTAGATATGGGCATTCCTAACTCCCTGGCTAGCCACATCTAAATAAGCATTTTATACTCACTAATAAGTCTTCGGCGGTCATTATTCTTATTAAAGAGTCTAAATGTCGAGTGAGTGATGGAAACATTAGAGAAACTGGGCGCTATTGACGAGACTGATTTCGAGACGCTCGTGGTTCTGTATCTACGGCAGCTTAAACCCGAACTGCGAAGCCTTATACAAACGGGCATTAACGCCAAAGGTAAGTCCATCAAGTGCCCAGTAGATGCTGTTCTGAAAGTGCAGGCGCCGCAACCACGCTTGGTTCATGTCGCTGTGACAGTATACGAACCCGAAGGTATACGCCGTAAATGGCTAGGCGGCAAAAAAGCGCGGGGGAAAGAAGAACCGGGGGATATCAAGAAGGCTGAGGAGGAGTTCGACACGTGGGACAAGTCGACACCCCGGAAGCTATACCTAGCATGGAACCGCCCGCTGGCTAACGATACCGAACTATATCGTGCTGTTCAAAAGCGTTGCGAATCGAGCGGCATGGAGGTTGAGATTATCGAGGCCTCGCAACTTGTACCATTTCTTGATTATGACCCTGAAGGTCAATTCCTCCGTCAGGAGTTCCTAGGAATCGATGCCGGGCGTCTAAGTCAGAGCCTGCTGCGACAAATCTCACAACGATCTCTCGTACAGCACCTAGAGGCATTTGGGTCCCCCTCTTATGAGGAGCGGGTTGAAATTACACGCGAGGCGGGGCCGAAGCTGGCAAATATCATTGACCGGTCAGGCTCGGCGCTCATCGGCGTAATTGGAACTTCAGGCACGGGCAAATCAACACTTGTACGCCAGTACGGCATGAAGCTCAACACTCAGGGCGGGCTTTGCCTGTGGGCACCTGCCGAAGAGCTAATCCGCAATATCTCTCCCGCAACCCTTTTATTGCGTGTGCTGAAACGCTTTCAACCATCTCTAAACGAGCGCGCCGGCGACGACACGCTCGACATCGCAGCCGAGATTCCGGGCGGACTTCTTCTATTGACCGACGACGTGAACCGATTGCCCTCACCGCATGTCGCGCTCGAGGCTGCGAAGGTATGTGCTAGGGTCGAAGCGAAAGGGCGCACCGAGGGCGGTTCCGCGCCACGCATTCGCTTTATCACTCCCCTATGGCCTGGCCAACTCCCCGGCTCGCCCTCAAAGAAAAAAAGCGAATGGGAGACCGTTGAACTAGACTTTTATACAGATCAAGAGAGGATGGCGCTGGCGCAGGCCCACGCCGGTATAAGACAGACCGACCTCCTCCCCTTGATCAACGCACTTAATGGTGACCCATTCCTATGCGGACTCGGGCTTTCCCTTCGGAAGGAGCAAACACTCCTGCCCGCTGAGAACCGCGCCACGCTCCTCAAGACAATTATCGAAGATGTGCTCAATTCGGCGGCACAAGAGGCGGCGCGAGAGGGGCCCGTTCGCGCCACGCCGGAAGAGTTCGTCGAGGCGTTGGATGGATTGGTTGAACTGATGTTGCGGGCTGAGAACCCTGAGCCTCCATGGGCAGATATTCGCCAAAGACTGGGTGCTCGCCCGGCAGAGTTATTACTGGCGCTAGGTAGAACGAATCAGCTTGGTTGGGTCAATGAACAACTTGAAAGCTCGCACTGGCGCTGGAAGCATGACCGTTTGCGTGACGCGTTAGTGGGGCGGTGGCTCGCCAAGAGGATTACCCCGGATGTCACACAATGGGCAAATACAGAAGACGGCGCGATGGTATTAAACATGCCCGGTACGGCCGAGGCATGGGCCTGGTCTCTCGCGTTCGCCGAACCCAAGCAGACTGTGGGTCTCGTAAACTTGCTAACCTCGCACCAACCACTGGGGCTCGCTGAGGCGTTGTCAATAGTTCAATTTCCGGAGGGCAGCGAGGCACGCAGGGCCCTTATTGAGGGACTACGCAGTCCGCTTGACAGCTACGAACCAGACCGAGAAGGTTTCGTTGTCCCCCCAGGGTGGCCCATTCTTCATAATCTGGCTCGGGCTGATGAGCCTATTGTGCTGGAGGTAACAGAAACTTTAAAGCGTAACTGGTATGTGTATCTCGCGCGTTTCAGGAACGGTGACACGCAGGCCGGGCTTCAGCTTCTGAACCAAGATGGTGGATGGTACTTTCATCTAACGTCACACTTCCCGATGCTCGAGCGCGCTGTGGAAGCATACGCGCGCGCCAACGATAGCCGCCGTTCCGAGGTCGCTCGCGACGTTGCCGGAGCCGCATGTGACGCGAATCAAGTCGCCGCCATTGTGACGCTGTGCGGGTACTTGGCTTGGGGGGAATTAGCTCAGACAGCTTGGGATGCGTGGAATACACTCGACGAGCCTTCGAAGCAGGCGATGATTGTGCCGCTGGTTTGGACACTTAGCCGCTGCGCGGACTCTACAATGCAAGATAAGTTAGAGGCCGCCTTACTGCGCGTTAGAGAGCTGGACGACGAGGATCGAGTTGAAGGCAATGTAGTTCACGCCAGTGACAGGTACGATCACTTCATGGAACCATTGAGCCTGGCCTTGCGCTGGGAAATAACGCCTGCTTCTGCTGAGACGTGGGCGAGAGTCACCACAGATCAAGATGACCTACGCAACAGCCTCCTTTATCTATTACGGGTAATTGATCAGCCCGCGACCATGGAGGCTTACGTCCGGCTTACATCGATAAACGGCGGCACATTTATAGATCACGTGGAAGCCGCTGTAGGACCTGGCGACGATGATCGACGCGACCGAGAGCGTGTTCCAGTAACTCCAGCAGCACGCACTCGTTTGTGGCAAATCATCGAGAGAGACGAGCCGGAGAATGTTCGGAAGGTAGCTTTCTTGCTCTGGAAACGTTTCCCCGTACCGGATGACGTAGAGCTGCTCCGCAGCCTCAAAGAAAGTGACGCTCTCTTCAACGAGGCACTGAAGGTGCGGCTACGACTGCGCGACCGTACAGCTGCCCCTCTGCTGGTCGAACGAATCAAGAGTGGACCGGGCGAGTGGTCCCCGTATGCTTACGCTCTTTACTATGAAGATGGTGTAGCCGACGCGCTCTTTGAGAATCTAGAAACTGCTCTTAACTCTGAGCCCATACATAAACAGTACGTTGAAAGGATAGCGAGGTATCTACCACCAGACGGAGTTAGAAGATTAGTACTTGAAAAGCGCGAGCTATTGCTCAATAAACCACGCATGTGGAACGCCTTGTGGCGCTCCGACGTGCCGGAGGCCCTAGAATTTCTTCAACAGGCCATCCCGCAAGCGAACAAGGACGATCTCCGCTATACGTTTTGGATGCTGAACGGAAACTCCTACTCCGTCACACAGCGAATGCTCGACGCCCTTGTTCCCGTTCTTCATCACCTTACGGACAAGAACCGCAGCGACTTGGCGATGCTTTTAGTCAACGCGGGTCGGGCGGACTGGGCCGAATCGCACGACTTGAGAAGAGTGACGCGGACACCGATGGGCAAGTTACGCAATTGGCTGAATGAAGAGGACGCGATCACGACTTTCAATGCCGCCGCCCGCACTATACCGCTCGGGGTGAGCCGCGTGAGACGCACTCCCAACTTTTATGAAATTGAGCGTCAGGGCAATAAAATCAGTTTTGATACAAGGGCTGTGTTAAAGAAGTGGCTTGGCCCTACGCCCGAATCCAACATGGTCATCGTTGCCGCGATGCTGTTAGCACGCATCGGCACAGGTGCCGATGTCGGATGGTGGGAGGAGTTCATGCCGGACAGAAGTGAACCTGCTTACGAACCGTGGTCGAACGCCCAGTACATCTTGCGACGCCGCCGCTGGCACAAGCATGACTAATCCTGCCCATCGATTGGGAGTATCGGGGAAAGCGCATCTAACTCTAACCTACCCTTGTTGTTCTGCAACGGCGTCCTCTGCGGGTGCGCCATCACCCTCCGCTCCTCCCTCTTGATCGTGTGAGCTGTAATTGACGGTGATCGGAGTCCGCTCGGACAGCTGTGCTATAAGCGCGAATATATCCGGCCTAATAATAAGGTCGCACCCTTGGAGACGCGGAATTTCTTCATCGATGGAATCATCGACCACACGCTCGCTCCAGCAACGGAATATCACAGCGGCATTGCCTACCTCATCAACCAGTTCAAGCCTGCTCTGCCACAACGACCGCTGCGAGAGACCGAGCCGAGACTGAAGGAATGGCCGCAACATTAAAAGCGGAAACACGTTGAGCCAATCACGCACGAAATCCATTCCCGCGACGGGGCCTCTAAGACCAAAGGGGCGTATCGTGTGATCGTCTTGTTGCCCCAGCCAGGCTTCGGCATCGCCCCGGGCGAGCGGACCCAATGAAGGATCGGCAGCCCTCAGCGACTCGGGGAAATGTACGGATGACATGACTGTCACTTCTTCGTCTATGTGGAAACTGCCGCCTATTACAAGCTGCTCTTCATAATAACCACAACGATACCACCCGTCGTATTCACCCTCGCCAGAGATTGGTGAGGGTGTGGAGATGCCCGACCGTTGTTCCAGGGGCAATGGGAGCGCCGGCGGCCGCGGTACGCGGCTATACCATCTGGCGACATGAAGGGGTAGGCGCGGCAGCACCTTATCCAACAGCCACGGAAATAAGTCGGCATTCCACTCACCGGTTCTCCAAAGGTGTCCGTCCATCCCGTCTAGCACTTCATGGAAAAGCGTTTCAAAAATCTCACTCTCCCAGAAGAGCATCTTCGTCGGAGAAAGGTTCTCATAAACCCGGCTCTTAGCCGCCTCACGACGGGAGCGGGACCTTTCCTTTTGCGTTTCAGACGCCTCCCACGTCCGATGAAACAGGCCCGTCAGGATGTCAGGGAATTCAGGCCAAATTCGACCGATGTTGTCTACTCTCGCCCCCCAGTCAAGCGAAAGGATGGCATTCCTCTTTCGGGGAGGCACCGGCTCCGCCCTAAGTGCGGTATGCGGTCGGGACTCACCGAGGCCAAGACCGGCACGCTCAAGGAGCATCTGCGCCATCATCCTCAGTCCGAACAAGCCGGAACGGTAAAGGGCTCTTAAATCCTCTTGGATCGCAACGGCCAGCACATAAGGCTTTTCTTCTGCTAAAAGCATGGCCTGAAGCGCCAAGAGGGCCGAGCTTATTGGGGTGTCCACAGACAGGAAAAGACATAAGGGACGTCCGACCGTCTCCGGTGATGTCGAGATGATGTACGCCATGCCAACGGCGGCAGTCATCTTCCGCTTCACCTCCGGGTGACACATTCTGGCGAGCAGCAGAAAGACGAGAGCCTCGTCTAAAGACCACGGTGGTATTGATTCAGGAGCGTACTTCTCGAAGATGTAATGATCATCCTCGTTTCGGGGCAAGCGATGGCGTAGCACCTCGTAAGCAGCCTGCCATGCTTCGAACGCGGCCTCTCTAGTCTCGGCCTGGGCCGCTAGTGCTTCAACCAAATGACGCGTGATGCCTAAATAGTACCGTTGCTGATTGAGCAGGTGGGCGATTTCGTCCGCGAGCGCGCGTGATGAGATATCCTGCGATAAAGTGCTCGCCCTCTGAAGCCATGGCAGTTGTTTTTCATCGCCGAGGAATAAATAGCCCCCTCCGCCCCTGGAGCGCGCATAGGCGAGCGAGAACGCCAATGCCGCGGCGCGTGCGTGGCCCAGCCGCTCCATGCCCTCCCCAAGGTCAGCCAGCGGAGTAGCGCCCGCCCAGAAATAGGTCTCCCGAGCGAAAGACCTGAGAAGGCGCGCCACCTCGTCTTCCTCCCCCTTGTCTAGCAACTCGACTAGGCGATAGCCGAATGCGTTAACGAGCCGGGCGTGCCCCTCGTCGGCTTCGTTCATCGAACGCCGGGCTGAGCGAAAAGCTGCCATCAGTTCGAGCGGCGTGGCTTCGGCGGGGAAGATAGGCTTGTCTTTAAAAGAAGCGAAGGGGTCGGACTCAGAGCCGTACGAAGGGCTTTCCTTGCGCCCTGGCTCGGCCGTCCCTGAAGGTGGCGGTAGCTCTACCCCGACACTATCTGCGAAGTCTTTAATCTTTTCGTAAGCCTCTGCATTAAAGTGTTCAGGATCGCCATGCACTTTCGCAGCCAGAACGCGCAGCAAGCGTTTTCCTGCCTCCGCGTTCTCTTCAATCAAGCGCTTGATGGGGGAGATATTCTTCTCGACGCTCGTGATCTTCCCTGTAAAAGGAAGGGAAGCATCAAGGAAGGCAAGAAGCGCAGGAGCGCCCCGTTCGCGGGCGGCATTAATTTCATCACGGAGCGCGCTCTCGTACCGCCAATCTATGGCACCACCGTGTCTGATCAGCGAGCGTCCTAGCACATATGCGCCCGCTACCGGATCAACCTCACTGACCGCGTCGGCCCAGTAACCGGGTGCGTATTGTGTCTCTTTGCCGTCCGTGTGGGCGTCAACCGCGTTGACGAGTGGTTGCACAGAGGCCAGCAATCGTGAGGCGCGCCCGGCGTCAACCTTACCAATTGCAGGCGCACTTTCGGTCAGGTCAAAGATGGATACTTCCCGCCGGTATCCGTAAGCACAAAGATGCACGGCCGCCGACTGCCAAAACTGCTTCGCCGCAGTGAAGTCACCGCCCTCCGCGGTCGCACGCGCCAAGAGCAAGTCAGCGTTGGCTATGGTGTCGTAAAGCTCACTGCCCTTCGTAATCCGCTGATGCTGCCGAGCCATCTCCGCCAAAGCAGCTACCTTGAAGTCGCTGCTCTTGATGAAGGGCATCAGTAGTTCAATAAAATCATCCGGGGTTAGCGGTCCGCCCGGCGAATTCTCAAGATAGGTGGTGGTGCCGCGGGAGATCTCTGCAAGGTGACCCAGCGCCGCCTCGAAGTTGGCCGATGTGGTGACTAGGCGTAAGCCACGAGTAAACGTCTCGTGAATTATGCCTCTGACCATATAGAGGTCACACGCGCGCAGCTTGCCCTTGAACGGGGCGGTGTCGCTCGCCAAGTTTCTGAATGCATCTAGGATAGTGCTCTCCGCGACGATAGGGGCAGCACCGGCCTGCCGCTCCTCCGCACGTGCCAGAGAGATGACGAACCGTAACCAATTCTTGTACCAGCCTTCGCCGCGGATATTTCCTTCGACCGCGTCTAATTTAGTCAGGTCTGTTGCGGCAGCAATCCTCACTCCGTCAACCCACAGCCTCACATCCGAGGCTTCGGGGTGATACCGCTCTTCATGCAGACCTGCACCTGCGCGGTCGAGGGTCGGGCAATGTTTGGCGACTTCCGTCTTGTCGGCACCCAGCGCGAGGCACTCGACGGCCAGCGTGGATGACGAACTTCTCTTGACGGCCTCCGTCGCCGCACTCGCTGCCTCAGAAGTTTTCCCTGCGCCGGCGAGCGCGTGTGCCAACTCAGCCCTAACGAGGCTTTCTGTTTCTGAATGCATCCTTACCTCCTCAAGCAAACGCTTGAGGAGGTCACAGCCGCCAAATTGCACTAGCCTCTTCAGTATTCCGCGAAAATATTTCGGGTTAGGTTCCGGAACTTTCTTGAGCCAGGACACAACCCGCGCGTAAACCGCCTCTGCCCCGTCAAGTCGAATCGCCCCGTGTGCCCTGGCTACAGCGTAGTCCACCCATTTAGCGTCGCGGCCGCCATCTTCATCGTTCTTCCGCTGCTGCAAAGAGAGGTACTGTTCCCACGGCGGCACGACGCCGGCGTCATCACAAAGAGAACAGAAGATGAGCCCTTGATTCGCCGTGAAAGTTGGTCGCCCGTCGAAGAGCATGCGCTCCGCGAGCGCCGCGGCCCCGTGAACCGCCGCGAAGGCACGCCCGAAGAGGTCGTAGTCAGTGAGCTTATCCTGAAAACAGACCGTGCATGACTTGTGGAGTTCGACGCACCGTGAGAGCGCACCCCACGCCAGTTCTTCGGCCGCTACGTAAGTGGCGAGTATCAGATTCTGCTCGACAGCCACCTCCGAATGCCCGGCCTCGACGCTCCGGGATACGAACTCGGTTCCGACCATGTCGAGCAACTCTTCGTGCTTGCCGGCCCGGCGTAGCGTAGGCAGCAGAAACCTGTAGGCGCGGGCGTCTCCGAAGAAGTCGCGCTTCTTTAGCCAGCCGATCACGGGATCCAGTACATCAGCCGCCGACTCGCCTCGCTCACGGAGCCTGTCATTGATGAACCGGCGGAAACTCTCGTGGTAGATGCGTATGCCAGCGCGGGTTCGCCCCGGGGCGAGTATCGGGATGAGGTGCGAGACTGCCGAGTCGATGCGGCGGCCGAGCCAGGGGTGTATTTCCCGCAACTCTTCTTCGGTCAGGGCGAAATCAACCAAGCCGAGCAGCTCGGCGATGATCCCGGTTGCGTCGCCCGCCTCCGCTCCCTTTAGCAGATAGCTGTAGTAGCGCGAGATGTCCCCGCCCGTTAACGGAGCCTCTCGCAGCTCGGCTACGGGATCGAACACGCCGCCCTTTGCTATACGCTCCAGCGTCTGACGACATAAGAAGGTGGCATAAAGTGGGTTGCCTTCGGAGCGTTCGTGTAGCTGTTCGAGAAACCCCTTAACGCTACTTCCGAGGCCCACGGCTCGAAGGGCCGCCGGAACTCCTAGCCGGCGGGCGAGGGCGGCCACCTCGCCGAAGTGCCAAGCCGGCATCGCCACGAACGATGCGCCACTATGCAAGGGTGTTAAGTGAGCGCCCGGCTGCGAGCCGATGATTAAGCAGACCTCTTCCGGCAGGTCTAAGGCCGCCAGTTCCTCGACTATGTCTATCTCTTCTCTGGCGACGCCCGTGGACTCAGCGAAGACGCGAGATACGTGATCCAACCCGTCAACCACGAGCGCCGCCTTCTCTATGAGCCCCTGTTTCACACCCTTTCTAAGCAGGTCTTCGAGTTCCCGAGGGCCCGCCGAGTACGCTGGGCGGTGAAGTTGCTCCAGCGCCGGGTTAGCCTGAATGAGCTCGTAGATGAGGTTGGCGAACATCACATTTGTCGTGATACGCCGTTGCACCTGCGGGTCCCCCGGCTCGAGGTAGCAGTAGTGACGCGCCACCAAATACCCGTCATCAGTGAGGTCTTCGCCCAGCCCTGTGAGCTCCCACGATTTACCTGAGCCCGGCGGGCCGATGACGATGACGCGCCTGGATCCGAGACGACTTGTAATCTCTCGGCGGAGCGGGACACGCCTGATCAGGGCCGCCGTCTCGATAGGGAACTGCTGCTCCACCCTTCCGAAATCTTTTTGCAGTTGGAGCTCGCGTTCGACTTCCGCCGGGAGCACGGTCTGGCCGTTGGAGCGCGCGCGGGCGGCGAACTGTTGCAGCCGTGCGGCCACATCCACGGGTGAGCGGTTCTGATTAGGGTAGCGACCGATCCCGATAGAATCGGTGAGGAGGTTGAGAATCAGTAACTCGAGTTGGCCTGGCTTCGAGAAGTCGCGCGAGGCTAACGGGCACTCCAGTTCGATGACGAAGTGCTGGGCAAATTCAAGGAACTCATCTCGCGTGATGGGCGTTGCGCCTGACGTAGGACGCCACGGTGGCGGGCCCCCGTCGGGCCACACGAGCTCTGCCCGCAGTCGGAACGTCTTGGACGGGTGTCCTTGGAAAGACGGCTCGGCCTTAACGGGCTCGAGGGCGCGGAGAGCTTCGGGGTCTGTGGGAGTTCGCCACGTCGCGCAGAGGCGATACTCGTCGGCAGCGCCAGCGCCAGCGCCGGCCAGCTTGTAGCAGCGCACCAGGTCGTCAATTTTCAGTTTACGGCGGACGGTGACCAGGTCTTTTAATTCAAAGGCGAGAGCTGCGTTATCGCTGGATTTGAACTGCCGCCTCACGTGACGGGAATTATGCCGGATGGCCAAGTCATCAAAGCGGTCATCCACGACAGCCTTGCGATCAACCGTGACATCGTCAAAATGCTCCAGCAACGACTCCACGAAGAAATAAGCCGTGGCTTGATCTTGATAGATGTACCCTTGGTGCGCGGCACCAAGCCCGCCGCCCGTACTAGTCAAGACTGCCTCCCGTCATAAACCATTCACTTCTAACTTACCAGCGCAAGGAAATGTAGCCACCGACCAATTACCATAAACAATAGAGAATCATCATCCTTCGACTTGAGCTTCGACGCAACGCCGCTTGAGTCCTTTAAGTTTCAGCTCCCACTAGAAGCTGCTTACTCATAATTTCAATACTGTTGACAGATTAGGCGGCGATTGCGCCATAGTTTCTCAGGTAATCATACTGGGGATGATTTTTTATCAAGTCAGCCCTAAGTGCTAACCTGGAAATAAACAGCTCCAGCAGGTGTTCATTGAATGCACGTTGCTTGTAGCTCGATAGCGAAAAGACTTGTGCCGTAGCTGTTGCTGACTGCTTCATCTGCTCGATCTTGGCGATGTTGACTGCCGCCAAAGCAGCGTTCAGATGAAAATGCAATCACGCGATTGGCAATCCACAAGGCCGGTGAACTGTTTGGCATCACGAAACAAGAACTCGATAGCAAAGCGGGCGGCGTAATACGAGAAGACCAACTCAGCAGCCAGTTCGCAGTTCGTACTGCACAAGACCACATAACGTGGCTTGTCTGCTTTGCGCTGGTCGAGAACCACGACGACGCGGATGTTTCTCTTGAGCGTGACGCTATTAACAATCAAAGTGTAGAGCGCAATGCCCGGCTCGACTTCGCCGCAGAAGTCAAAGCGGGCGAGGTCGGCAAACGAGACCTTGCCATCGAACTCACGTTGGCGGCCACGTCCGGCTCGTTGGGGGCCTCGGTAGAGAAAACGCAGATTGGCATCCACGCGCAACTTGGTGATGAGGTGAAAGTCCTGTTGACAGACGCCGGCAACGAACTTGCGGCGGGCGAAGGCCCCATCTACGAGCAAGAGTTTGGTGACTTTTTCCGGCAAGTAGGAGACACAAGAGGAGAAGTGTGCGAGATAGAAATCCATGCGCGTTTCCATATCAGAGTCGGTCGGTTTGCTCTTGGGCGGTTTCCTGCTTTTCGTCGAGGCGGGGCGCGGTGGAGTTTGTTGGACCGACAAGGTGAAGGCGGTAGAAGCGGCAGCCGTGACCTGCACGATGGCGATGGCTGAGGCTTCCAACCCACGTTCAGCGCGATGCGTGCAGCCGTTGAAGAAGCGAGCAAGCCCATAGGTCTGTTTGCCGCTCTTGGGAATGAAGGTTGCATCTTGCGCCACTAAGAGCGTGGCGGCAGGCGCAACAACGTGCTTGATAGAGAGGCGATTGAACTCTAGAAAATCAAACTCTTGGCGGAACTGCCGATGAAAAGTGCGCTCCGAATAATCGGAGTAGCGCGAGAGACTGCGAAAGTTGACACGTCCTCGCAGACAAGAGATGACGGCGAACAGAGCGAGTAAAAACTTACGCTGTGGTTTGTGAATGAAAGGCATCTGCTCTAGTATTTGTGTGACTACGGTCATCAGCCAACTCGCCTCGGTTGTATGTTTGGTCACACACAGCTAAGCGCGAGTTGGCTTTTCTTGTCAAAATCTGTCAACAGTATTGAATTTGATGAAAGGTTTATGGAAGGAAGTAATAGATAAGGTTTGATGTACCCTGTCACAGATTAGAGTCCGGCTTAATTTTGTAGGTGACGAAAGTGAACACTCGGTAGTTTTGAAAGTGAACAAGGCCATACACTTTTAAAGCAGTATCTGTAAGCTTTATAGTGCTTTACAAAGTGAACATTTATTCCCTTAGTGCAAAACATCAAAAAAGCATCATGCTAGAAAATGTTCGGTTTGGTCCCGATGGCTGAAAGCAATTATTTGCAGGTATCAACCATTTATTCAACTTTACTTCCTAGAGCGTCCTTTCCCAGCGTGACTGTGGCTCCGATTCGGATGCGGCATCGCCTCTCGTTGGGCCGCTTGAATAACTTTTATGTCTACGCCTTTCATTATGAGGTTCATGGTCATCCGGGATATAAATGCCAGCAATGCCCTGTCACCTTCCTCCGCCTCAGCAAGTCGTTTGCGCAAATTCGAATCATGCCCGATATCGACCTCAGATCGTCCTACCGATTCGACATATCTCTTTTGCTTGGTGCGGGCGGCGTTTATTTCACTCTTAATGGCAGAGCTATTGGTAACATATTTGTAGTAAGTCGCCCTCGCGCATTTCGCTTTTTCCATCAACCGCTCGTCGGTAATCGGCTCGAAGCGATTCACAGCATCGATAAGATACTTGCGAATCGCTCTAATAATCTCTTCTTCGCGGCTTCTTCTGGACACCCATTCCTCCAACATTCGCCCTTCAGGGCTGCACTGCCGCGTAAAATTTCTCCCCGCACAACTCCTCGGGTACGTAAGCATCTGTCTCATCGGTCGTGAAATGTAGATAAGCCGCTATATCAGAATCGTGTTGCTTAGCAAAGTAGCGCAGGATAAGGTGTATAACCATGCCCCCTTGGTAAGCGATGTGGATCAACCAGTGGCGAAAAGCATGTGTGTTTGTCGTCAATTCTCTTTCCCATTCTGTGCTCCCGTAAACATTAAAGACGTTATGCGGGCTGGACAAATGATGCACGATATTGTGTGACTTAATCGGCTCTACCAGGAGAAAGCACGGATCGGTCCGTAGCCTTGAAAGCGATTGTTTATCGAACGTAATAAAGAGCGACTCAGAAAGCATCTGGAAGGTGCCATCGTCATGTCGAATGGTGTACAAATGCTCCACACGCCTAGACCGCAAATATTTTTCTAAATCTTTAGTGTAATAGTAACGATCATGCGCTGTGCCGTACTCCGGGAGTAAGCCTTGCGGGTCGTTCCTAACGCGCCACTGCAATTTTTGGCCGAGTAACGCGAGTACTACCCGTCTGGGTAAGGTAGTTCGATTTGAAATCTCTGATGGTAATGACACCCTTGCGGGGTCAGCCTCAAGAACTTTCGCCCGTTCGCGCGCTGCGGTTGTCAACCTTTTAATGCGAGCCACCGAGTCGCGTACAACAGCCTCAGCTGTAGGTGAAATCCACTTGATTCGCATTGTCTTGATCTTTGTTTTCTCCACCCAATATTTTATCCCGTAGCGGTAAGAGTCCGGTTTGTCGGACTGTCCATCGGAATATTTGTCCTCTACCTCACAATCAAAAGGCAGCGTGACCAATTCACCGACACGCAGCCCCGTTAGCATTAAAATTGCTATCGCTGAAATAATAATGAGCATCCAGTCACTCACCTCGCTGATTGGCGCCGTTGTTAGGCGGTAGTAAATGCCTGCCAAAGACTCTAGAACGTCCGGGGCGGGGAGTTTACGCTCTGCCATTACTTTCTTTTCATCAAGGGAAAGGATAGCTGCCGAGCGTGCTGAAATAGTCTGCGGGATATAAACAACGTGCCGGCAGATGCCGTGACTGGCGAGGAAGTCTACGAGTAATTGCATGTGACAGATGTTGCAAATGATTGTGGCAGGTTTGAGTGGCGTGCCACAACGCGTTTTGCGAGACAGGAGGAATTGCTCAAATGCGATGAAGTCGCCCTCGGCAAGTTCACCCCACACGAATGCCGATGCCTGCTTGCCCCGGAAGGTTAATAGAAAATCCCAGAAGTGTCGCGCGGCATTCACGCGCGCAGCGTTGGACTCCACCGTGACATTATTCGAGATCACTATCCAGCTTTTGATCGGATCCCAGAAGTAGGAGGCTAAGGCAGCCTCCTGGGTCGGCGACAGTCGGTTCTGGGAGTTGTTAAGCGATGAGAATGTGGTGAAGCGAATACTCGCCTTATGAACGACATTCGGGCGCTCTCTAAGGTGAGAGACACTCCATACTTGTTCATCGAAATCTTGGTTCGGATATTCTAGAGGAAACTTATTCCGCGCGCGCGCTATAAGATCTCGGATTCGGGCATCGGACCTGTGTAGCTCATGTGATAGTCGTTTAGGCCCTCTGCTTGGTTGACGCCGCCTCAAATCTTGGCCGTGACGGGGGCCGGTGTTATCAATCCAAAATTCTGTCACGTCGCGGGACGCCCGCCGCTTATGAGGCTTGTTAGGGGCAACGTTCGTAAGTAAGAGGCTCTCCGGCGATTGAGCACGTCCATCCATCAAGGCAATCAGCGGTGCGATAGCGTAGTCTGTTGCACGCTGAAAAACATCTGCGATACCGGGCGACGTCTCTACGTAGATGCCGACAGTGGTTGTGCCCTTATGACCGAGCGTATCGGCCACATTTTCAGGACTCTCACCCCGCGAGATGCGATCAGTTGCCACGCCGTAACGGAATCGGCGCGGTGTTATATGTAAGAGTTCATGAAGGGGCTCCCCGGACTTAGGGGTCTTTAAGGGGAGGCGTAGCGAACGCAGGTCTGCATCCCTAGAAAAAGCCTTCAGCCTATTTTCGATATATCCGTTGTACGAAGAAGACACCCACCAAAAAAGTTTGTCGGTAGGGCCGCTTTCGGGTCTGCGTAAATCAAGGAGCAAGCGCGCGCAACCTTCAGACAGTGGTAAATAGTGATATTCAATGATGCTACCCCGACGTTTGATCTTACCTACTCTCAGTCGGTATGTAGTCTGTGAAGAAGTGACACCCGTGTCTCTCACTTCACCAGAATCATGGATGACTTCTAAATCCTCATTGGTGAGGAGGAATACTTGTTTTGGTCGGATAGCTGTAAGCAGGAATGTCCATGCGAGTGCACGATCCCGATCTGTCCCCTTGCCGTCATTACACGCCCTGAAGATTAAGTCTAATTCATTACGGGTGAATGGCCCGCGCCTTTTATCACGGCTCTCGACTAGCCCACCCACGGCATGATTTTTGAGGGTCAGGTCGGTGAGTATATTTGCGAGCTCGGCCGAGAAATCAGAGTGACCCGCCTCCCCGTCGGCGCCCCACAAATAGAAACTGCGCACCCACATGGGGTAACTCCCCTTCTGTCTCGTGTAATATTCTGTAGTCAGCCACGCATCGAATATGTCCGCCGTTAGATCGGCCCAATCAAACCCTCGAGCGATAGGCATATGTTCGGGGTGTAATGCCAGCCATCGGGCGAGACGCACCATGGCTTTCAGGATATTCCGTCCGGAAGCGGGTTTGAGCGATCTTGCTGTCGCGACTATCCTCTCAAGAATGTAAAGTTTAACTAGACTAATAGCCCTCGGTGACATTACTGATGTCGTAGTACCTGCGATAACCACCCCCGTAAGGAGCGCCCAATTGAACCTGACAGTTGCCGCCGAGCCTGCATCCTCGGGTAAAAACCACACATGACCCGTGACGCGGTAGACCCGCCCGTCTGACATCGTGATTGTCGCCGGTAGTTCCGCCGGGCACTCGAGGCGCGGCCGCACGGGTTCCTTGCTAGTTGATCGTCTCGTCTTCATCATTAACTGTCCTAGTAGTAAGAATCTAAGTATTCGCGCGCCGCCTTATCGCTGATCGCGCGCTTGGCATACTCGATGTAACGCTGCATGGACTCCTCAGATCTCCACCCTCCCCACTCCTTGAGGATGGCCCACGCGCGAACACCGTACCTGCGGTAAAGTGATAGCGCTGCCATCTCAGCCCACGTGTGACGGAGTCGGTGCCACGAAAGCGCGAGCAGGCTCTCTTTCATCTGCGCCCGCGTGTGCTCATCAAAAGTCGCATCACGGTCGAGTAATTGCGCCGCATATACCCCTATCTGTTTGATGATGTGATCGGCCGTGCTAGTCGAAACCGGTTGACCATCTTTAGTTACATATAGGTACTGTGTCGTGAATCTTGGAGCGTTTCTACCAAGAGGGGGGGGCGCATCTCTGTAGCTCAATATCGAAGGCAGGATGTTGGGGTTCATTGGAGGTACTAGGCGCTCGTTTGTCTTTCCGCGCGGCCTGCGCCTCTTCCGTGGGTCTGCTGGCTCATCCTGTTGCCGAGGTATGCGCAAGAACTTTTCGTCTTTGGTAGCCGGAAGATGGTGGTTTTGAAGAGTCAAAATCTCTCCTTTTCTGGGACCGAAATTCAGTCCTGTCTCAAACATGGACCAGTTTCGGTAGCGGGTAGCTTCGGTGAAGACATTAGGAGGGAAATTCCCGAATTCGTCCGGGGCGATGGCCCTCCGGATGACCTTTACTTCATCGACCGTCAGCGGCTCCCGGCGCGGAGATGTTCCCACCGGCAGTGGTTCCTTTTCGAATATTCGTATCATCTTCGACGTTTTCTCCTCACGCTCATCCTCATCATAAATCGCGTCCCCTCCGTGATTTGTCGGCTCGACAGTCCACTCCAGGAACTGACGGACGGCGAAGAGGCGGGTGTTAAAGGTTTGGTTACACACAAGAGCTGGCCGCGCCACACGGTCTGGTAAGATTTCATTCAGTTCATTCGTCTCGAAATAACGCCGTAGCTGGAGATGTGGGATAAAGTTTAAGAGCTGATCTCGGGTTAAGACCTGGCCCGACGTGAGGAAATCTTCGAAGTCACCGACCCCTTCTGTGGCTTCGGCCCAGTTGTAGAGAATTGTGATTGCCCGGAGGTCATACGTGAGCGAAACAGGTACAAGACGGAAGCGCGTCCGGAGTGCGTAGCGCAGTGCAATCGGTGCCGGCAGCCACGTCTCTTTGTGACGAATTATAGGTAACTCCTCGCCGTCAATATCGAGGCGCTCTACGACCCACACGGTAGGCACCTCCTTTGGAATACAAGTTGTTCTAAACACAGTCCATCAACCCCGCTTCTCGAAACACACGTCCACATGCCCGGGCTCAGTTGAGCCCAGACTTCTGCCGGATTCAGTGTGCGCTCGTAGGGTCGTTCCTGATCTGGGTCCATGTCGCTCCTTATCAAAGCAACATCTACCAGCCCGCAGGCAGAACCCTTCGAGGCATCTCCGCAGCTAATGAGCGTTAAGTTTTTGAGTTGAGATCCGGCTGTCCTTAAACAGCGAATTAGACCTTCTTGTGCGGGCGCTATCTGTCCGGTTGAGGCGACATCAGATAGCGATGCTTGTCGTACGTGAGATCTACCAAGGAGGTAGACGGCTTATGTTGTTTTACTTGTGAACCACTGTCTCAAGTGTTGCATAGCCGATGTCAAAAATCAAGTGAAAAAACAAAGAGGTCATATGCATAAGAAAATTATGGGATCGGATGCTGGCGACGAACACTCGACGTTGAAGTTCGTTGGGCCAGCTGTCAGCAAACCTCCTTTCAGGAACTCACAAGACGCGCGGATGACTCCCTGTCGTAAATAATGAGATCAGCCACACCCTCAGTTGCCCGTCAGCTTTCGTATGCGGTCGTCTTGCATACTGACGGGTAACCACAACAAGACGCGCGGTGTTCCCACATCCATGTTCTTCGAGCTACCACCACTTTTCAATCATGATGAAATTAAGCGAAATTAAGCGCTCTGCCCGGGCGCTGACGACGAAAGAATTAGAGGTACTTGACGTCTGGCTTCATAACTTAATAGGCGTCAGGGAGTCTAAAATGCGCGAGAGTAGCATCGGTAAACAGCAGGGGCTACAAGGAACGCGCTTGGCTGCTCGTAAGACTTACCGCCTTCAGGTAGTCCGCTGCGGGAAACAAGCCTGCAAATGCCGGAAGGGTAGCCTCCACGGCCCCTACTGGTACGCGTGTTGGGTCGAGAATGGTAAGACGAAGTCACAATACATTGGCAAGAAACTCCCGAAGGGTGTGCAACATCCGCGCGCGAAGCCCGATGCTCGTACGGAAACTTAGCCCTAACCATCACCTTCAGTTTGTTGAGCCAACGGCCCCTTTTTAAGCACGCGCACGTTTTTGATATTTGCCCCTTTCCAATCAGTCACGAAAGCCTTATGGACGAGCTCTATGTTGTGGTAGAGGATTCCATCCCTCTTGGCCTCCTGGAAGAACACACGGTCGTCATCATCCATCCCGGTGAATACCTTTTCAAATAACACATCCTCTTCGTCGTCCGACAATCCACTGATTCGGTCGCTATCAAGCAGGAAACTAAAATCACCTTCAGCGATATTTGTCAGGAATTGCTCTACAATTTCTTCATCTTGAAGCAGCGCCAGCAGGAAGCGATTCTGCCTCTCGGCCCACTCCCAAGGTAAGCCTTCGCCCGACTCATCCGGCGTGAAATAACCCGCGACACTCTCAGGCGTGATCTCGCTGATGCGGATATTGACGTCGAACACGATCCGGCATTTTCTCTCGATAACGTTGTATCCACGTTTCTCGGGCGGGTTTTCAGCCACGGGGATCTCTCCTGTTATGCAATACCAGGATGGCGTTAGATATTCGGTTGTAATCAGAATCGAAAGAATCTATCAGTCAGCGTCACTGCCTGATCACGGCGGAGATTCTGAAGGGGTGGGTTGTGGCGATTGTCTGGGAACTAATTGTCCGTTGGAATTGTTGACGGGCGTCGGAGGAATCGGCGGCGCGGGCATATTGGCTGCCGGCTGTTTGACGGCTTTCGCCGGCGACGGCGGCGGCGCTTGTCGGATGACGGGTGTGTTCGGCGAATAGGGCGCGGCCGGCTGGACGGTGACGTTGGTGTTAACCTCCGGCCCCGGGGTCCGGGAATTGATGAAGAACATGATTAAGAGCGCGATGACAGGAACTACGATTATAAGCACAACCACAGTGACGCCGAGCGGGGTAAAGCGTAAGTGTGAGCGCTGACCTTCCCGTTGGAAGTAGAAGAGGGAACTATTCCTGCGGCGAATCGGCGGCTTGCGGTCGCTTACATTATTTGGTTCGTGCGGTCGCATAGCTTTATGCTCTTTACACTTGGCCTTTGGCCACCTAGAGATCAGATAAGGGTGGAAGCCTACCCCGGCCTCTGGTATCTTTGATTGTTGTCTTGATACACGCTCTTCATAATCGATGAGTGCAGCAGCTCAACATCCCCGGCAGTGATGAGCGCTGCTAAGGAGTCCGGAAGATTCAGACTCCTGGCAGAGATAGAATGCAGTGACGAGCTAAATTTAATTACATTTAGCTCCAATTGCAAGGGCAAGATTGGTGAACTCCCATCAGGAGGGAATCCTGATGGGTAAGGCACCAGGTTATAAGCCAAAAAGACTTGGGGAGAAAATCGTCGAGATCCGTAGAAAGCTTGGTCTATCTCAGAATGGGTTAATCAGGCACCTCGGATTAACAGAGGAGTTATTTCAGGGGGACATATCAGCGTTTGAATTAGGTAATCGCATTCCTGACCTTCGTACTCTCCTGCTGTTGGCTAATGCGGTAGGCGTTTACGTCGATGTCCTGATTGACGATGAACTTGACCTCCCAGACAAACTTCCTGCAAGGCCGAAGAGTGAAGGAATCAGGCGGAAATCATCTCGTAGTAAGAAGAATTGAACGGTGAAAGAACCTAAGATTTTCAGTAAGGATGAGTCCGTGCTCGACCAGTTTGTGGTCGCAGCGATCACTGACACCTTAGACATGGCATGTGACCTGCTCTTTATTCACGGAAACGATTTGACTTGGGGGCAACACGGTTACGGTCTATTCCTGGCTGACGTCTCAACTGACGAGAAGTTTGAAGAAGTGTTGGAGGTGGTCGAAGCACGCTCGCAAATCAACTTCTCTCCGCTCATACACTTTTTTATTCGCAGGTTCCAGCCTCATCTTATGGACATGATCGCGGACGTAGCCCCAGAACTTGCAGAGCAGGCTGACGAGAAGGCTAGAGAAAAACTTATCGGCTCAGCTGTTGCTACGCATTTCGCTAGTGAGAAGAACAAGGCGGAGATAGACAAAATGGGCCCGGAAGTTTTCGGGCTTGAGCAGTGGCTGCTTTTCGCCGATGGCATGGCTAGCTCCCTCGTGCGTGATGCTGTCTCCCTACGCCGGCGGCAGTTGGCAACTACGGGAATGTCCGAGGATATTTACGACTCGATGTTGTACGCCCTGCAACGTCTCGACTTGTGCGAGCACATTATCCGAATAGCTTATCCGGAGAATGGCCTCCACTTCGAGATGTCGCTGGCCAGTCAGGGAGAGTTTAAGGCAACTGGACTTATGGAAGGTGCCAGGCTAGTCGAGTGGTTTCGTCTAAAGCCGGATCTGGCAGTGCTCAAGCGCGGGCAGGACAACGCGCTTGCAGTATTCATCGCAGATTACATTAATAAGCGAAATCCCGGGCCGCGGCGCGCCTACGCTTGTGCATATTACGGGGAACAGAACGAGCCGGAGCTTGATGTGGTCATCCCCCTGTTGGGAATCGGGTTCGAGGTTAAGCTATATCAGGCCCCATTCGCCCAGACAGAGAACAAGCTAAAGAAACTGGCCGGCGATCTCAGGGGACAGCTGCCGGCATACGTCAATGCTGGTTGTGAGCGCGTTTTCTACGTGTCTAATCTCTCTGAGGACATGGCAGCATCTGTTTTGAAGATGGCGCTCGGCGAAACACCTTTGGGTATTAACGTCGAATCAATCGCGGAGGGGATGGGCGCTCTGCTGCCGCTACTCAATGACATTGGGGAAGAACTTCAATCCGCCCAAGAAGCTCTTTTGGAACAAAGCGCACAAAGACGTATTGCCGCAGCATTAGAGCAGGCCGCTGCACAGAAGAAAGACGATGACCAGAAATAGTAGCCCATATAAACAGAATTCAGCAGAGTCATTGGTAATTAATGATATGGATTTCTCACTTTAACCACCTGTGCTGATTCAACCGCGAGGTAGTGCCGTCACGGCGGTTCCGCCTTTCACTTGCTTTTCATCCCATCTCCACTTTCTGTCGAGATACTAATCTACGGTTGTTGGACCTTTGCGAAGTCATTCTCGAGCATTTTGCGAGCCATATATTTGAGTACTGGGATGGCACGTGCGCACGTTACGACATCATCGTAGCGGTCGGCGTCAAGCACTTTATCAAAGTCTCCTAGATGTGCGACCGCATTTCGAATCAAGTCTTTCAAATCGTCACGTACTTCCTGAAAACTCTTATCCAAATACTTGGTAAACGCTTGTTGGGTTACTTCATCATCATAAGATCCAAATTGCTCAACTGGGAGGAGATCAATGTCGCTCGGGAAGACTTCATCCGCTTCGAAAGGTTTGGCGTCCTTCGGGAGTGTTTTCGACTTACGGCCTTCTCTAATGCGCAAATTCAGAGTTCCCTCGATAACCTTATAAAAGCTCAGCGCCTTGTAAAAGAGATTCGAGGAATTCATTGCTTCCCTGTACGCCGCTAGCATGCGGCGATGCTCGTGCGAAACTGTGAAAGCTTTCTCGTTCGTGAACGATTTAGCCCTACCAACTAGACCGACGGAATACTTTCTTGTTCCAGTTGATTCCTCGATAATCAAGTAG
Organism: uncultured Pyrinomonadaceae bacterium; assembly: GCA_964246705.1. Classification (GTDB taxonomy): domain Bacteria; phylum Acidobacteriota; class Blastocatellia; order Pyrinomonadales; family Pyrinomonadaceae; genus DASZCR01. Next base: position 33,536 of record CAXTRQ010000020.1, read on the forward strand.
CTTGAAATATCGATGCCGATGTCGAATAGGAAGCTCCAATAACTCAACATCAGACATACGCGTTCATGGGCAAATCTTTCCGCGTCTTCGAAACTGGCGCAATTGACTCGCACATGAACTCGAGACAGCATTCCATTCGCATTGCTGAGGAATTGAATCTCCGATTTGTAATCTCTGTCGGTGGCGTGAATCACCAGAAACTCACCGCTTGGAATTTGGAGTAATGAGTCCCCAGAGTTGACTAGTTCTTCTAAGTCAAACTTGTCGTTAAAGACATTAACACCAGGGACCGAGAGGATGTAGTTGATGTTGTAAATGCCGCTACTTCCTGTACGAGTCCGCTCTATTTTTGATTGATGGTGATCAGGCGGATACCCCGGAATAAGCGTGAACTCAATTCGAGAACTCGATTCGGGACGTGGAAATTCGACCGTCGGACGAGGAAGGGCCGGAACATACGACAGTTCTTTACCCTCCTGCCTCTTGATCGGCTTGATGCGTTTTCCTTTGGGACGATGCTTACTCTTTGGCACGAGTTGATTCTAATACACTGATGGCGTATGCCGTAGGGACTGAGCTAGTGCAGAAAAGCGGACGAAGCTTGATTGACCAGCAGCTTATGAATAAGAGTCCGATAATCTTATGTAACATTTCTTGACATATAAGATTATTTGTTACATAAGAAATCAAATACGTGAGCGAAGTCTTACCTTTATCGGACTCGCTCTTATACGCGCTGATTACATGAATATTGTTCAGATCAAACATGCATTGCGCAGGCTCTCGCTCGGCCAGTTAAGAAAGCTCGATGAGTGGCTGCATGAATTAATAAGAAGAGCTGAGGAGGCTGGTCGCGAAGAAAAAGCTTCATCCCGAAAGCGAACGGTTGCAGAGCAAGCCCTCGACAATAAGACTTATCGATTAGAGAGCATTCGATGTGGTAAAGAAAAATGCAAGTGTGCGCGCGGTAAACTACATGGCCCTTACTGGTACAGCTACACCAGAGTAAAGGATAGAGTCATATCGCGGTACATCGGAAAGAGCCTGCCGAAAGACGTTAAGAAGAAGATAGAGAATCAAGCCGAGAGGTGAATTTATACTTCTGCTATCAATCAGCCGTACCATAGCCTGTATATCTGTCTTTATCGTTTTGATTACCGGAAGCTTTTCTATTGACAAGTGGCAGGGCAGCCGTGTGATTCTGGAACCGGCGAGTTCTGTCTCCGCCAGCTCATACTTCACCGAGCAATCAAATTAGACAAGGAGCTTTCATACACATGGGCGGTAGTGACGCAATCCGCGGCTTTATGGTACAGACGCTCGTCTGTTTACTCGACGCGCTACGACATGACAAGGAGTGGCAGAGTCTCACGCTAGAGCCGAACCAGGGCAACACCCAGGTCGACTTCGTCTGGCATTCCGCCGGCGGGGAGCTTGTGGTTCAGGTTAAGTCCTCCTTTAAGTTCACTGTTGCAAGCGTCAGGGCCGCGGCGGAGGAGTTGGAGGGGATAGAGGCCGACACCTATGAATTGATCTTAGCGGGTTACAACTTTGGCCGTGTTAGGGACGGACAGAAGTTCGGCAAGGTAGTGGTGAAACTCATCCAGATGGATGCGGTCGACTTGAAAGTCCGAGCTGCGGATGCTCTGGACCTCTATCTCACAGAGCGAGGTTATCCTTACACGTCAAACGAATTCAGGAAGACAGCCGCCGCGGTGCTGACAGAATATTTACTGAACAGTTCCGCAGGCAGTCGAACGCTGCTGCGCAAAGAGCTGGACGACCTGATCTTTCTCCGGCTGCTGCCGATGCTTGACGCACAACCAACTAGCGATGTGGCCAGGGAGGTTAGGGAGATACAGGAATTCAAGGCCCTTTTCGGGTATGAGGAGCCGAATGCCCACACAAGACGGGCAATAATGGACTTCTACCACCGGACGGAGATGAAGAACAAGCATCGCGTGATCTGCGATGCGCGGGAATTCTTAGTGGCCGATAATACGGGTAGCCTCGCCGTCAGAATCGACAGGTTGCAGGGCCTGTTCAACCGAGGCTTCTTTTGCTTCGCAATTCTCTTAATGGCTGGCCCTCTCGGCGCCACGCCTTATATGTTCCAAGTCAAAGGCGCAGTGCTGTTCATCCTCATCCTGCTGCTATGTGTGATGTGTGAGATACTCGGCTTCTGGGCGCTTTTCACCGTCAACCCGTTCATCCAAGCGCTACGCATTCGAAGAGAAATAAATAGATTGGGGCAGACTCCGCCTTTCGACCATTCGTGCCCGGGTGCGGCTCTTTAAGAAACTCGCGCGTCTCTCGGCTTGCATCAACTGACGGTGCCCGCTTCCAGAAGCAGCGCAGCCCGTCCGTATTCCCAAGCTTTGAGGTATAATAGCCCGGCTAAGGTGAAAGAATCATGTCGACTATTACACCGAAGAAAGAAGTTGCCCTCGAAGAGGTCGTCTGGACTGACCCGGAGCGCATGAGCGGTGCCCCATGCTTTTACGGCACGCGCGTCCCCGTCAAGAATCTCTTCGACTACCTCGAAGGCGGCCAGAGTCTTGAGACGTTCCTCGAAGACTTTGAAGGCGTCTCGCGCGAGCAGGCCGACGCAGTGTTGCGCTTGGCGATGGACAGCCTCCTGGAGCAACTCAAACAAGCTTGAAAATCTTCTTAGACCACTGCGCGCCGAAGCGGTTGCTGCGCCTGCTTTCCGATCATGAGGTGAAGACCGCCTACCAGATGGGGTGGGCCGCCAAGAAGAACGGGGAACTTCTGAAGCTCGTGGAAAACGAATTCGAGGTCTTTCTCACCGTCGACCAGAATCTCCGGCACCAACAAAATCTTATGTCCAGCCCACTCAGGTTCGTAATCCTAGTTGCAGCCAGCAACCAGTACGACAGCCTCGCCCCGCTCATCCCGCAGGTTGAAGACGCGCTCACAAAACTGGCGCCCGGCGACTTGATAGAGATTTCTTAACCTCTCCGCTTAACTCACCTCCCAGCCGGTGAGCCTGGGGCGCTCCAGCTCGCCCTCCAACTTTTCCGCCTGCTTCATTTGCAATTCATCTAATTTCTCTCTCACTCAAGTCGCATCCTTCGTGAAAAGGGTTTATCTCAGAACATAATTGACAGCTACGGTAGGGGAACATATAGTGCAGCCGTCTTCATAGGGAGTTGAAGTCTTTTAGCGTTTACGAACCGCAACCTTACGGCCCCTCCCTAGCAGGTTTATCACTCATTGATTTCTGTCTGCCCATCAAATCTCCTGACCGGAGCCTCGTTATAAGAGGGTCACGACATGCGTTATATTATCTCTTCTCCTCTCCGACTTGTAGGTGTTGCATTCTTGTTGACAGGGCTGTGTGGCCCGTTACTAGCTTCTAACATCAGTGTCTCGCTACAGAATCCTAAAGCGTCATTTGCGATAATGTCCTTAGCAAGTGTCGCGCCGTCGCTACCAGCTAATACGCTCACCGTTACCAACACCAACGACAGTGGTACAGGCTCGCTGCGAGAAGCGATTGCCACTGCTCAACCTAACGATACGATAAACTTCAACCTCAACAATTGCCCATGCACGATCACGCTTGCAAGTGAGCTAGTCATCAACAAGAGTTTGATAATTCAGGGGTCAGGCGCAGAGCAGTTGACCGTGAGCGGCAACAATGTGGTTCGGGTGTTCAATATCGCAGCGGGCAACCTCAACGTCACGCTATCGGGTATTAAGATTGTTAACGGTAAGGGTGCAACCAGCGGTGGTGGTGGCGGCATTTTCAACGCCAGCACCGGCACGGTGAATGTCACCAATAGCCTGCTCTCAGGCAATTTTTCTGCCGATCCGAACTGTTGTAGTGGTGGTGGTGGTATTTTCAATTCCAACACTGGCACGGTGAATATAACCAATAGTACGCTCTCCGGTAATACTAACCCATCGACCGGAAGATACGGCGGCGGCATTTACAATACCAAGGGAACAGTAAATATCATTAACAGCACACTCTCCGGCAATACCGCCGCTGAATCCGCTGGCGGCGGCGCCATTTTCAATGCCAACGGCACAGTGTCTATCGTCAATAGTACGCTCACCGGCAATACGGCAAACCAAGGCTCCACGGGAAGCTCGGGTGGGGGTATTTACAATGTTGCCGGCGGCACAGTGACTGTCATCGGTAGCCTGCTCTCTAATAATTCAGGCAAAGAAGGCGGTGCCATTTTTAACTCTCAAGCCACGGTAACGGTCATCAATAGTACGCTCTCTGGCAATTTAACCACCGGTTCCGGTCGCGGTGGCGGCGCCATTTTTAACAACGGCAGCGGTAGCACCGTTACTGTCACTAACAGTACGCTGTCTGGAAACTCCAGCAAAGACAGTGGCGGCGGCATTTTCAATGCCAGCAATGGTACGTTGAATGTTAAAAACACGATCATTGCTCTAAATAGCGCAACCACCTCTGGCCCGGATGTTACAGGCAATTTCAATTCGCAAGGCTACAACCTAGTTGGCAAAGCTAACGGAAGTACAGGTTTCACAAACGGCGTCAACAACGACATCGTCGGCTCAATCGCAACGCCGATTAATCCGATATTAGGACCGCTCACCAACAATGGCGGCCCAACTCAGACAATGGCCTTGTTGTCTGGTAGTCCCGCTTTAGACAGAGGCAGCGTCGCTAGTGACTCCACAGGGACATCCATCACCACTGACCAGCGCGGGCAGCCGCGCCCAGTTGACTTGCCGAGTGTCCAGAATGCGGCAGGAGGCAATGGCAGCGACATTGGAGCATATGAAGCGCAGAGCGCTCCGGTGTCTCAAGGTAGTAGACCTCTCATATTCATTCCCGGCATCGCCGGCAGCCGTTTAATCCGAGCAAGTGATGGTAGCGAACGGTGGCCCGGAATTTGGACCTTTCATGATGGGCTGACGTTAGACCCTGAGGACCCGGCACGAATAACAGACATTGTGCCTGGTGGGGCGATCCGATCTGTAACCGTATCTGTACCCGTAATTGGTGAAACCGTTCAATTCTACGGCCCTCTTTTGGATCGACTTATAGGAGCGGGATACCGTATAGACGGTAATACTCCAACCCTCTTCGTGTTTGCGCATGATTGGCGCAAGAGCAATGCGGAAAATGCCGATGCCTTGAGAAGTCTCATCGATAATGTACGGAATCTTTATCCTGGAAGTAACGTCGACATTGTCGCGCATAGCATGGGCGGCATTCTTGCTCAACGCTACATCCTGAAAAACCCCAATGGTGCACATCATGTAGCCAAGCTGATCACAATCGGGACACCGTGGCTCGGAGCTCCCAAGCTCATCAACACGCTGGAGACGGGGCAGTTCTTTGAGGGTAAACAAAAAATTATCGCAAGAGCGAGCACTCTGAAAAAACTGGTGGAGTTCTTTCCGGGAGCACATGAACTCATACCATCACCAAGATACTTCGAGCTAGGTGGAATTCCGTTTAGGGAGAGTGGATGGGATCTAAATAACGATGGGATCTCAACTCAGAACTACACGTTCACGCAAATGTTCCAGCTTCTTAATCAGAGGCACCCGCGCAGTTCGCCGGCCACCAACGGCCTCCAATTCCATAATAGTGTTGTCGGTCAAGACGGCTGGCTGGACGGGGTAGATGGTACAGGCGTGCAGTATTACCACTTCTACGGGATGAGGAGCGGCGCCGATACAATCGGTACGGTGGTTGCCACGAGAACACAAGTATGTACGCTTTCTGGAATCTGCAACCCGATAAGTTACTTAAATGTCCTTCTCACTTTGGGAGACGGGACTGTACCTCTTATTAGCGCCAGACGTAGCGGTAACGGCATTAATCTGAACGCCGTGGGCGCAACGCTGAAGATATTCGCCTACAATACCAACGCGAACGATGATGTAGAGCATACCGGGCTAGCGAAAAATGCGAATGTGCTTAACGCTCTCCTTGAAGCCCTGAACTCTCCGCTAGCCTCGACGTTTAGCGGACAGATGGTGCGATCATCAGACGATAAGGCACTCGCTGTTCCTCCAGAACCGAATCCTCAACCAAACTATTATGTGAAGCTCCTGGGTGTCGAATCCGTTACGCTTACAGACTCTCATGGAAAGACACAGACGCCCCTCTCTGGTGAGCCGGAAGCTGGAATACCCGATGTCACCGCGTACATGGTCGGCGAGAAGTCGGTATTCATAATTATTCCCCAGACGGATACTTATGATCTTGTATTCGCTGTTGGAAATACACCGGTGGCCCTTGAGATAAGAACGGGTACGGACATAGAGACGAGCCAAATCGTACGGTACGCGGACCTCAACTTACCTACAGGAGTAAAAGCCAAACTTCAGATTACACCTCAAGGCATAGGCGTCCTGCACTATGACACGAACGGCGACGGCAATTATGAGACGTCTGTTACACCCACGGTTTCTATAACAGGCACCGCCGCGCAAGATACTGATGCACCGACCGTAAGCATCGACGCTACGGCGCAAGGCAACAGTTCAACTATTACCGTCACAAGTTCGGACCCCGGCTCTGGGGTTAAAGTGACCTACTTCTCGCTGAACGGAATAAACTTTCAGCCTTACACCGCTCCATTCACAGTCAATCGGTATCAGGCGCCTACAATTTATGCTTTCTCTGACGACAATGTGGGCAATCGCTCTGGTCTAGTGACCCATCAGCTAATCAATTTTGGAGTTCCGGTGCTGGTTTCTCAACCGGATTCCGAGCGAGCCATTACGTTGGACTCAGTATTGCGGCTGGCCGAGCCGTTCCATCTCACCTATGATCATTTATGGGGAAGTGATCGTCGCACGAGAATAATGCTTTTTGCATTGAATTTCGATCTATCACCTGGAGAGAGTGCTTCGGCTGTTACTGCCAGTGCCGAGGACGCTTCGGGCAGAATCTATACATTGCCCGTAGAATATGTCGGCAAGGTTCCGGGGTCGGAATGGATGACTTGCGTGATTGTAAAATTGAACGATGAAATCGGCGACGTAGGAGACGTTTTGGTGAAGATCAGTTATCACGGCATTTCCAGCAACGGTGTCCGGATCGGCATCGGCCACATCGGCGGCGGACCGCCTAATAATGCAGGAGCTATTTCGATATTCACACGTTCGTCGAAATAGCGGTTTGACGACACGACGGCGTAACCCTCCTAATAGTTATTACGCTCGCGCCGCCATGCTTTTTTTGCCCAAGGTCGAGATGGATCGCGGTCGCTCGGCGGCATAAAAACGCTTCTGAGCGCCTCAGAGGCGCTCAATGAGCTTGCCAGTATTCCCCTTGATCTTCCCGTCCTTGTGCTCCAGCTCGAACCGCAGGGCTTCAATTGTGGTGTCGATGGGGAACTGCCCGCCGGTGTTCGGCTTGATCCCGTCTGAAAAATCCACCGTCTTCTCGAACACCGTCTTTCCGTCCCGATCAAACAAGCGGATGGTTATGTTCCCGACATACGGCAGCGTGCCGTCGTTACGGAGAACGAAGAAGTAGCGGTAGATGCCGCCGATGATTTTGTAGCCGTTACTCCAGCACGCAAGCTCCGGCGCCGGCACGTCCATGTACCTTTCCGTCTCAGCCTTGAGCACCCAACCCGTCTTATTCTTATAGGTGACTCTGATGTAGCCGCCGTAGCGCTCGGTTTCTTCCAGTGCTTCGAGGATGACGCCGTCGGGGATGCTACCGATCTTCTTTGAGTGAAAGTCTGCTTCGGCAAACATATCAATCTTGTAGGTCGTCTTAAATTTGTGCGGCTTGGTCGTCTCCTGTGCGGAAACGAATGAGGCGCAGACAAGTAACAGCGCGCAGCTAATGAGTGTTCGAGTTGCCGGTTTCATCGGCGTTTCCTTTCTTCGTGAGACTTTAACCCAGCCTTAATCCCAGGCGGCCACGGTATTTCTAATCGCCCGCGGTGGCTTGAGACCTCGCCCTTTCGCCTTCCTCCTCAATTGCCAGCCACTCGACATCGGTTGGCTGCTCGGTCTGTGAGCCGTCACGGACGTAAACCTGTCCTTCAGAGTAAATGAAATCAGCAAAACATAAGAGACTTGAGGCGGTTGGCTGGAGCGTCGGCTCGGCCGCGGACTTACTGAAGCTTTCTCCGGAGGAAGCCACCTCCGTCGAGCTGAAGCTGCGTCTCAATGAGAGCCAAAGGCGGCGTCGCCAGAGCAAGAAGGTAAGACTTGTATCTCAGGCACGCACACGTGGCAGCGGGCGCGCGAAGGATTAAGCAAGCGTTGGCGCCTTGAAGGTCCCATTTTCGTCGCTAGATCATGCCTCGGCAATCACTTCCATGTAGGGTCTCATCACGTTGGCTACACGACATATCTTCGCATATCTCCACAGCTCATCAGCGCTCGCGCGCCGTCGTTTCCAGCAGTCGCGCAGGGCTTCGATGGCAACATCAACCCCAATCTTGTTCCGGTACTTAAAACAATCCGCCACCGTCTTCGCCGGGCTGTAAATCTTCACTATTACGCCTTCAAGCTTATGCTCTTCGATGCCCTCCGTGAGCGCCTTGCCGGAGAAGCGCACGGTGTTGAGCGGCGTCAGTTGTTCATCACGGCTACCGTTCGGGCGGTGCGCCTTTCGATCAATCGCGACCCACACTTCAAAGGGCGTCTGAGTGGTCAGCCCGTGGAAGCGGAGTGCCGAGAGGAGACATATCACCCCGCGCGGCACGCGCTGAGCGGCCTCGACCAGACTATGGTTCTCCGTCACCTCCCAGTTAGGCTGCCTATAAATCCCCCGCCCCACTCTTTCGAGTAGTCCCTTTTGCTGAAGCTGCCATAGGTACTCGCGCGGGATACCCTGTGCCTTGAGATCTCGTGCATGCAGAATCCCTGTGTGCTGCACCTTCTGTCTGAGTTGTTCAGCCCTACTCTTATTCATCGCGACATCGGTATATCACATATTCTCGGCAGATATTAAATTCTGCACGCTTTTTGTGATTAAACCCGTTAATTCGACAAATCCGAATGTTTCGTTTATTTCGTTTACACTATTATTTGTCATAGCTCAGAGGTAGAGGCAGGTAATTCCAGACCGAGGAGAGCTAGATGTCAGTAGCGACTAGAGATTTAGACCTTGTTGCCCCGACCGAGCGTGAGTCGCAGCTCGCCGAAGAGAGCAGCCGCATACTATCTTTCTACCTGCAGGACACGGAAGAGCAGACCATCATAGTCATATCTGAAGGCGGACAGCAGGAGACCGTGCTGATCCCCGCGGTCGCGTTTAATATGCTGGTCAATATCCTTACGCAGATGGCGCGGGGTAACGCAATCACGCTGATTCCGGTACGGGCAGAACTCACCACCCAGGAAGCGGCTGACATCCTGAACGTCTCACGCCCGTTTTTGGTAAAGCTCTTGGAAGAAGGCAAGATCCCTTATCGCAAGGTGGGCACGCGCCGGCGCGTGCTCTACAGAGACTTAGCCCAATACAAGGGGCGGATTGATGAGCGGCGTCGTGCAACGCTCGACAAACTGGCCGCGCAGGCACAAGAACTCGGCATGGGCTACGAATAATTATCTCAATGAGTATAGTTGACCTACTGTTAAGTAAGATTCAATTGAACTCTACCTCGAAGTTATACCCTCCGGCATCGCGCGGAAGAAAGCCCTCCAAACTTTCCACTTGACATCGTGAACAAGTGATTCTATATTGTGAACAGTGTACACAGTAGGTGTTGACCGTTCACAAAATTAATATGGCCGAAACAGATTTTCTTGGAATACAGGAGATTGCGGCACTTGCCAAGGTCTCTCGTGCCGCGGTCGCTAACTGGCGTACCCGCTTCACCGACTTCCCACAACCGATAGCTAATCTTGCCGCCGGCCCCGTTTTCAGACGGGATCAGGTGCTTGCGTGGCTCAAGAGGAGAAAGATTCACATGGCTACCATAATTTCTATGATCAACCTGAAGGGGGGCGTCGCCAAAACGACGACCACAGTGGCCGTCGCACAGCTACTCGACGCCGAGTTTGGGAAGAGAGTGCTCGTGGTAGACCTCGACCCGCAAACCAACGCCACGATGGTGCTCATCGGTGATCGCAAGTGGCTCGAGTTGGACAAGAAGGGGCATACGGTTGCTCAACTCTTCCGCGACGCTCTAGACGGGGAGAAGAATTTCGATCTGGATGCTACATTGCAGAAAAGGGTGGGGGCCGTTCAAGACTCCAAACGTGTTGACCTGATCCCCTCAAGCCTCCGACTTATAGACATCCAAGACGAGCTTGCCACGATGAACCGGGGCCGCTTTCATGCCGCCAGCCCGATTGAAGTGCTCAAGCGGGCTTTGCGTCCAGTTATCGAGGCTGATGAATACGACTTTATCCTGATTGACTGCCCCCCCAGTCTGGGGCTTGTGACCCTGAACGGGCTGCGCATATCTGACTACTACTTGATTCCGACCATTCCCGACCACCTTTCGACCTATGGCATCCCGCAGATCGTCGAGAGGGTGAAGGACTTCTCGGACACCATCGGGCAGACGATTGAGCCCCTTGGAGTCGTCGCAACTAAGTACCGCGAGCAAAGTTCTGTCCACAGGGACCAACTTAAAGTTTTGAGGCAGGAGAAGCATGCTCCCCTCTTCAGCACAGTGATACCTGAGAATACAGAGATCGGGGGCGCTGCCGAGTTCAAGCAGTTGAACACGCTGCGCCAGAAATGGGGCTACCGGGGCCAGTACGACATATATCGCGCCCTGACGAAGGAGATCCTAGAGAAGATTCAGGTGCCGGCTTACGTATGAAAAACCTTGTGGCAAAGATTTTCAACGAGTTCCTGCTCGAATATGACAAGAATCCGGAGCTGCGGGCGCGCATCGAGCACATCCTCGGGCCGAGTTCAGAGAAAAAGCGAAACGGCCAGCCGGGCCGACGCTCACGGAACAAAAGGGCGCGCGCGGTAATCGACCCCTACCGCGAATACGCCGGCGGCGAGGATCAGCTCCTCCGCAAACTTGAGCCGCTGACGCTCGACCAGCTAAAGGACGTTGTCTCCGAGTACGCCTTGGACTCTTCCCGGCTTGCCCTGAAGTGGAAGAGTCGTGAGCGATTGGTCGAGCTAATCGTGACGACGATCCGCAATCGGGTACAGAAAGGCGACGTTTTTCGCGCCGAAGGCAAGGGCGAGGGCGAGACCAAGACTAAGGAACATAGCGATGAAAACCGATCCTGACGACCTGACCGTCCGTGACGTGCTCGACCTCAAGTCGCAGCAGATGCTGGTAGTGAATCCCGAATACCAGCGGGGGGTGGTCTGGACCCTGCCGCAGAAGAAGAGGCTCGTTGACTCGGTCCTCCGGGGCTACCCGATCCCCCTAATTTACCTCCACCACATTCGGCAGGAGGCGGGAAAGCTGGTAAGCCAAAGGTATGAGGTTATAGACGGGCAACAGCGCATCAACGCCCTCTCAGATTTTCACGAGGGCGCGTTCAAGTTATTCGACCCCGTTGAAGATGAGGCCGAGGCGCGGTTCCCAGACTTTATCAAGAGGCAGCCCTGTCCTTGGGGGCAGAGTTTCTTCCATGAACTTAGCGACGAGCTGAAGACAAAATTCCTAGACACTTCCCTCCGCATTGTCAGGATCGAAACACACGACCCGAACGAGGCGCGCGACCTGTTCGTCCGCCTCCAGTCCGGGCTGCCCCTCACTTCCCAGGAGAAGCGCGACGCTTGGCCGGGCCAGTTCACAGACTTTGTGCTGCGCCTCGGTGGGAAGCTAGGCATAGCGCGATACCCCGGGCACGACTTCTTCAACGTTCTTATGGGGGCGAAGAAGGTCAAGGACAGGGGCAAGCTCCGACAGCTCGCGGCACAGATTGCGATGTTTTATTTCAACAGGCGCAAAGACGGCGCGAGCGTTTTTTGTGACATCAACGCGGCGTCCATCGACGACTTCTATTATGAAAATCTTGGGTTTGACTCAGAATCATCCGACGCACGCCGGCTGTTCAACATTCTCGATAAGGTGACGCAGCTATTGCGCGACAAGAAACGCCCCAAAATCCTCGGACACGAAGCCATCCACCTCGTTCTACTGGTGGATACCTTATTCGACGACTACACCCGCTCTTGGGAGGCTAACTTCGCGGCCGCCTTCGACCATTTTCGTGAGGAATTCGCTAATGGGAAGCGCACGCAGCATGACCAAAATCCGAGCAAATATTGGCTGCGTTACGGCATACACACGCGCGTTAACAGTGATCGAGGCGAGGTTATACAGCGCCGGCACGAGTTCTTCAGCGCGAAGATGCTTGCTTTTCTGAAACCACAGTTAAAAGACCCGAAGCGCCTGTTCGGCGCTTTGGAGCGCGAGATCATCTACTACCGTGACGGGAAGAAATGCGCCGTGTGCGGGGCCGACGTGGTTTGGTCCGAAATCGACATTCATCACGTCGAAGAGCACACGAAGGGAGGCCCCACGACTATCGAGAACGGTGCTCTCGTGCATCGACACTGTCACCCCAAAGGCGCAAAGGCGCCCGAATTTGCCAAGCAGTGGTGGCAACGTAAGGCGGCCGCACAGTAGTCAGTGATGACTTAAATAGACCGAGAGAAGATCGTGCAGGCCGTCGTCAGCTCTGTCCACCTGGAATGTTATGGAGGTTTTGAGATTCGTCAGACACTGTCTGACGAATCTCAGCATTCGTCTACTTGATGTTACAGCTTTCCCTAATGTCAGGAATACTTTTTACTACTCTTCATATGGACCTAGAAAACGCTCGCCGTTAAAATGAATTAAATGGTCAGGGGACTCGGCTACCCACACCTCCGTCTCCCAAGATATCTCGTCCAAGTACTTCACCATCGCCTTCCGCGTCAGAAATGTCGTGACGAATACAAGGCCAGCCTTCGATCCCTTAAAGAGCGCCTTCAGCTCGTTGTGCCGCTTCGGATCGACTGGCCCGTGACTCGTGACAGCCTCTATCAGCACGAGCCAGTTCTTCTCTATGTGGTGAACCACGACATCGGGCATCTTCCCGTGCGCCTCGATGCGAACGCCTAAAGCCTCTAGCGCCTCCTCGTCGAAGTAGGCCCACTTCTCATCCGTGTCACCGACATAAATCGGCTTCCCTCCCGGCGTGTACCTCAGGCAGAACTCATCGATGATCTGCTTGACGAGTACGTTCTGCCCGCCGGGTGAGAGCGTGATCGATTTGCTTGGCGCCAACTCGACGGGGATGCGCTTCATCCTTCGCTCCTGCGCGTACCGCTTCTTCAGCGTTCCGACGGACGAGAGATAGGTCTCCAGACCTTTCTCCCACCCCTCGGTCCCGAAGGAGCGCAGCAGCTTGAGGGCTCCCGTTTCGACCTGATAGACGGTCTTCCCGCTGTTGGTCGGCCGCGCCGGGTCGTCCGGGTTGATCCAGACGAGGCCCGCCTCCAGGAACTGGTGCAGGGTCTGGCGGCGGACGGTCTCGCGCGTGTTGGGCGCGTACCTCTTTCCGTAGCGCTCGGCGAAGAACTCCATCATCTGGGTGACACCGCGCAAAGGGTCGGCCGCCTCCGTCCATGGCGTCTCTGGCCCGAGGTCTAGGAGCGCGAGGAGTGTCAGCGCGGAGCGCTCGTTCTGCTGCCGGCGCGGCAGGCCGAGCTCTCGGAGAACGGCAGTGGCTTCCTCAATTCTCTTCTTTGCGGCGGGCGAGACTGGTTCACGCGTCATGCCGAGCAACTCCTCTTCAAAGATGCGATCCAGCTCGTCCTGCTCCGGGAACTCGTCACCCACGCGCGACCCGAGCGCCTCCAGGGCCGCGAGGGCCGGATACCTGAGGCTCCTTAGGTCCGTCGCGTTCACTTGCGTGTGGCCGTTGAACTGTCGGAAGTAGGAATCAACCAGAGTCGAGTTTAGAAAGACGGCTAGCCCTTTGGCCAGGCGGGGCGGTAAACCGCCGCCACTCGCGTGGTAGTAGTTGAGATGGTTCTCGAAGCCCACGCGCGGCGCCGGGTGATGCGCCTCGTCGTAGACGGCCGCCACGACTCGCTTGGGCTCCTCTTTAGCGGAGAAGCGTTTGACCAGTACGTAGGTGCCGCGCGGCACCAGGAGGTCGTCCGTATCGGGCGCGAGGGCCAGGGCGTTGGGCTTCCTGCTAGGCCGCTTCGGCCAGCGCACAAGCCCGCCGTCAAAATGGCCCGGGTAGATGAGGGGGGCCGTCTTGCCCCCTTTCGGCTCGGCGCGTAGGAATTCGCGCGCGCGAAAATCTACGACGCGACCGGTCGAGACGCCGAGGCCGAGGTCACCGAGCGTCGCGTCGAACTTCCTCATCATCTCGGCGACAGACTGACCGTGCTCGTCGGGGACGATGTGAATGAAGCTGTCCGGATCGCCCGGATACACGATTTGGTCGTGCGTGATCTCCCGTACTCTCACGTCCGCGTCTTCTGGCCCGCGGCTCAACGAGACGCATACCTTCGCGCCCCTCTCCTTACATTTAACGGCGTGGAAGATAATGTTTTCTTGGAGGACATGATCCTCCTGGAAAGCGAGCTGACGGGAGTCGAAGACATGCATCCGTCGGAAGGTCATTGCTTCGAGGAACGACTTGCGGAACGGCTTAAAGTAGGGGCCGTTGCAGAAGCTGCGCGGGGTGATGGCGACTAGCTCCCCACCCTCATCGAGCAACCCTACCGCGACTGCCAGAAACGCGGTGTAGAGGTTGCTGGTCTCAATTCCGGCCGTCCGCAGGATGCGGCGCGGCACCGAATCACTATTAATCTTGCGGTAGGGCGGGTTCAGGATCGCACAGTTAAACTTTCGCCCCTCGCGCACGAACCATTCCTCACGCAGCGCCGAGACGCCCGACTCGACGAAATCTTCCTCGACAACTTCACATCGGAATTTGATTCCCGCGCGCTCGCACCTTGCACGACAGGCTTCGAGAGTCGCCTTCAGGTATGGAATAACCGCCGCTTCAATCTCATATGCGATGACGGAGACTTCAGCCGGCCTCCCCGCTCGGGCGCACAACTCATCGACGAAGGCCGCGGTGAGCGAGCCTGTCCCAGCCCCGGCGTCGAGTAGGCTGACGTTCTTGTGTCGCGCCTCAAAGAGCGAAGCCATGAAGCGAGCCACCGGAGGTGGCGAGAGGTATTGGCCCATTTCGGACCGGCCCGCGGCGCTTAGTCTGCGGCTGGCGTCAAGCCGGAAGAAATCTGCCACATCAGTAGGCGAGGACGCGCTTTGAAAGTCGCTCCTATCGACGAACTCGGCAGATGCCTTGGCTCGTAAACTCATGTGCTTAGAAGCTCAGTATAGAGTCGGTAGCTTGCATACGATTTTTAAGTTATTTGGCGCCCTTGCGAGACCGCTTTGAGATCAAGGTCTTTAAGCTTAACCCTGGGGCCGAGGTTGCGTACGGCCACAGCCTGTAGTTTCTTCGCGCCGATCACTTCGCCCCACTTACTTAGGAAAAAATCCAGTATCGATTTTCTTGCCGTCGCGAGCCCCAGCCTATCGCTGATCGAGAAGACGATATCTTCCGCGCTGGCACTTGGTGCCGCCTCCCGAACTTTTTCGGCGGCCTCGATGACTGACTGAAGAAACTCCCCGACGGATGGGATTTCTTTATCCGCCGCGCTGGCCGAAAGGTTCACGTGGATTGCTTTCTTGAAGTTCAAGCTGATACCCCGGAGGGTGAAGTGCGCGTCGACGAGGAGGAGGTCGGCGTTACCGCCGAACCTGTCTATGCCTATGTTCTTAAACGTCTGCCGGCAGGACTGGAACGAATTAAGATTGAACCTAATCCCTTTTGACCGATTCCAGTATTCAGCCCACTCCCAGCCGAGGAAGTAGAAGTCAATAATATTCTGCGACTCGGCGTCGAGGAGGTTGAATCGTTTGATCAGCTCGCGGGCCGTCACGTCGCCGCCGTTCTCCTCATCGATCACCAGAAGGAGTCCGACCGGCATGATGAACCGCTTCTCTTCGGCGTGCATGTACTTTTCAAAGTAGAGTCGCGTCATGCGGGACGAGAGGGCACGTCTGAAATCATGGATGCCGTCGGCCCCGGTCGCAATCGAACAGCCGGCAGAACTCAACTGAGTACCTCCTTACGCGTCTTAAATCGGATTTTCCTACAGCCTCCCTACGGGCTAATCACTACTCCTGGAGGTCTGGTCACCACCCTGTATTACCCGGATCGGTCGCACGAGGCGCAAGAAATTCTCCCTTATCTTGGCTCTGGCGTCGAGCCTTTTTACCTGCCATACCCCAGCCAGATAGTCCTCAACTGTAACCACGTCTGAAGGTATCGCTGACCTGTCGTTGATCTTTACGAACGGGCCGTCGGTCTCGGTCAGCACACGGTCCGCAGGTATGGACTCAACGATTTTTCTCCCCTTCGGGCTGCTGACCATCGCCGGGTTAATTGAAAAAAAGTGCCCTCGCCTCACAGCAAGGTCCAAGAGATTCAGGGGACCCGTGTACCAATGGAAAACAACAGGTGATCGGCCCTCTTCTTCCAAGATATCGAGAACCGCTGATTCCGCCCGGCGGGAATGAAGCGTGATGAACTTTCGCTTCCCCCGCAGCGCCCGAAGAACGAATCTGAAGGACTCTACTTGAAGCTCTTTCGTAGAGTATCCCGCGCTTGAGAAGTCCAGTCCGACCTCCCCGATGTATGACGTTTTATCAATCAGTTCTTTAAACCTCTCCCTCTCTCCCCCGTGTTGCTCGGCCACCAGCGGATGAAGTCCGAGGGCGAGCCTAATGTTCTTCATTGGCTGTATGAAAGGGAGCGCCCGATCAAATGCCGAGGGCAGGTTCGTGACGATGATAGTCAAGACACCAGCTTGGTCTGCGCCGGCGGCGACTTCGGTTGGGCGCGGGTAGAGATCGACGTGGCAGTGGGTGTCAATCATCAAGCTATGCCCGCCGCTCGCCGCATTACGCCGTTCCCTTTGGCTTCGATCAGAGCGCGGATCTCGCCGAAGCCTCGCTCGACCATTTCGGCGCGCTCGTGAATTCGGTCGACGGGCGCGACAGCAAGAATATCCTGCGCGAAGTCGCCGGCCGTCTTCCGGCTGCTAAGCATGTCGAGCATGGCGCGAAAGTCGTCAGCACTGTCGTTCATATTGTGATTTATGTCCACCTCGCCGCCGCAGACGTCGAGACCGTATTGTCCAGCCACGTCGAGGCCGACGCGGTGCAAGGACGCCCGGCGGATGAGGCACGGCACACAGTAGCCACAATTCCTCACCTCCCTGCCCCGGCGGCGCCAGAACTGCTTCCTGGTCGGGTGCGAACAGGAGACGGTAGAGGTCGCGAGCGCGGCGAGAAGCTTCGGGTCCGAGCACTCCGCCAAGCACTCCCCTTTAGTCTTCAGCTCGAACGGGTTGATGATCGGGTTTTCAACGCCTAGCTTTATAAGCACGTCCCTGAGGCTGCTCAGAAAATACGGGTGCATCGTGCGCGTGCTGCACGACCCGCTGCGCGAAGGGTCGAGCGGGACGTTGATCGCTATCAGTCCGTTCTCGGGCGCGTACAACGGGACCTGACCGCCCCCCGCACGCGCCGCGTAGATCCCGAGCGCCATGAAAACGAGCGACCTGCTTCGCAGCGTACTCTCTTCGGCCTCTAATGGCCTGTGGCTGACG
This sequence comes from uncultured Pyrinomonadaceae bacterium, assembly GCA_964246705.1. Lineage (GTDB taxonomy): Bacteria > Acidobacteriota > Blastocatellia > Pyrinomonadales > Pyrinomonadaceae > DASZCR01. Next base: position 51,147 of record CAXTRQ010000020.1, read on the forward strand.
CGCACTTGCAAGAGGTCGCAGTGCCCGGGGTAGTTGTCGTCAAGCGCCCTGAAGAGCCCGTCTTGCGCCGACGCGGCACCGGCGGCGTCGTAGTGCCCGACGAGTCGTAGACGCGAGGTGTCGTCACTCGCCAGTAAGTCGATTGCGCCCGTGAGCGAGTCTAAACCGCCCGAGAACAGACAGGCGTGAGTTATCTTCTCCGGCTTCTGCTCACTCTCCCGCCGTCTTCTCCTCCTCTCCGGCTCCTTGAAGAAGTCGGCCGCCATTTCGCGGAACGACAAGCGCCACTCGTCCCCGGTGAGGAAACCCAATGTTCGGTTTAGCTGTCCCGCGACGCCTGCCCACAGCTTGGGCGTGGACACCGGGAGCTCTGCTTCAAATTCTCGTGTCCACCCGTCGAAGGAATGGGCGCGCTTTACGGATTTGTCTATGACGTAGCAGAGGCTTGCGACGAGTAGTAGATCGAGCGTCACAGGGTCGGGAATGCCGCAGCGGTCGCGCAACTCGCCGAAAGACAGATCGAGCTCGCGCCGCACCCCCGTCTCGGAGATTTCGACGGAGAGTTTGGCCGAGCCGTCTCTATGTCTGGCAGAATCGTCTAATCTAACTTCTACGTTCACGACGTTACCCCGAATATCTTCAGCGTGCCCCGCCACACCTGATCAATGATGCGTCGCCCCTCGCGCCCCTTCCAGCGAACCTTAGAAATGTCCCGGTTGACGAATTTAGATTTTAGCGCCGAGGTGATGCAGTCCCGAACGCTTTTGAGCCGGCGACCCGCCTGTTCCGCCCCAACTTTCTTAGCCCAATCCTTGTAAACACTACGCAGGAAGTTTTGATAAAGATATTCCCCGAAGAAGTTAACGACGATGCGCTCCAGACCCTCTTTGTTCAAGGCGTTCTTCAAGGCACCCTTAACTTCAGCGTAGCTTTTCGCACCGCCGATCATCTCGGCGTTAATCACCTCGAGCGCCTTGCGCGCGGCATGCTCGTCGAGTGTCCCCGCCGGCGCGGCTAAAGCGTCGAGCAGCCCGGACGTAATCTCGGCCGCCGGGCGGCCGATGAGGTCCTCCAGCCCGACCTCGCGCAGAGCCTCGTCCAAGCCGACCGTGTCGACTCTGGAAAGGAAGCCGCCGAGCGCGCCGCCGGTGTTGCGCGCCGAGCGCCCGAAGCTTCTCCCACCGCCTCCGCC
>CAXTRQ010000021.1:0-50377 GCA_964246705.1 uncultured Pyrinomonadaceae bacterium
ATTCTTATTGTGAGCATGCCTAATGGCACCCTCCTGCTGGATCGCGTCACCAAAAGCTTCGATGAATTCGTCGCCGTCAACGAACTGAGCCTCTCCGTCCGCGCCGGAAGAATCTTCGGCCTCATCGGGCCGAACGGCGCGGGCCAGACGACGCCCATTCGCATGATTACAGGCATCACGATCCCGGATTCGGGTCGCATCGAACTATTTGGCCGCCCGATGAGCCGCGAACTGCAAGACCGCATCGGTTATCTGCCGGAAGAGCGCGGACTCTATAAAAAGATGAAGGTCGGCGAGCAGTTGCGGTTTTTCGGAGAGTTGAAAAGCATGAGCGGGCGCGATGCCGACAGAGAAATTGACCGCTGGCTTGAGAAGGTCAGGCTCGGCGAGTGGAAAGCGAAGAAGGCGTCCGAATTGTCGAAGGGCATGCAGCAGAAGATTCAATTCATCGCCGCCGTCATGCACAACCCGGACTTGCTCATTCTGGACGAACCTTTCTCCGGTCTCGACCCCGTTAACGTCGAACTGCTCAAAGACCTCGTGCTCGAATTGAAGGCGGCAGGCAAGACCATCATTTTTTCGACGCACCAAATGGAGGTCGCCGAAAGAATTTGCGACGACATCTGCCTGATTAATCGTTCGAGAAAAGTTTTAGAGGGCAGCATCCGCGAAGTGAAGCGCGGCTTCGGGCGCAACTCTGTGGCGCTTCGCATCGAGGGCGGCGACAATGTGCTCGACGACCGGCAACTCATCGCGAAAGTCGAATCGCACAGCGACGAGAGAGAAGTTCTTCTCGCAGAAGGCGCAGACGCGCAGGAACTTTTGCGCCGTCTCCTCGCCGCCGGAGCCAGCGTGTCGAAATTTGAATTGGTCGAGCCGAGCCTGAACGACATCTTCATTGAGAAAGTAGGTGCGACGAATGAATAAATTTCTGGCCGTAGTCAAACGTGAATACGTGCAGCGCGTGCGCTCGAAGATGTTCGTCGTGGCGACGGTGCTCGGCCCCGTGATGATGGCGCTCTTTACGGTTGTTCCCGCGCTCCTCACGAATATGAAGACGGGCGGCCCCGTGCGGATCGCCATCGTGGATGAATCGGGGACGATGTACGAACACGTGCGCGAAGCCATCTTGAGCGAACGCGCCGACGAGACGCAAGACGACGCCACCATTAACGACAAGGCGGCGCAGAGCGCAGCCAATGAAAACAGCATGGAGCGCCTGCAAAGAACGGGTAAGAAGGTCGAGCTAAGCTATCAGGTCGAGCCGGTCGCGGGGGGGGCGGATTCGCCCGAAGCCTTGAAACGACAATTGGATGAGCGCGTTAAGCGCGACGAACTCGACGCCTACATAATTCTGCCGAAAGATATTTTGCATAACGGCGAAGCGAGATACTACGCGCGCAATACCGGCGACGTGTTCACACGCGAGCAGATTAAAGATCGCCTCACGCGCGCGGTACGCAACCAGCGCATGGCCGAGCAGAACATCAGCCCGGGCGTGCTGCGCGACATCAGCCGTCCCGTCAAGATGCGTACCGCCAAAGCCGGAGACGAAAAGGAACAGGAAGACACAGGGCAGGGCTTCGTGATGGTCTTCGCCGTCGGGTTCATCATCTACATGACTATTTTGATGTACGGGCAGGTGATTCTCGGCGCGGTCATCGAGGAAAAAGAGACGCGCATCGCCGAGATGCTTTTCTCTTCGATTCGCGCATTCCCCCTGATGATGGGCAAACTAATCGGCGTCTCGCTCGTCGCGCTGACGCAATTGCTCATCTGGGGGCTGGCGGTCGTCGCCTTCACGCTCTACGGCGTCCAAATCCTCGCGTCGAGAGGGGCTAACATACGGATGCCGCACCTGCCGCCATCGCTCTTCATCTACTTCGCGCTTTTCTTCCTCCTCGGCTATTTCATTTACGCGACCTTCTACGCGCTCGTCGGCTCGATGGTCACGACGACGCAGGAGGGCGGGCAGATGGCGCTGCCAATTATTCTGCTGCTCATCATCGGTTTCTATCTTGCCTTCCCCGTTATTCGCAGCCCCAACTCGTCTTTCGCCTTCTGGGTCTCGATGATTCCGTTCTTTTCACCCATCACGATGCTCGTCCGCATCGTCACGCAGACGCCGCCTCTCTGGCAAATCGCCCTCTCGCTGCTTATCGGCGCGGCGACCGTCGTGCTGCTCGTCTGGATTGCCGCGCGCATCTATCGCACCGGAATGCTGATGTACGGCAAGCGCGCGACGATTCCGGAAGTGTGGCGCTGGGTGCGGCAGGCTTAAGGACAAATTCAGGGATGGGCATCGAGATTGAAAAGAAATACCGGCTGACGCGAGAGCAACGTGAACTTCTACAACGTCGTCTCGATGAAGCGGGAGCCGTACGGCAGGGCGCGGAGGAGTTTGAAGAGAACACGCTTTATGCAGGGCATTCGCTCGACGCGCGCGAGCGTATGCTGCGCCTGCGCCGCACGGAACGGCGCGCCCTCTTCACATACAAAGAGCGCCAGCCCACCGACTCGCCCATCAAGCATCAACGCGAAGACGAAACAGAGGTGAGCGATGCGCGCTCGCTCGCCGCGATCCTCGACGCGCTCGGTTACCGTCCCGCGCTCGTCTACGAAAAGAGGCGCACGACATGGCACGTCGCCGGTATCGAACTCGTCATAGACGAGTTGCCCTTCGGACTCTTCATGGAAATTGAAGGGGAAGAGAAAGCGATTCTTGAGGCCGAGCAGTTGCTACAACTCACCGACACCGAAGCCGTCCACGAAACCTACCCCGCGCTCGCCGCACAACACGGGACGAGAAAGGGCAATGTCATCGAAGCGCGATTTCAACAAAAATCATAGCCCCGATTGTCTTCTTTGCGACTTGGCGCGAACCTTCTTTTTCTCAAGACAAAAGTTTCGCGCCAAGTCGCAAAGGCGCAAAGAAGATGACAACGAAAAAAGCGGCTTCGTTCGTGATGAACGAAGCCGCTTTGTTTCTTCAGCACGAGGGGGCTGAAATTACATGCCCATGCCGCCGCCCATGCCGCCCATGCCGCCGGGCATCGCCGGAGTTCTATCATCTTCCGGCAATTCAGCGATCAACGCTTCGGTCGTGAGCATCAAGCCCGCGATGGACGCCGCGTTTTGCAGAGCCGAGCGCGTGACCTTTGCCGGGTCAATAACGCCCGATTCAACGAGGTCTTCAAATTGCTCGGTCGCTGCGTTGTAGCCGTAGGTATCCTTTTTACTGTCGCGCACCTTGGCGACCACAACCGCACCCTCTTCGCCAGCATTCTGCACGATCTGACGAAGCGGCTCTTCCAACGCACGCTTGACGATGGTGACGCCAATCTGCTCGTCCGCATCGCCCGCGCCCTCTTCGTTGGCGAGGAACTTCTCAAGCGCCTTCGACGCACGGACAAGCGCGACGCCGCCGCCGGGGACGATGCCTTCCTCGACCGCCGCGCGTGTGGCGTGCATTGCATCCTCGACGCGCGCCTTCTTCTCCTTCAGTTCCGTCTCAGTCGCCGCGCCGACGCGAATCACCGCGACGCCGCCGACCAATTTCGCCAGACGCTCCTGCATCTTCTCGCGGTCGTAGTCCGAAGAACTATCTTCGATCTGCGCGCGCAGAGTCTTGACGCGGCCTTCGATGTCGGAAGCCTTACCGCCGCCTTCGACAATCGTCGTGTTGTCCTTGTCAATCGTGATCTTCTTGGCGCGGCCGAGGTCTTCAATCTTGATAGTCTCAAGTTTGATGCCGAGGTCTTCCGAAATGACTTTGCCACCCGTCAGAATCGCGATGTCTTCAAGCATCGCTTTGCGGCGGTCGCCGAAGCCCGGAGCTTTAACGGCGGCGACATTCAAAGTGCCGCGCAACTTGTTGACGACGAGAGTGGCGAGCGCTTCGCCTTCGACATCTTCCGCGATGATGATCAGGGGTTTGCCCAACTTGGCAACCTGCTCAAGCAGCGGAAGCAAATCCTTCATCGAGGAGATTTTCTTCTCGTTGATAAGAATCAGAGGATTGTCGAGCACCGCTTCCATGCGCTCCGGGTCTGTGACGAAGTAGGGCGAAAGATAGCCGCGATCAAACTGCATACCTTCGACAACTTCCAGCGCCGTCTCCATCGTCTTCGATTCTTCGACTGTGATGACGCCGTCTTTGCCGACCTTGTTCATCGCCTCGGCGATCAGTTCGCCGATAGTGCGGTCGCCATTGGCGGAAATCGTGCCAACCTGCGCGATAGCGTCGCCCTTGACGGGTTTCGAGAGCCGCTGAATCTCTTCAACCGCACGAAGCACAGCCTTATCAATGCCGCGCTTGAGAGCCATCGGGTTCGCGCCCGCCGCGACCGTCTTGACGCCCTCGCGGAAGATGGCCTGCGCGAGCACCGTCGCGGTGGTCGTCCCGTCGCCCGCAATGTCGGAAGTCTTCGAGGCGACTTCTCTCACCATCTGCGCGCCCATGTTTTCGAGCGCATCTTTCAATTCGATCTCTTTGGCGACCGTGACGCCATCTTTGGTGATGGTCGGCGAGCCGTATTTTTTATCGAGAACAACGTTGCGCCCCTTGGGGCCGAGCGTAATCTTGACCGCGTCGGCGAGCTGGTTGACGCCGCGCAAAATCGCCGCACGCGACTCTTCACCATGAATTACTTGCTTTGCCATATCTGTGTCTTCTCCTTCAACTACTGTGGTCAGAATCTCTAAATTAAAAAAGAGGCAGAAGTTCTGAAATGACAGAAACTACTTGCCGCCCTTTTTGCCGCCCGCCGCGCTGCCTGCGCGTTCGATGATTCCGAGAATCTCGTCCTCACGCATAATCAGTAACTCTTCGCCGTCGAGCTTGATTTCGGAGCCGCTATATTTGCCGAAGAGCACGCGGTCGCCAACCTTTACGTCCGGCGTCTGTCGCGTTCCGTCGGTCTGATATTTGCCTTCGCCGACGGCGATAACTTCGCCCTCCTGCGGCTTTTCTCTGGCCGAGTCGGGAATGATGATGCCACCGCGTATCTGTTCGCCCGCTTCTTCAATACGTCGCAGGATGACGCGATCTTGCAGGGGTCTGATGGTTGCCATTGCTTTAAAACTCCATTCCGAAGTTCACAATTAAGTGGATGTTGAAATTTAGAATTGCTTGCAGCGATAAAACTTTTAGCGCTCGCTACGGGGAGAACTTGTCGTCGAAGCACAAGACAGCCAGCGGATATTAGCAAATCCTAAATTTCTGGCACTCTCCCACTGCGAGTGCTAAAACTATAGCATGCCTGCCGGGATTGTCAACTGTCGGAGGAAGGATTTTGAACGGCTTGAGACTTTCAGCAAAGCGTGTGATACGGAAATTCGATGTGAAGACTTTTTAACCTTTACGGCGGGGAGCGGGGCGGCGTGGCGGTGTCTTGGCGGCGCGTTCCTGTGTGCGGTAGGTGGCGACGCGTTTCGAGAGCGTGTTGCGGTGGATGCCGAGCGAAGCGGCGGTGCGCGAGAGATGTTCTTTGTGGCGTGAGAGCGCCTTTTGAATGTAGAGCTTCTCGAATTCGTGAACCGCTTCGTCGAGCATAATCTGGCCGTCGAGCATTTCGTCAATGAGGGCTTCGAGGCGTGCACGCATCTGCATAGGTTGCTCCCAATAAATGTGGTGTCGTAAAAGTCTAAGGTGCGACAATTTCCTGCGGACGGCGATTCAATTGGTCAGACGTTCGTATTCGGAAATGAATCTTTGGCGAACATCCGACGAGGTACACGCGGCCAGCACGCGCGCGCCGACTGCGAGTGCGGGAGCGGTGCGCGCTTCTTGAACCGAACTGATGCGGACGGGAAAAGCGGTCAGGGCGAGGTAGGCGACGGAGCAGACAGCCAAGCCACGCACAAGCCCGAACGCGCCGCCGAGCACCCGGTCAAACCATTCGAGGCGCGCCCGTCGCAAGCCGGCGCGCGCCCATCCTCCCGCGACAAAACCCAGAGCCAGCGTTAGTCCGGCGATTAAAAGAAACCCGCCCGCGTTCGCCGCCGCGCTCGATTCGCCGAGGCCAAAACTATGCAGCAGCCCGCCCGCCGCCTCGTACCCGCGCGCGGCAAAGATTAAACCGACGAAAAGCGCGAGTCCGGCGATAGCTGCGCGCACCAATCCACGCAGTGCACCGGCAGCTATCGAAGCTCCGACAATCAGGATGACAAAGAGATCGAAAACAGTCATTTATAAAGTTTAAAGTCTCAAGTCAGGAATCTGAGAGTCAGAAGTTTAGTTTTAGAAGTGTCGTCTCAAAGATTTAAAGTCAGGCTTTTAGACTCCGGACTTTTAGACTTCAGACTCCAGACTTTTCCCCGTGAGCAGTTGGTAAGCCTGAAGGTAGCGCGCGGTGGTTGCTGCGGACACTTCGGGCGGAAGCGGCGGAGCAGGCGGCTGTTTATTCCAATCGAGCGTTTCCAGATAGTCGCGCACGAACTGTTTGTCGAAAGAGGGCTGTGCGTGACCGGCCTCGTACTTGTCAGCAGGCCAGAAGCGCGACGAGTCGGGCGTCAGTGCTTCGTCAATCAAAAGAATCTGGCCGTCGCTCGCGCGCCCGAACTCAAACTTCGTATCGGCGATAATGATGCCGCGCGTGCGGGCGTAGCTTTCGGCTTCGCGGTAGAGCGCGAGCGCCGTGTCGCGCAATCTCCCGGTCATGTCCGCGCCGACGATGCGTCGCATCCGCGCCTCACTGATATTTTCGTCGTGACCCTCTTCGGCCTTCGTCGCGGGCGTGAACAGGGGGGCTGGCAATTTGTCGGATTCGCGCAAGCCCGCAGGCAGGCGTTGGCCGCAGACCTCGCCGCTTTGTTGGTAATCCTTCCAGCCCGAACCGGCGAGATAACCCCGGACGACGCATTCGACGGGGAAAACTTCCGTGCGCCGCGCGAGCATCGAGCGACCGCGCAGGACGCGCGCGTAGCGTTGCACGCGCTCCGGCATCCGCTCGACCTCTATCGTGACGAGATGATGCGGCGTGAGATGCGCGAGCCGTGCGAACCAGAACTGCGAGAGAGCCGTCAGCACTTCGCCTTTGCGCTCAATTTGTGTCGGGAGAACGCAATCGAAAGCGGAGATGCGATCCGTGGCGACGATGAGCAAGTGTTCATCGTCAACCGCATACACGTCGCGCACTTTGCCGCGACGGACGAGCGAGAAATCAGGCAGTGATGTTTCGGTTAAGGGCTGCGTGCCGGTCATGTCGGATTGCGCTTGGCGTCGTGAAAGCTTACGGGATTGCCTGAGACGCTTCGGAGTCGCCGGAGGCGAGCCGCGATTGTGCTCGCGCGCTTTAAATTTTGTCAAGCGGGAGGCGAAAGCAGCAGGGGCCATTCATTCTCGGAATATTAGCCATAGGGGCGCAGAGTCACAGATTAATAAAGGAGGGTCGGAAGAGACTTTTATACTTTTTGATTCTCTGTGACTCTGTGGCTATATTCTTGACTAAGTTAACTCTTCGCGAAGGCGGCGAATCTGCGCGGCGTGATTGTGCGCGTGTGCGGCGTAAATTCTGAGCCAGTCTTCTGTGGTGTAGCGTCCCGATTCGCTGTGCGTGCCGACGCGCGACCAATCTTCGTCCGTCATGACGGCGAGCAGTTGAGAGGTTGTGGCGCGTGCGGCGCGTAATGCTTCGAGGGCGGGGGCGATGTCGCGTTCGTTGTAGCGAAAGCGGCGGGCGTAGTCATCCTGATCATAGCCCTGAATCTGCGGATCGTCTTCGGAGAGCAGTTTTCGCAGGCGGAGCGCGCTCGCCATCTCGCTGTCGGCGAGATGTTGGACGATCTCGCGCGCGCTCCATTTGCCTTGCAGCGGATGGGCGCTCAAATGTTCTTCCGGAAAGTTTGCGAGGCTTTGGAAAACCTCGGCGTAACCGGCGCTGTATTGTGCGATGAGCGCCTGTCTTTCGTCGTGTGTCATCGGTAACTCCTTAAATATTGTCCGAAACCGAAGCGTGGCAAAGATTGCGAAGCTAAATCGGCGCGCGCGCTCAAACGCTGTAAATATCACATTGGTTCCGGTTTGGAAATAGCGGAGTTCCGCCATTACGCACGAAAGTCTGATTGTTCGCAGCTGTTTACCGGAAATTACCAGCGGCTCGGATGAGGTCTCGAAGGCAAAGAGGATAAAAGATGGACGACCATTGACGGGTCTGAATTGCACAGTCAATTTCTCGGGGGATTACGGGCGATAACTTAATGCTTGAGTTTATTGGTCTTGTCCTGTTATAGTCCCAACTGTGCACGGCGCACCGGCCACCACCGGTCGCGTCCTCTGGATGCAAACTTACCTGTTTGCTTCTTTCAAACTAACAATCACTGATGACCACAAGACCCGCTCCCATCGAAAACCGACCTAAAGACGCGGACGAGGAGAGAATTGAGCCGGGCGACCGCCGGACGAAACTGCTCGTCATCGAGGACGATGATAAAATTCTTGAGGCCATTAGTGTGTATTTCTCAGGCGCGGGCTATAACGTCCAGACGGCGGAAGACGGTCTGGCCGGTGTCCAGACGGCCTTGAATGACCGTCCCGACGTGATTGTCCTCGACCTGATGCTCCCGAAAATGGATGGACTCGCCGTCTGCCGTGAACTCAGAGAGAAAGCTCCATACATTCCGATTCTGATGTTGACGGCGAAAGACGACGTGGTTGATAAAGTGCTCGGCCTTGAGATGGGCGCGGACGATTACATTACCAAGCCTTTCTCACTGCGCGAACTCGAAGCCCGCATCAAGAGTGTGTTGAGACGCGTCCGCGCCGTCACGCGCTCGGAAGCGTCGGGCGAGGAAGCGCCGATTGTGCGCGGGCGTCTGCGTATTGACCCGGCTAAACGCGAAGTGAGCGTCGGCGACCGCCAGATCGAATTGACGCCCAAGGAATTTGAACTGCTGCGGCTCTTCGCCTCGAATCCGGGCCGCGTCTTCCCGCGCAAGTATCTGTTAGAGAAAATCTGGGATTACTCTTACGAAGGATACGACCGCACGATTGACTCACACATCAACCGCCTCCGCGCCAAGATCGAGGATAACCCGGAAAATCCTCAGATGGTCTTGACGGTCTGGGGCATCGGCTACAAATTCAGCGACGAGCAGCGATAGCTTCTAAGCGCCTGCTTTGGCTCTTTACTCTCCTGCAAGATTTCTGCCGTGTCACGGAAATTATCCTAAAGCGACCGAATGCCCCCTCCCGGCGCTTCCCCTTGACCCGAAACAGAAACGCCGCGTCCCTCAAAACTAAAGAGGTACGCCTGACACCGCCTCATCCTTCAAAGGGCTACATCCAGCCCGCCAAAATAATAGCCATGAACAAGGTCAAGCTTTCACATAACTTTGCTGCGTCCCCGTCGGCTACGCCCGAAGACGCCGCCGCCAACAGCTTCAGCACGTCGCGCTGTGTGCGACTCGGTCTGGTCACCGCGTTGGGTTTTGGGATGGCCTTCTGTCCTCCGGTCTCGCCGCGCGCGCAACGCGTCAAAGAGGCGGGGGTCAAAGTGACGAGCATCGCTTCGAGTAGCAGGGGAAAAGATGGCGTCGTCTCGATTTCCGGCGACGGCAATCTGAACCGCGCGCAGACGTTTCAGGAGAACGGAAAATTTCACATCGTTCTGCCCTACGCGAAGTCAGATTTGCCGAACGGCGCTCCGCATGGAGTGAAGATGCAGCGCGTCGGCGATTCGCTCGAAATCATCGTTCCGGTCAAACCGGGCGCAAGCGTAACCGTCCAGCCGCGCTTCAATCGGCTCGACCTCGTCGTTAACGGCGGGCTTGGAGATGGCAACGCGGAAAGCAATTTGCAGAGCGATGCACACGGAAGTTCCGTGCCCCAGACGCCACGCGACACGCCGCGTGAGCAGCGCGACGCGACAACCGAGCGCACGGCTCCCGGCTCTGCCGGGCGACGCCAGACGGCGAATGACGCTGCCGCGCAGGCGGGGCGACAGGAGGCCATGCAGGCGGCGCGCAACGCCGCTCAGGCGCAGAACGCCGACGCAGCGAACTTGCCGCCCGCCGCTACAACGGCAACGAATCCGCTCGCCACAGCGAGCACCGAAGCGGCGGCGGAGAACGCTCCGGCCACGACGCAGAACGCGGCGCAACCCGTGCCCCCTGCGCAGATGCAAGTCGTGGAAAGCGGCGGTGAATCTTCTTTCTTCTTCTCTCTGACAGGATTGCTGTTGGTCGTCGGCGCGCTGGCTCTCGGCGCGTTGCTGTTCGTGCTCTATCGTCGGCGCGCGAGCGTTAAAGAGATGAACGAGTGGTTTGAGGAGCAGGACATCAAGAAAGGGAAACTGGCGAGCGTTGAAGGTCGAAACACGCGAAACTCTTTAGAGCAGCCGTTCGAGCAATACAAGGGCGACCGACGCAAAGGTAGCGTCGCGGTGTCGAATGACCGTCGCAAGGCTGGCGGCGAGTTGGTGACGCACCAGATACAATCGAACGGCGTGCTCGTGCCGGAAAACGGGGCGGAGAAGTTGGAACGCCGCAGCGAGCCGCGCATGTCGAATGCGGGGCTGCCAGCCGTGCTGTTCGGCGCTTATCGAATTGATCAGGAAGTTACGAAACTCGTGCAGGGCGAAGCGCACAGCATCGACGTGCTCGCGTCGCGCGCGATTGATGACCGCCGCGCCATCGAAACTTCTCTGATTAAGGTTATTCAATCGCAGGAGACGGCGGAAGACGGGAAGCAGCGTGCGCGTGCGGCTCTGGACGAGTACGGGTTTGTCGCGCGGCAGAGCGCGGCGCTGTTGCTTGCCACAGATACGTACGACCGCGTCTCGGCGGCGCGCGTGCTCGGTCAGGTTAAGGCGGCTTCGGCTCTACCGTTTCTGCTTGAAGCCCTCTACGACGGCGAGCAGGTGGTGCGGACTGAAGTGGTTGCCAGCCTCGGCGCGCTCGCGCTGCCGAAGGCCATCGGCGCGCTGCTCGACATCGCGCGTCGCTACCCGGAGATTCCGGCCTCGCTTCTCGGCAACGTGTTGACGGCCTGCTCGGTCGAGTCTCTGGAATTGTCTTGGAACGACGCGAGCGAGCGCCGCTCGTTCGCTCTCACAGGTTCGCGCGAAGATTTCACGGGCGAGATTACCGGCCTCGAACCGACGGACTCCATCGAGCAACTGCCCGAATGGATGGAGGACGAGACGCTGGCCGACGCGCTCGAACGGCTCAGCAGCGCAGATACGGAAGCGCGCATCGCGGCGGCTCAATCGCTGGCACAGTTTCAGGTACAGCGTGCGGTCGAGGCGCTGTCGGCGATGACGCAGCGCGACGAGGACGGCGCTGTGCGTGCGGCGGCAGTGACGAGTCTCGGACACATCGAGCACGAATCGGTCTTTGCGCCCGTCCTCATTGCGCTGGCCGACGAAGCGCGCGAGGTGCGTGCGGCGGCGGCACGCGCCCTCTCAGGTCTCAATTTCGAGCGCGCCGACGCTTACGTGCGCGTCATCGAAACGGCGGATCGAGAAACGTTGCGCCTCGTCGCGCAGGCGTGTCTGAAAGCTGGCCTCGCCGCGCAGGCCGTCAACCGTCTGGCGAGCGAAGACCGCCGTCAGGCTTATGAAGCCTTCACGCTTCTTTCGCTCGTGGCGGAAGCGGGCGAGACGAGCTTTATTTTCGAGGCGATTGAGAAGCATGCTGATGTTAATGTCCGCTTGGCAGCCATCCGACTGCTCGGCCAGAGATGCGAGCCGGAGACTTTGGAGCAATTGCGCGCCCTGACAAATCATGGCGGCATCAACGGGAAAGTGCGAGCGGCAATATTAGAGATGTTGCAGCAATCAGGGCAGCTACAGGAAGAACTGGTCTGAACAAGTTCAGCCACCGCCAGCACGCTGGAGAGCGAAAGAGGGAACGCCGTATGAACCATCTCAAATTTGAAGTTTAATATTCAACCGTTCGCCTTCTGTTTCTCTCTGTGCCTCTCCGGCCTGCGGTGGCTAGTTTTAAATCGAACTGCCGATGCGAAATGTTGGATGACAAGAGAGCCGCCGCTAATGCATAATGCCGCGTGTATCTTGCCATTTAACTGAGCTACAGCAATGCCCCTAAAAACAATCTCGGAAACACTTTGTAACGTGCGATACAAATTGACCTTGGCGCTGCTGTTGGCGACGCTGTTCATCTCTGTCTGCGCCGTCTCCGGCGTCCCCGACGTGCAGGCACAGACGGGAAAGAGCGCGCCCGCGCAGCCCACGCAGAAGCAAAAGTCGAAACAAATTTTCCTCGGAGGGAAAAACGACTCGGCGCGCGGCTCAAGCGTGACGATTCGCTCCGACACACCGCTTAACGATTATTCGGCCTATCGCAGCGGTGACCGCTTCTACGTCGTGATCCCGAAGGCGAACGCCAACGCGTTGCCGAAAGGCGCGAGCGGTCGCGGTTTTTCAGATATGCAGGTGCAGCAGCGCGGCAACGATGTCGTGCTCTCTTATCGCTTGCAACCCGGCTCGAAGCCGCGCGTCAACCAGCGCTTCGACCGCCTCGATGTCGTCTTCGATACCGCTGAAGGAGCGGACGCGACCAACAACGCCGCGAATCCGAACCAGCCGAATCAGACACCTGCGACCGCCAACAACGCGCGCAATAACCCTCCCGCGCAGGCGACGCAGAATCCCCGCACGGGCACGACGCCCGAGGCCGCCAACCCTTCGGACGCTAATCGTACGGGCGCAGAAGTTCAACGCGACCAGAGCGCGACCGGAACACAGGGCAACAACTTTCCGCCCGTCGCGGTTCAACCGCAGACGCCGCTGATTGTTGCTCCTCCCTCGGCGAATGAAACGCCCTCGGCGACACCTTCGATGACGCCCGCCAGCGGCGAGCAACAGATTGCACAGACGCAGCCACCGGCAACAAACGCACCCATCACAGCCACGAACCCCGCCCCGGCACAGCCCGGCTCGGCTTCGTTCGCGGCGGCGGTCTTGCGTAACTGGCCGGCCCTGATTGGCGGGCTGTTGCTACTGGGCATCGTCCTCTTCATCATGGCGCAGCGCTCGGCCTCGAAACGCTCTGTGCCGCCTGATGCAGACGCGAAAACGCTCGCCACCCCCGCAGTCAAGGAAGCGACCGCGCCGAAGCTTCAACCGACCGCAGCAAAGACCGCTACTGTCTCGAACGCCTCTGCCGCCGCATCCTCCGCTTCCTCGAAGCGCGTCGAGACGACTCCCCCGGCCGTGGTCACGACTACGGCCGCCTCCGCTCTGGCCGCCGGCCTGTCCGGTGCAAAAGAGAAGGAGAAGAAGAAGGAACCGCGCGAAGCGAGCGTCAGCGGTGGAAAGACGGGCGTCGAAAAGGAATTAATCACCGCGCACGAAAAGACGACGAAGATCGAACCGCTTGCAACCAACGAAGCCGCGAGGCTTGCCAGCGCGGAGGCCGTCAAGAAAGCGCTGCTCGACCAGCAGGGCACAAGCGAGGTCGCGCCGTTCACCCCGGCTGATGGTGACAAAGTTCAGGAAGAGACGAAACATCTGCTCGCGGGCGAGTCGTACGACAAGGCCATATTCAGCGCAGCCGATCCGACGATGCGCCAGATGGTCGCCGCCGAACTTCTCTCGGCGCTCGCCGGGCGCAACCCCGCGCGCCGTCAACGCGCAGGCGCGGCCTTTATCGAGCATGGATATTTTAACGAGACCGCGCACGATCTGCATTTCTCCATCGCTCCAGCGGAACGCGCTTCAGCCGCCCGCTCGCTCGGTTTACTCGGCGACCGCATCGCGACCTCGCATCTTGTGGCGGCGCTTGACGATCCGACGATGGAGGTGCGCCGCGCCAGCGTCGAAGCTCTCGCCGATATACGCGACCCGAAAGCCGTCGCGTCCTTGAACGCACTGCTTGAGCGCGAAAAAGAACTCAAGGTCAAAGTCCCGCGCAAACTCGTCCAGCGTGCCATCGAAGCCTGTGAGCAGGGTGGGGAACAGTCGCCGACGCCATCTGTGACTGCCGTCCCGCCGCCCGCGTCCGTGACCGACGCGGCGCACGCCGCCGCTGAAACTGCGCCGACACAGGGAACTGCGGCTACGACCATTGCGACAGCGGGAGAGACGGCAGCGGCTACTGTGGAAGAGACGCCGACTCTCGCCTCGGAAGAGACTCCGACTGTGGCCGTCGAAGAAACTTCCATTATTCTCGCCGGAGAGACTCCGACGCTGGAAGTTAAGGAGGCGGCTGATACTACCGCTCGCCCCATCGTCAACGTAGAAGATAAAACCGCTCCGACAGTTGTTGACGTTATTGACGAAAGGGCTGCGGTGAGCAGTGGGCTTGAAGACGCAAAGCTTGAAACTTCCCAACCGCCGTACGTCGCGGAGACTCCCGTCTCGAAAGAGCTTGCTCCCGCGATAGTCGAAGAGAGCTTGACGACGACGGAAGTTAAGCCCCCCGCAGACATCGCCGGAGAGACCACGGAGTTGACGCTTGCGGAAGAAGTCGCGCCTACGGACGACGCTTCGCAAAGAGCGCCGATTTCTGAGCCGGAAGCGCCGCCACCCGCGCCGCACGTCGTCGAGCCGCCGCTGTTTGCCGGTGAGAGTCTCGCTGTCCCGACCGAGGAAATCGCCGACGCTGCGATGGAGGAAATCACGCTCTCGACCGACACGCACGCCGCTCCGGCGGAAGCGGCGCTCGAATTTGAGGCGCATCGCGACGAGACGCCCGCAGCGCCAGTCGTCAACCGTCTCGAAGGATTCGAGACGGCGCATGCCCGCCACGCTTCCAGCGCGAGCGATTGGGTTGAACTCGACGAAATGCATACCCCGCCAGCGTCCCCCGCTGCGGTCGAAGCGTCTATCATGCCGTTTGAGGTTGATTTGACCGGAGAGAGTTTGACGGATCAACCCGAACCTTCGCACCGTGGCGCGGACACGACTGCAACGCTGGATTTGATTCCGTTGCAGGTCGAAGCGGACGCTCCCCTCTCTATTTCTCCGATTGAAAGCGCCGCCGCATTTCCGCCTGTGCCGGACGAAACCGGCGTCAGTACGGTGACGGGGATGGAGACGCACGTCAAGCAACCCTCGTCCGTACCGCAGAGCATTCAGCAGCGGCTCGCCAGCGAAGAACCGCGCGAGCGCGTGACGGCCATCAAGGAACTCGCACGCTTCGGCAATGAGGATGCGTTCCATCAAATCAGCGCTGCCTTTGACGACAACTCGGCGGACGTGCGAAGCGCGGCGGCGCGCTCGCTCTACGAAATACAGGAAGACCGCGCCGAAGCCTTCACACGCGCTCTGCGCGAAGCCCCGCCCGAAAGACGGCGCAACATCGGTGGGGCCATCGCTTCTTCCGGTCTGGCCGCTGAAGCCGTCGGGCAACTGACAGGCGCGAGCCGCGATAAAACCTACGAGGCTTTCTCGCTGCTCTTCCTGATGGCGAAAGCTGGCGAAGTCCAGCCGCTCATTCGTGCCATCGAAAGCCACCCCGACAGCGAGGTGCGCCTCGCTGTCGTCAAACTGCTCGCCCTCAGCGGGCAGAAAGAGATTCTTCCGGCCTTCCGTCGCCTCGCCGTGCGCGGTTCGCTCCCCACCGACGTGCGCTCTGCCGTCATGGAAGCCATCTACCAAATCAGCAGCAACAACCAGACGCCGCAGGAAGCAAACTCGTAAATCGAGAATCGTCAATCGTCAAATCGTCAATGGTCAGAGGAAGGCTGGTCGTCTTCTTTTGACCATTTTCGATTTAAGATTTACGATTAAAGACAGTATGACTTTCAAGCTTAGTTCCGACTTTCAACCGCAAGGCGATCAGCCGCAGGCCATCGACACGCTCGTTCGTGGTCTGAACGAGGGCGCGCAGGATCAAGTGCTGCTCGGCATCACGGGCAGCGGTAAGACCTTCACGGTCGCCAGCGTCATCCAGCGCACGCAACGCCCGACGCTCGTCATCGCACATAACAAGACGCTCGCCGCACAACTCTACCAAGAGTTCAAAACTTTCTTTCCCGAAAACTCCGTCGAATATTTCGTCTCCTACTACGATTACTACCAGCCGGAAGCCTACGTCCCCGCCTCCGATACCTACATCGAGAAAGAGGCGACCATCAACGAAGAGATTGACCGCCTGCGACTGTCCGCGACGCGCGCGCTCTTCGAGAGACGCGATGTCATCGTCGTCGCCAGCGTCTCTTGCATCTACGGACTCGGCGACCCGGACGCCTATTACAACATGCTCCTATTTGTCGAACCGGGCATGCACTTCAAGCGCGACGAACTGCTGCAACGACTCGTCGAGTTGCAGTACGAGCGCTCGGATGTCGAATTTGATCGCGGCAGTTTTCGTGTGCGCGGCGATACGGTCGAAGTCTATCCGAGCTATCAGGATCAGGCGTACCGCATCGAGTTGTGGGGCGACGAGATTGATTCCATCTCGACGATTGACCCGCTGCTCGGCGAAGTTTTGGAGAAACACACTTCGCGCCTGCCCATCTATCCGAAGACGCATTACGTGATGCCGAAGGCGACCATTAAGCGCTCCATCAAGACGATTCGAGAGGAGCTTGACTGGTGGGAGCCGAAGCTCGTTCAAGAGGGAAAACTGGTCGAGGGGCAGCGTCTGCACCAGCGCACGATGTATGACCTTGAGATGATTAAGGAGATGGGCTTTTGTCGCGGCATCGAAAACTATTCGCGCCACCTGACAGGCAAGCCGCCGGGTTCGCCGCCGCCGACGCTGCTCGACTATCTGCCGCAAGGCACGATGGTCGTCATTGACGAGTCTCACCAGACCATCCCGCAGGTTCGCGGTATGTTCAACGGCGACCAGTCCAGAAAGCGCACGCTCGTCGAATATGGCTTCCGCTTGCCTTCAGCGATGGACAACCGCCCGCTCAACTTCGACGAGTTCAACGCGCGCGTCGGCCAGACCATCTACGTCTCCGCGACGCCGGGGCCTTACGAGTTGACGAAGACCGGCGGCGAAGTGGTCGAACAGATTATCCGCCCGACCGGCTTAACCGACCCGGAAGTTTCCGTGCGTCCCGTGAAGGGGCAGATTGACGACCTGCTCGAAGAGTGTCGCGTCCGCGCCGAGCGCAACGAGCGCGTGCTGGTGACGACCCTGACGAAGAAAATGGCTGAAGACCTGACAGAGTATTTCACGGAGGTCGGCGTGCGCGTTCGCTACCTGCATTCGGATATCGAGACTCTGGAGCGCATCAAAATCCTGCGTGACCTCAGGCGCGGCGAATTCGATGTGCTCGTCGGTATCAACCTGCTGCGCGAAGGCTTGGACTTGCCCGAAGTCTCTCTCGTCGCCATTCTCGACGCCGACAAGGAAGGCTTTCTGCGTTCCGAATCCTCCCTCATTCAAACCATCGGACGCGCCGCGCGCAACGCAGGTGGGCAGGCAATTCTCTACGCCGACAAAATCACAGACTCGATGCGCCGCGCGATTGACGAGACCAACCGCCGCCGCGCCATTCAACAGGAATACAATCAGGAGCACGGCATTACGCCTCAGACCATCATCAAGCCAATCGAAGCGACGCTCGTCACAGCCTACGAGGCCGACTATTTCAAAATCCCGCTCGACCTCGAATCCTTCGACGAATACACGCGCGAAAATATTGACGCGACGATTGCGCGCCTCGAAGCTGAGATGCGCCACGCCGCCAAGCAGATGGAATTTGAGCGCGCCGCCGAACTGCGCGACCGCATCAAGTACCTGCGCGAACGCGAACTCCAGTTGGGCTAAGCCGAGCATCCATGTCCACTCTTATCGAAACAGAACGGCTCTTGCTCAGGCAGTGGACGGACGCGGATGCAGGCGAGTTGTTCGCCCTCGCCAGCGACCCGGAAGTGATGCGCTACGTTGACGACGGGCTTGCGTGGACGGACATCAGCCAAGCACACCGTTGGCTCGCACGCCGCGTCGCCGATTGCGAAGAACGCGTGAGCAGCACCTTTTTCGCCGTCATCGAAAAGGCGAGCGGTCGAATCATCGGCAGTTGCGGCTTTACGTTTCTGAGTGAACTTTCAGAGATAGATTTCGGCTACCTCTTCGCGCGCGAGACTTGGGGGCGAGGGTACGCAACCGAAGCGACGCGGGCTGTCCTGCGCTACGGCTTCGAGCAGTTGGGCTTCGAGGAAGTCACCGCCAACACCGTCGAGGAGAATCACGTCTCGCGCCGCGTGCTCGAAAAGATCGGCTTTGAATTTCGCGGCATGCGGCGTTACGCGGGCGAGGAAGAAGACTCGGCTTTCTATGTTGCACGGAAGGCGATTGATGAGGGAGGCGGGCGGACGAATCCCACATGCTGAGCAAAACAAACGCGGACGAGATTCAATCTTTCCTCTGCGACGCGAGCAACCTCGCCGGCGGCCACGCCTCGCGTGTCATTGTTCCTGAGACGACGGAAGAGGTCGCCGCCGCGCTCGTTGAAGCGACGCGCGAAGCGACGCCGGTCACCGTCGCGGGCGCGGGCACGGGCATCGTCGGCGGGCGCGTGCCGTTCGGAGGCATTGTTTTATCAACGCACAGGCTCAACAAAATTAGAGAGATTTTCAAGACTCAACAGGGCGGGCGGGCGACGGCGGAAGCGGGTGTCGTGCTCGCGGATTTTCAGCGCGCCGTCCAGTCCGAAGGCTTGCTCTACCCGCCCGACCCGACCGAGTGGAGTTGTTTTCTCGGCGCGACCGTCGCCACCAACAGTTCCGGCGCGCGAACTTTTAAATACGGCCCCACGCGCCGTTATATTCGCCGCCTGAAAATCGCGCTCGCTACAGGCGATGTGCTCGACCTCCGGCGCGGTGAGATTCATGCTGACGAGCATGGAGGCATTCATATCCCGCTCGCCGCCGGGAGAAGCATTGACGCACAGTTGCCTTCGTACAAAATGCCTGAGACGCGCAAGCACGCCGCCGGTTATTACGTCGCGCACGGCATGGATGCGCTCGACCTCTTTATCGGCAGTGAGGGCACGCTCGGCGTCGTCACTGAACTTGAAGTTGAACTGCTCCCGCAGCCCGCAGGCGTCTTGAGCGGCATCGTCTTTTTCAGAGAAGAAAACGACCTCCTCGATTTCGTCCGCGCAGCCCGCGCACTCTCTCTGCAAGCGCGCGCCGCCCGAACTGCGGACGATACGACAAGCGCGCTCGACGCGCGGGCGTTGGAATTCTTCGACGTGGAATCGCTTCATTTCCTGCGCGAGCGTTACCCGCTCGTACCTTTTCAGGCTGGGGGCGCGATCTTTTTCGAGCAGGAGATTACGGGCGAGACGGAAGACGCGCTGATGAGTGCATGGCTCAAAATCCTTGAGCAGCACAGAGCCATGCTTGATGATTCGTGGTTCGGAACGAACAGCCACGACCGCGCAGAGATGCGCGAGTTTCGCCATGCGCTTCCCGTCATGGTCAACGAATGGCTGACGCGCCACGGACAACGCAAAGTCTCGACCGACGTAGCCGTGCCCGACGCGGAGTTTCCGGCGATGCTCAGTTTTTATCGCAGCGCGTTGCGTACAAGTCGCCTACAATACGTCATCTTCGGACACATCGGTGATAATCACGTCCACGTCAATATCATGCCGCGTGACGGAGCCGAAGTTATCGCCGCGCGTGAAATCTACATGCAATTCATCACGCGCGCCGTCAGTGTCGGCGGCACGATTTCCGCCGAACACGGCGTCGGCAAAATCAAACGCGAATACCTGCGCGTCCTCTACGGCGAACGTCATCTGCGCGAGATGGCTTCCTTGAAGCGGGCCTTCGACCCGGCCTGCATTCTCGGTCGCGGCAACATCTTCGCAGAAGAATTTTTACAGCAGTGACGAATGACGAGTTAAAAACAGCTTGGCTCTCATCATTCTTCACTCATTAACTGAAAACTGAAAACTGCTTTCGGCTATGCTCGTCACTTGTTATTGAATTTTATATGTTTCGATTTACCACCGCAGGGGAATCACACGGGCGCGCGCTCGTCGCGATTGTCGAAGGGCTGCCCGCCGGTCTGCCCGTCGAGATTGAGATTATCAACGGCGAGCTTGAGCGGCGACAGTGGGGCTACGGGCGCGGCGGGAGGATGAAGATCGAGCGCGACCGCGTGGAGATTCTTAGCGGCGTGCGGCACGGGCTGGCGCTCGGCTCACCCGTCGCGTTGATGATTGAGAATAAGGATTGGGCGAACTGGACGGAGGTGATGGCGGCAGAGCCTTGGGACGTGCCGCCGGAGAAGTCGCGTCGTGTGAAGCGACCGCGCCCCGGCCATGCAGACCTCGCGGGCGGCCAGAAGTTCGGCGCGCGTGATTTGCGAAACATACTGGAACGCGCATCGGCGCGCGAGACAGCGGCGCGTGTGGCGTGCGGCGCGCTCGCCAAACAATTGGTCGCGGCTTTTGAGATTGAGATTAAAAGCCATGTTGTTCAACTCGGCGGCCTGCCACGCGAACCGCTCGAAGTTTCTTGGGAGATGATCGCGGCGATTGCAGAGGACGCGCCGCTGCGTTGCGCGGACGCGGCGGCGCAGGCGGAAATGGTCGCCCTGACTGACGAAAAGCGGCGCGAGGGAGACACGCTAGGCGGCATTTTTGAAGTCGTCGCGCGTGGCGTCGTCGCCGGTCTCGGCTCGCACACTTCTTGGGACACGAAGTTGGACGGGCGGTTGGCGCAAGGTGTGATGTCTATTCCGGCGGTCAAGGCGGTCAGCATCGGCGCGGGCGTCGAAGCGAGCGGCTGGCCGGGGTCGCAGGTGCATGACGAGATTGCTTACGACGACGGCGCGAAAAGTTTTCGACGTTTGACGAATCGCGCGGGCGGTCTGGAAGGCGGCATTACGAACGGCGAAGAATTACGCGTGCGCGGATTTCTCAAACCCATTTCGACGCTCAGGCGCGCGTTGCGCTCCGTTGATATTGATACGAAGCAGGAGGAGTCGGCGGCCTTCGAGCGTTCGGATACGACGGCTGTCCCAGCGGCGGGCGTCATCGGCGAGGCGATGGTCGCGCTCGTGCTGGCATCTGCGCTGCGCGAAAAGTTTGGCGGCGACAGCCTCGAAGAAATGCGCCGCAACTTCGACGGCTACCGCGAACAGCTTAGAAGCTACTGAAAACTTGTCGCCATTCTTCTTCTTCGCAGCTTTGCGCGAAACTTATTCTTTCTCAAGACTAAAGGTTTCGCGCAAAGGCGCAAAGGAAGATCGCTATTCTGAAAAAAGCTCTGGGATAAACTTATGTCTGACAACACAAAAATCGTGGTCTCGCTCGAAGACGGCATCAAGCGCATCACCTTCAACCGGCCTGAGCGTCGCAACTCGATTGACTTCGAGATGTTCGAGTTGCTGGGCGAGGCCATCGAGGAGTCGGCGACAGACGGCAGCCGCGTCGTCATCCTGACGGGCGCGGGCGACTCCTTCTGCGCGGGCGCAGACCTCGCCGCCGCCAGCGCCTCGGACATCGCACGCTTCGACGTGACCGGGCATGTCCGCGAGCATATCAGTCCCGCCGTTCTCGCCATGCGCGAGCTTGAGAAACCGATTATCGCGCGCGTCCACGGCCACGCCGTCGGCATCGGTTTCAGCTACGCGCTGGCGTGCGACATCATCATCGCTTCCGAATCCGCGCTCTTCAGCCAGAGTTTTGTCCGCATCGGTCTGATGCCGGACGGCGGCAGCACATACTTTCTGCCGCGCCTCGTCGGTTACGCGAAAGCCTTCGAGTTGATGGCGACGGGCGCGCAACTCGGCGCGGCGGAGGCTCTCCAACTCGGCATCATCAATCGCGTCGTCGGGCGCGACGAACTGGACGCGACAGTGGACGCGCTCGCCGCGCAGCTTGCCGCCGCCCCGCAACCCGCGCTGGCGCGGATTAAAGCCGCGCTCAACCAGAGCACGCGCGCAGACCTCGCCGCCGCGCTCGATTACGAAGCCATCAATCAAGACGCGTGCTTTCATTCGCCGGACTTCCTCGAAGGCGTTACCGCCTTCATGCAGAAACGCAAGGCCGTGTTCGGAAAATCTTAGGGCGAAATTCAGTTGACGCGTCTCGATAACTTTGTCGGTCAAAATTGAGGGCACGCGCGCGACCGCATCAAGTAAGATTGTCCGGGCAACTACTTAAACTCTTTGGACTTCTAAGTTTGCAGGTTGGCATAAAGAAATCGTTTAGCGTAAAATTATTAAGTTCGGGGAGCGTTACGGAGAGGTGAATCGCAAGGATTTACACTCGTTTGATAAAGGGATTTAAGAGATGGCTTTGTTGAAGATTGTGAAATATGGCGACCCTGTATTAGAGACGCCGGGCGAGCATGTGACGGAGTTCGACGGCGAGTTGAAGCGACTCGTCGGCGATATGTTCGAGACGATGTACGAAGCGCATGGGGTGGGCTTGGCTGCGCCGCAGGTCGGCGTCTCGAAGCGTCTGTTTGTGATGGACTGTTCTGGCGGCCGCGACCCGGAAGCGCGCATCGCAGTGATTAACCCGGTCATCCTGAGCGTGGAGGGCGAGCAGTTGGGCGAAGAAGGTTGCCTCTCGTTCCCGGACATCTTCTTTCCCGTCAAGCGCAACGTGCGCGCCGTCGTGCGGGCGCAGGATGTGAGCGGCGAAGAGTTTGAGTTCGACGGCCTCGAACTCGAAGCACGCTGTATGCTCCACGAAACAGACCACTGCGACGGCATCGTTTTTCTCGATCATACGACGCCTTTAAAACGTGAACTCGTCAAGCGCAAAATCAAGAAGATGATGAAGTCCGGCAATTGGGTTTAAGAGACCCAACGCCGCCCGGAATTTGACCGCGCTTTTACGTGCGCTGTATGATAGGATTCAAGACAATCATTCCAAACTTATTTGAGGAGCAAAGCGGCGATGCAGGACGATTTTCGCAATGAAGCGTTTACGGATTTCAACAGGGAAGAGAACGCGCGGGCGATGCTCGCGGCCATCGAAGAGGTGAAGGGAGAACTGGGGCGCGATTACCCGCTGGTGATTGGCGGCGAGCGCGTGATGACGGGAAGAACTTTCGAGAGCCTCAACCCGGCGAAGAAGACGGAAGTCGTCGGACGTTTTCAGAAGGCGACCGAAGAACTGGCGCGGTTGGCCGTCGAGCGCGCCAACGAGACGTTTCAGACGTGGCGCAGAGTGCCTGCCGAAGAACGCGCCGCGCTGCTGTTCCGCGCCGCCAAGATCCTGCGCGAGCGGCGTCACTACTTCTCGGCGTGGATGGTTTACGAGGTCGGAAAGTCTTGGCCTGAAGCCGACGGCGATACGGCGGAGGCAATTGACTTCTGCGATTTCTACGCGCGCGAGATGCTGCGCTACGCCGCGCCGCAGCCCTTGACGAAACTTGAAGGCGAGGACAATCGTCTCGAATACATCCCGCTCGGCGTCGGCGTCGTCATTCCGCCGTGGAACTTTCCGCTCGCCATCATGGCAGGCATGACCGTCGCCTCAATCGTCACCGGCAACACGGTCGTCCTCAAACCATCTTCCGACGCTCCGAGCATCGCCTATAAATTTTTCGAGATCCTCGAAGAGGCCGGAATGCCTCCGGGCGTCGTCAACTTTATGACGGGTTCGGGCGCAGAGGTCGGCGACGTGGTTGTTGACCATCCGAAGACGCGCTACGTGGCTTTCACCGGCTCGAAAGAGATCGGCCTGCGAATCAACGAGCGCGCCGCGAAGCATCACGAAGGCCAAATGTGGATTAAGCGCGTCGTCGCCGAGATGGGCGGCAAAGATGCGATTATCGTGGATGCCGGTACAGACCTCGATGAAGTTGCGACGGGGGTCGTGCAGTCGGCTTTTGGTTTTCAGGGACAAAAATGTTCGGCCTGCTCGCGCGCCATCATCCACACGGACATCTACGAACCGCTGTTGGAAAAAATCGTCGAGCGCACGGAGAAACTAAAAGTCGGCGACCCCACCGAGCAGGCGACGACGATGAGCGCGGTCATCAACAAGAAGGCTTTCCGCACCATCAACGAATACATCGAGAAGGGGAAGGCCGAAGGCGGGCGCGTCGTCGCGGGCGGCGGCTCCGACGGCGAGCAGGGCTTCTACATCGAGCCGACCGTCATCGCCGATGTCAAACCGGGCGACACCATCGAGCAAGAAGAAATCTTCGGCCCCGTCCTCGCCGTTATTCGCGCGCAGGATTTTGACGACGCGCTGCGGATAGCGAACGACACCGAATACGGGTTAACCGGCGCGGTCTACACCAACGACGAAGAGAAGTTGGAGCGTGTGCGGCGCGAGTTTCATGTCGGCAATCTTTATCTGAATCGCAAATGCACGGGCGCGCTCGTCGGCGTCCACCCGTTCGGCGGCTTCAACATGTCGGGCACGGACTCGAAGGCGGGCGGGCGCGATTATCTCGGCCTCTTCATGCAAGCCAAAGTCTCTTCGGAAAAGATTCGCGCGGGCGAAAATGCAGAGGAGAAGCGCACGGCGATCTGAAAGTCGTTGAGGCTTAGGAGATAAGAATGAAGCTGTCTGAGGATAGAAAGTTGAAGACGTGCAACGCGTTTCGCGTCTGCGCGTCTAGTGCGGCGTTTCGCCTCCCGGCGTTAATCACGCCGCTTTTCATGCTCATGCTCTTAATAGGCGCGGCGGATGGCGTGGCAGCGCAGCAGCGGCGCGGCGCGGACGAGACGGTTATCTTCGCTGTCACACACTTAGAGAACGCGGAAGCCTACATCTCGCCGGTCGTAATGATTACGAATCGCGGGCGTTTTCTGCCGCTCGCGACGGGCGGGTGGGACGACGAAGAGTGGAAGCGCTTCGAGGCGAAGTATTACGGGACGGGACATCAACTCCGCCTGCTGTTTGGAGGGGCGGGGGCAGGCACAGCCACCGTTAAAAAGAGCGAAAGAGGTGAGTGCTCGGCTGCCGATAAAAACGTCGAGTTGCAGACTTCTGTGAAACTCGGCGCGGTGGTCAGGGCGCTTGCGACCAACTCGGCGACGCTCGGACGCGCGCAAAACGCCCGCCGACCGCCGACCGAGAGCGAGCGCGCCGCTGCGTTGAAACTCGCTGAAAGCATTTTCAAACGAAAAGGCGTCGCCGCCGCATCCGTCGCGCGAGGCATCAATACGACGAATCTGACGGCGGTAGATTTAGATGCGAACGGACAGCATGAGCTGGTCGGAAGCTTCATCGTCAAGAGCGGTGCGAAGACGCGCGAACTGCTGTTCTTGATCGCCGAGCCGCAGGGCAACACCTATCGCGCATCGCTAGCGAAGTACCATCATGTCCGCGCCGCAGATATGATGAACCCGGAGATGATTGGCAGTGTCGGCGACGACGGCTTCTTCAGCGAGATACTGATAGACCATCTCGACACGGATGGCGTGGGCGCGTCGGAAGTCTTCACGGAGTCGAGCAGCTTCGAGGGCACGACCTTCAAGATTTACAAAAAGCAGGGCACGCTCTGGCGCGAGGCTTACAATTTTTATAGTTACAAGTGCGGCTATTGACGGCGGGCTAGAACTCGTCCGTCCCGGGCTGTATTAATCGTTCATCTATGCGTCTGGTTTTCATGGGCACGCCGGAGACGGCTGTGCCGACATTGCAGCGTTGCCTTGAGGACGGTCACGAGATTGTCGCCGTCTGGACGCAGCCTGACCGTCCCGCCGGACGCGGCAATAAGCTGGCTGCGTCGCCCGTCAAAGAGTTCGCGCGGGCGCGCGGCTTAGTCGTCCACCAGCCGTCGAAGATTAAGACAGACGAAGCGCGCGAACTCTTCGCGTCGCACTTTGAATCGCAAGGCGCTGAAGCCGCCATCGTCGTCGCCTACGGTCGCATCCTTCCCGCCGCTTTCCTTCAGGCCCCGCGAAGAGGCTGCATCAATGTTCATTTCTCGCTGCTGCCCAAGTATCGCGGCGCTGCCCCCGCGAACTGGGCGATTGTGCGCGGCGAGCGCGAGACGGGCGTGACGACGATGCTCATTGACGAAGGACTCGACACGGGCGCGATGCTCTTACAGCGCGCGACGGAGATCGGCGAAAGAGAGACCACGCCGGAATTGTTGGCGAGACTTGCGCCGCTCGGCGCTGAACTTTTAAGCGGAACTCTCACGCGTCTCAACGAACTTGAGCCGCGCGCGCAAGACGAGACGCAGGCCACCCACGCGCCCATCCTGCGCCGCGAAGACGGTCGTATTGATTGGACGCTCAATGCCTTCCAGATTGAACGCCGCGTGCGAGGCTTTCAACCTTGGCCGAACGCTTACACCGGCTACGGCAATCAGAGGCTCATCGTCTGGCGAGCCGAAGCCCTCAACTTGGACTTCTCGAAAGCGGAGTCCGCACAACCCGGTTTGCCGAACGGCGAGCTTCTCAACAACATTGAAACGGGAGTGATTTCAAAAGCTCACGGCGATGCGCTGCTCGTCGCTTGCGGCGAAGCGACAGCGCTGCGACTCGCGGAAGTTCAACTTGAAGGCAAGCGGCGCATGACGGCGCGTGACTTTATCAACGGCATGCGCGTGCGCGCCGGAGAGCGTCTGGGAGGGCAGTGAAAACAGCATGTTTGTTGGAGGTGCTTGAGAGTCCCGTCAGGGATGCGACGTTTACAGGTTTAGTGAGAACCGTTTGATGCCAAGCATGCCGCTCCTGACGGAGCTTCGTGCATGATTCGACTGTGAGCTATAAACATTTCGCCCCTAACGGAGCTTGGTTTTTAGGCAAGCGTCTTAAATTCAAAAAAGGTGTGAGAGATTGAGCGGCGTGAGCGGGCATGTGCGGGTAGTCAAGGGCGGCGGGCGCGGCGCAAAGAACGAGCGAAATGTCTCGGCTGCGCGGCGTGCGGCTTTTGAAATACTGCGCCGCGTGGAAGAGGATGGAGCCTTCGCCGCGCCGCTGCTGGCGACGACGACCGGGGAGTTGCGCGCAGAAGACCGTGCACTCTGTTACGAGCTTGTGCTCGGCTGCTTGCGCTGGCAACTCTGGCTCGACAAAGTTTTAGAGCATTACGCCGAACGCACGGCTGAGACGCTGGACGCTCCCGTGAGGCGCGCGCTCCGGCTCGGACTCTATCAACTCAGATTTCTGTCGCGGATTCCGGCACGCGCCGCCGTCAATGAATCGGTCAATCTCGCGCACGCCCTGCGCCTGCGCTCCGCCGCCTCCTTTATCAACGCGGTGCTGCGGCGCGCGACGCGCGAGCCGGACTTCGATCCCGCGCACGCCGTCGCGGGAGAGGTCAAGCGACTCAGTGTCGAAACTTCGCATCCCGCGTGGCTCGTCGCGCGCTGGATTGAATCGTTCGGTCTGGAAGAGGCCGCACAATTCGCGCGCGCCAACAATAAATCTGCGCCAGTCGCCTTTCGCGTCAATCCTCTGCGTGCCGGAAGTGAAGGCATCATCGAACGGCTGGTTGCGGCGGGCGTTCAACTTCAGCCCTCACACGTCGCACCGGGCGCGTGGCGAGTCGAGGGCGGGGGACATGCTCTGCTGCGCGAGTTGGCGAGCGAAGGGCAAATCTATTTGCAGGACGAGGCTTCGCAACTCGTTGCACATGTCCTCGGCGCACGTGCGGGCGAGCGCGTGCTAGACGTGTGCGCCGCGCCCGGCAGCAAGACGACGCACATCGCCACGCTCGGCGGCGATGGTGCCTCCATCGTCGCGGGCGACGTGCATGAGCATCGCCTGCGCGTCGTGGAGGAATCAGCGGCGCGGCTGGGCGTCCGTGGCGTCCGCACCATCGCGCTCGATGCCGAAAGGGAACTGCCTTTCGCCGCAGGGACTTTTGAGCGTGTCCTCGTGGATGCGCCCTGCACGGGCACGGGCACTCTGCGGCACAACCCGGAAATACGTTGGCGCATCAGAGCTGAAGACATCCGCGAACTAGCAGCCAGACAACAACTTATTTTGAATAATAGCGCCGTCGTCGTGCGGCGCGGCGGGCGTCTGGTTTACTCGACCTGTTCGGTCGAACTGGAAGAAAATGAGGGCGTCGTCGCGCTGTTTCTGCAAGCGAATCGAGAGTTCAAACAATTACAAGCGAGTCCGGCGGCGGAGGTTTTGATGACCTCGACGGGCGCTGCGCGGACGTGGCCACACCGCGACGAGACGGACGGCTTTTACGTCGCAGCCTTCGAGCGGGTCAATTGAAAGGGTCGGACGGTTGCTTGCGGCGCGCGCGCGGCGGGTGTTAGACTGCGCCGCTTGGCATGTCCTTACGGATGCAAGGGTTGTGCATCTCGTCTGCGAACGATTGGAAGAGGCATCGAATCTCTGTGGCTATTCTGCGAGCGATTGGGTCGGCGTTTGGCAAACTCGGCATCGTCGTCACCATTCTCATCGCGTTCATGGTTGGACTTGCCGGAGCGGTCTATCTCTCTCTCCGTAGCCCTGAAGTCAAAGTTCCGGAAGTCGTCAACAAAAGTTATTACGACGGCGACTCGACCCTTTCAGGCGTGGGACTCAACATTCGTGAGCGCGCCAAGCGTTTCAAGGCGGGCGTCAAGCCGGGGACAATTCTCGACCAATCGCCGCGCGCGGGTGAAGTCGTCAAAGTCGGTCAGACGGTCGCCGTCGTCGTCAGCCGCGAGCCGAGAGAGGGCGAAAAGTCCATCGGCGAAGAGGATACGGAAGAGAAGAAGGAGACGGTGGAGAAACCTTCGGCGGAGAACAAAAGCGAGAGCGATTCTTCGCGCAACGACAATCGAGAACGGCGTAAGAGCACGAACAAGAACACCAACAACGCGAACGCTAATCAGAACGCGAACAACACCAACAATCGCAACGCAAATAATCGCAACACGAACGAGCGCGGCGCGAATAACCGGAATGCGAATAATCGCAACCTGAACGCGAACCGCAACGCAAACGCCAATCGCCCCGCGAATGCAAACAGCACGCGCAACCGGAACGCGAACACCAACTCAAACAGCACGCGCAACGCCAACAGGCCGCCGCCACGTTAATTGTCGTCCGTCGAAGCATTCGCCCGCTCGCCATCTCTGACTGCCGGAGGCCACTGCCTCGCGGAACTCGAAAAGGGGATGGAAAATCGTATGGTTGAAATCGCACCCTCAATTCTATCCGCCGATTTCACGCGCCTCGGCGCGGAGATTGAAGCCGTCGAACGCGGCGGCGCTGGCGTGATTCACGTTGACGTGATGGACGGCCATTTCGTGCCCAATATTACGGTCGGTCTGCCCGTCGTTCGTTCACTGGCGCGCGCAACCCGACTGCCCCTCGACACGCATCTAATGATTTCCGAGCCGGGACGCTATGCCGAGCAATTCATCGAAGCGGGCGCACAGATGGTCTCTGTGCACATCGAGATTGACCCGCACATTCACCGCACGTTGATGAGCATCAAAGCGCGCGGCGCGAAGGCCGGTATCGTCATCAATCCGGCGACGCCGCTCGCGGCGCTGGAAGAGGCTCTGCCGTTTGCTGACTACGTGCTGGTGATGTCGGTCAATCCGGGTTTTGGCGGGCAGAAATTCATCCCGACTTCAATTGAGAAAGTCCGACGCCTACGCCGGATGATTGAAGAGCGCGGCTTGAGTACGCGCATCGAGATTGACGGTGGAATAGATCGAAGCAATATCGCCGAGGTCGCCGCCGCTGGTGCCGAGATTATGGTAGCCGGGACGGCTGTCTTCGGCGCGGACGATCCGGGGCGCGCTGTCCGTGACCTACTCAATGCGTCGGTGCAGATGGCCTGACGAATCTGCGATTTCAGATTTTTGCTTAAAGAATTTGGATTGAGATTTCAACCCGTCTCTCAATCGCAAATCAAAAATCGCAAGTCAAAAATGTTTTGGAGGATTTAAAGAATGCGTTTTCGCAATGTCGTACAGTTTGTCTTGTGTGCGGCTGTTTTATGCAGCGGATTGATGTTGGTCGCGCCGGTCTGCGCCGAGGGAGCGTCCGTCGCTTCTGTACAGGCCACACCGGCACAGCGCATCGAGGTTATGCGCTCGCGCCTTGAAACGATGCGCCGCACGCTCAACAGCGCGATTGCCGGTCTCAACGCCAAAGATTCATCGTCGAAAGAGCAGGCAGCCGACGACTCGCGCACACGCTTGAGAGGATTGGAAAAGGAGGTCGGCAACGTCCTCGCAGACCTGATGGACGTGCGCGGCAAACAGGAGCGCGCAGAGCGTTACGACCCGGCGCTCCTCGATAAATTGGAGACCTCCGTCAACGACATTGATATACGTGTGCAGGCCGGGATGCGTGCGACGATTGGCGACCGCAGCAGCACCGACACCGCCGATGTTGCGGGCACAAGCGCAGAGGCGAAGAAGAAAAAGAAGAAGGGCGGGCTATTTGGTCGCATCTTCGGCGGCGGCGGCGATAAGTATGATGAACTAATCGGCACGGTCGCGCCCGGACGTGATCGCCAACTTTTTCAGGACGCCGTCAAGGAAGCG
The DNA here is from genome assembly GCA_964246705.1 of uncultured Pyrinomonadaceae bacterium. Classification (GTDB taxonomy): domain Bacteria; phylum Acidobacteriota; class Blastocatellia; order Pyrinomonadales; family Pyrinomonadaceae; genus DASZCR01. The sequence continues at coordinate 30,318 of CAXTRQ010000021.1, forward strand.
CGCGACGACAATTTTGAAACGGCGCGCGCGCTCTTCAACGTCATCATCACGACCTATCCCGATTCGCCCTTCCTGCCGCTCGCCAAACTCGCCATCGCCGACACCTTCTATCTGGAAGGCACAACGAGCGCGCTGATACAGGCCGCGCAGGCTTATCAGGACTGGCTGACCTTCTTCCCGACCGACCCGCTCGCCGACAACGTCATGCTGAAGATCGCGGAAGTCGAGATGCGCCGGATGGGGTTGCCCGACCGCGATGTAACGTCTGCGCGCAAAGCTGAGCAACGCCTGAAAGTTCTTTTGCAGCAGTTCCCGAAAACCTCTCTGCGACCCGAAGCAGAAATCAGGCTGCGCGAAGTGCAAAACAATCTGGCGACGCACGACATGCTGGTTGGCAATCAATATTTCAACCGTTATTTGCAGGGCAAGGCTTCCAATCCGAAGGGCGCGCAGTCGCGTTACCGCGACGTGGTGGACAAGTATCCAGATTATGAGCACAGGGATCGCGCGCTCTTTCAACTCGCACAGACTTACGTCTTTGAAGAGGAGCCTGACGAAGCCGCGAAGTATTTTGCAGAACTCGTGCGCAACTTTCCGAACAGCGAGTATCTCGATAAAGCGCGCGAGCAGTTGACCAATATTGGCGCACCGACGCCTGATCCTGACCAGACGAGGATGAATTTCCAACCGCAGCCGGAACCGGGCATGCTCGGAAAACTCAAGCAGGAAGTGCTCGGTATTACGCCCGTCACCGTTGATAAAAACGGTATTCTCATCGGCACTAGCAGTAAGGGCGGCGATTTGATGGAAGAGGCCATCCGGCGTGGCGACGGCACAGTGCCCGATTCGACTCCGGCACAGCGCATTGGCCCGGCGCGCCCCGTCACCCCTCTGCCGAACCCTACGCCGCAGCAGAAAAACACCCCGACGATACAGCCGACGCAGCCCGGCCCGCCGAAGAGCGGCGTTGACCCGTCCAGACCGCCCGCCACGCAGCCGACCATGCCCGCGACTCCTCCGCCTGCAAGCGGCGAACGGCCATAAATCTGTGACGGATTAAATTGATTCGATTTTACCGGAGGGCGTTTGACTGACTGAAAAGAGTCAAACGCCCTTCGCTTTGCTCGACGACAAAACCGCGCTGTTTGCTCAAGGGATAAAACGGGTGTTAGAATTTTTCATCCTCTTCAGTGATGTGCGCCGCCGCCGAGCGGCTCGCTCGATTCTCTGCCGGTAAAGGATTCTCAAGGTGACACCAAAAGTTGAAGCCCGACAGGATGAAGTGGCGCTCTATCATCGCAAGGCGATGATCCCCGTCCTGTCGATGATGTGGTTTGTCGTCGCCGTGACCGCCCTCGTCTGGACAGGCGTGATCGCCTTCGAGCCGCGTTCGCCAGACCCGACGCTCATCTGGGCTTTGCGCATCAGCATCGTGGTCTTTGGACTCGGCGCAATCACTCTGCGGCGTACGCGATTCTCCGCCGCGCGGCTGCAAGACATCGCCTCTCTGAGAGGCGAGACGGGACTGCTCGCAACGCTTCAACAAACAACCTTTGTGACGGGTGCGATTGGTGAAGCTATCGCTATCATAGGATTAATTATCACTTCGATGACGGGCGATAAATTCGATATACTCCGCGCCGCAGTGATCGCCCTCGCCGTTCTTCTCTATGTATATCCGCGTCGCGCCGCATGGGAGCGAGAGGTGGAGTTGACTCGACAGAACAACGGCGCGGTGAATAAGGGGGCGACGGCGAAAGGAACACTCACGTGAAGCCTGACTCTCGCCATGCTGCGCTGCCGGTGAGGACGGTCTGCATGCTGTCTTGCGCCATCTTCGTCTCGACGCTCGCCGTCGCGCAGAGCATAGTCGTAGAACCCTCGCCGACGCCTGCCCAAACTGCTCCGATACAGACCGCCGCTCCTGCCGCCTCCGGTCAATCAACAGCGCAACAAGAATTGTCGCCACGCGAACGCCGCGCACAGGCTTACGCCAAATTACTTGAAGGGCAGCGGCACTATGCAATCTCCCATAGCGGAAGCCTGACCGTCGAAGCTCTGCGACAGGCGCAGAGTGCTTTCAAACAGGCGACCGATCTCGACCCGACGCTCTCCGAAGCCCACACTGCGCTGGCCGAAATCGCTTTCTTCTTTCTCGACGATCTGGCGGAAGCCGAACGCGAAGCCGCAACGGCCACGCGCGTTGATAAAAACAACTTCGGCGGCCACCGCATCCTCTCGCGCATCTACACGATTAAAAGTAATCTCGCCGAAGAGGCCATTGATAAGTCTCTCGCCGCGCGTGCGATTATCGAACTTCGAGAGGTCTTACGCCTGCGCGGGAACGACGCCGAAGCTTGGGCTTTACTCGGAGAGTTTTATCTTGCGTCAGAGCGTGAAACTGAAGCCATCGAAGCTTTGAAGCATTGGACGGAAGCTGCGCCGCCCGTCGAAGGCCGCTTCTATCAAGTCATCACCAAAGGCCGTGAACTGACGACCGATGCGGCTTATGCGCGCCTCGGCGAAGTTTTCCTGCGGACGGGTCGGACGAGAGATGCCATCGCCTCAATCCGGCTGGCGATGGGGCTTGAGCCGGGGAACCCGCGTTATCTCGAATTGCTCGGCGAAGCTTTTGAAGTAAGCGGCGATGACGATGCAAGCATCATCGCCGAACTTCGCCGGATAGTTGAATCCAATCCGAAGAACTCCACTGCCGTCGGCATCCTCGCACGCGTTCATGCGCGTGCAGGGCGCATCGAAGATTCTATCTCAACTCTGCGCGCAGGCATCCAAGCACGTAAAGCAAACGAACGCGAACGGCTTGCACTGCAAGTACAACTGGCAGGCATTTACGGCGACAACTTGCGCTACGCCGAGGCCATCGCTATCTATGAAGATTTGTTGAAAGCGCGCCGCATCGGCGACGCGCCGCTCACCGCAGAAAAAGATCGAGACTTAGCCACAATCGTTCTGCGAAGCATCGTCATACTTCAGCGACGTGCGGGACAGACTCAGCAAGCATTCGCCACTGTCGAACGGATGCGGCGACTGCTCGGCGATGGCGACACAACCGCAGACATTCAGCAGATCACTCTTCTCCGCCAGCAGGGCAAACACCTTGAGGCTCTCGAAACCGCAAAAGCCGCCATCGCGCGCCATCCCGAAGACGTGGAGCTTTTACAGCTACAGACCACGACGCTCGTCGAACTGGGTCGCGTTGACGAGGCGGTGGGAATTCATCGCGCGCGTCTGAAAGGCTCGCTCGAAGATTTCAATGAGTACGCTGCCATCGCCAGACTCTTGACGCAGGCCAAGCGCGGCAGCGAGGCCGTCGAAGCTGCTCGCAAAGCGCTCGAACTGGTGCAGAGGGATCGCCCCGCGCTCACTAATCAGGCGCTCGCGTTGCTCTCATCCATACAGGAACGCGCAGGCGATGCCAAAGGCTCCGAAGAGACGCTCCGACAGATTCTCGTCAAAGAGCCGAACAACGCGACGGCTCTCAATAATCTCGGCTACTTTCTCGCAGAGCGTAATGAACGGTTGGCCGAAGCCCTCGGTCTGATTCAACGCGCCGTGCGCGCCGAGCCGCAGAATGCTTCATTCCTCGACAGCCTCGGCTGGATTTATTTCAAACTCGGTAAACTCGACGCCGCCGAACGATATTTAAGCGACGCCGCACGCCGCAGCCCGTCGAGGGGCGCGATTCAAGAGCATCTGGGCGACCTCTTTCAGAGACGCGGCAAAACCGTCGAGGCGCGCGCCGCTTGGCAAAAAGCGCTCTCCTTATCTCTCGAAACAGCCGAAACCGAACGTCTCAAAGCGAAATTAAACGGCGGCACGAAATAAAGCTTGCCGTTGTGAAGCGACCACGGGTAAAGTAGCCCTGCCTTTCCGCGAACGTTTTAGCGAGCATCGCTGTTAAATTAACCACATAGCACTGCTCGCCTTATCAATCGCGTCTTTTCTCCCTAAACCATTAATAAATAAACACTTGTTGCCTGCCCCGGCGATCCGTGCGGAAAACCACTGTGAAAAACAGTGGTTGACTTGGTAAAAACTATGTTTTACAATCATCAACATCTTGACCGTCTGCCCCACATACGGTCGAAGTGTTTAGGGCGTCCCCAGAGCCAAGTTTTAATTATTTTCGAGGAGCGTTCCCCTGATGAAGTTAGCCCGACGATTCCCCTTAACTATTGCAAGAAAAGGCTTATGCCGAGCACTTTATTTCTCCGGCGGCATTCTTCTGGCAACGAGCGCGGTTTTTGCTACGGGAAATTCCAAACCCGCCGCTACTGCGCGTCCGGTCGCGCGTCTTTTATCAACTTCGCGTGTGGAAGTTCCAACTCAGACGCGTCCGCGAATGATTTCGGCGGTCAGAATGATTCCGGTTTCAACCACTGCGCCCGTGCGTGCCGCCATCACCCTCGCCGCCAACGGTGACGAACGGCGAGCTTTCGATCTCATCAATGACGAACGCCGCGCGCGCGGTCAAAAACCGCTTATCTTGGACGGCGAGTTGACGCGGATGGCGCGTTATCACTCGGAGAATATGGCGCGGCAAGGGGTTCTCAACCACGTTGATAAAGACGGTTTAGATACGACTGGACGCGCCGACGCGCTCGGCGTGCATGGCTGGAGGGCGTTGGGGGAAAACATCGCGTATAATCAGGGCTATGATGATCCGGTGGCGTTTGTCGTCGAGCGGTGGATGCACTCCGATAAGCATCGCGATAACATTCTAAACGGGCAATTTACGCATGCCGGACTCGGCATGGCGCGGACGACGGACGGACGGGTCTTTTTCACACAAGTCTTTATGACGCGCTAGACGTTTCTCGTCTTCCATTTGAACTACGGCGGCTGGCGCTCGAAATTTTTCAGAGAGGCCAGCCGCTTCGCTGTGTTAAAAGAGAAATTCACGCTTCCGGCCTTCGCCAAAATTAACCTGCACTTGCGCGTGCTGGGGCGACGCGAGGACGGTTACCACGAAATTTGCACCGTCTTTCAGGCCATCACCTTGCATGACAATCTAACTTTCGAGCCGCTCGACTCCGTACGGCTTGAACTGGACTGCGACGCGTCTGACATTCCCACAGATGAAAATAATCTAGTGTTGCGCGCGGGTGCGGCTCTGCGCGCGAGCTTCGGAGCGCGAGGCGGCGCGCGGGTTAAGCTCGACAAGAGAATCCCTGCACAGGCGGGATTGGGTGGCGGCTCGACGGATGCGGCCATCGCGCTGCTCGGTCTGGCTTGGCGGTGGGAAATTGAGACAAACAGAGGGTAATTAGCCGCCATCGGCGCGGGGTTGGGGGCTGACGTGCCTTTTTTTCTGACGGGTGGGACGGCGCGCGGAGAGGGTTTGGGGACGGACATCTCGCCGCTCGCAGATGTCCCGAAGGCACATCTGCTGGTCGTCACGCCGGATGTCAAAGTTTCGACTGCGGAAGCTTATAAAGCGTTGAATGCGCCTGCCTTGACAAAGGCCGAGAGCGCCGTTATTCTGCATGTTTCGCGCACAGAGGCTCAAATTGCAGATTCGGTGTGTAAGGTGATGCACAACGATTTCGAGCCTGTAATTTTCCGACTCGAATCCGAAGTTCAGCGCGCGAGGGATAAGCTGCTTGAAGCGGGCGCAGATTGCGCGTTGTTAGCAGGAAGCGGCTCAAGCGTCTTTGGCGTGTTTAAGAGCCGGGAACTTTTAGAGCGCGCCGCAGAATCTTTGAGGAATGAGACGCGCTGGCAGGTTTTTCTCTGCGGGACGCAATCGCGGGCTGAATATTTGAAAGCTCTCGGCAACTGCGCTGCGCTTTTATAGATTCATTCGCGCGCCGCGCGAGATAGAAGTTGGGGCGTCGCCAAGTGGTAAGGCACCGGTCTTTGGATCCGGCATTCGTAGGTTCGAATCCTTCCGCCCCAGCCAATCTTCAAAAGTTCAAAGTTCAAGATTTCAAGTTCAAAGCGCCGACTGAAATCTTGAACTTTAACTTTGAACTTTGAACCTTTTATGGCGACAACTGGCGGCATCAAAGTCTTCTCCGGCAATGCCAACCGGCCTTTGACCGAGGAGATTTGCAATTACCTGAGTTGTGATCCCGGCAGCGCGACGACGGGGCGTTTCTCGGACGGGGAATTCAATTTCCAGATTACCGAGAACGTGCGCGGCGGCGATGTTTTTATCGTTCAGCCGACCTGCCCGCCGACCGATGCGAACTTGATGGAGTTGCTCGTCATGCTCGACGCCTTTCGTCGCTCGTCGGCGGAACGTGTGACGGCGGTGATTCCTTATTATGGTTACGCGCGCTCGGACAAGAAGGATCGCCCGCGTGTGCCGATTTCGGCCAAGCTGGTCTCGAACCTGATTGCGACCGCCGGAGCGGACCGGGTTTTGACGATGGATTTACACGCGGCGCAGATTCAGGGCTTCTTCGATATTCCGGTAGATCACCTGTATGCCGCGCCTGTGATGATCGGACATTACGAGGCGAATCCGGTACAGAATTTGACGGTTGTCGCGCCCGATACGGGCGGCGCGGAACGCGCACGCGCTTACGCCAAACGCTTGAAGTCGCTCGACGGAAGCCCTGCCCAACTCGCACTGTGCGACAAGCGGCGCGAGAAGGCCAACGTGGCTGAAGTGATGAACGTCGTCGGAGATGTGCGCGGGCGCAGTTGTTTGATTGTTGACGATATGTGCGACACGGGCGGTTCGCTGACGAAGGTCGCGCGCGCGTTGCGCGTAGCCGGAGCCGACAGTATTCATGCGTGCTTTACGCATCCGGTTTTGTCGGGTCAAGCCTGCGAGCAGTTGCAAGGCTCGGATATCGAGCAGGTGGTGACGACCAACACGATTCCTCTTCAAGGGAAGACGTGCAGTCTTGAGAAGATTAAGGTTTTGAGTATCGCGCCGCTTCTGGCGAAAGCGATCAAGTCTATCCATGAAGAGACGAGCGTCTCTTCGCTCTTCGTCTAGGGAAGGGCAAAAACTTAGGAGCAAACCAGAAAGAGTAAGATTATGGCAGATAGACAAGAGATTACAGTGCGCGGGAAAAACGATTCGCGTCGGCTACGTGTGAGAGGGCTTGTGCCGCTCACGCTTTACGGAGGCGGGGGCGAATCTGTCTCAGCCGCCGCACCGCTGGCAGAACTCGCCGCGATTCTTCGTTCCGAGAGCGGGCATAACACCATCTTTACGCTCGATGTCGAAGGCGTCGGCCCCAGCGAGGTGCTGTTCCTCGACCGCCAGATTGACCCTGTGCGCGGTCGTCTCATCCACGCAGACCTGCGTCGTCTCGTGCACGGTGAGAAGGTTGAAATCACTGTCCCCTTGCATCTCACGGGTGAAGCGGCGGGCGTCAGAGAGGGCGGCGTGCTCGAACAACTCGCGCGCGAACTCGATATTCGCTGCCCGCCGCGAGACATTCCCGACGCCATCAACATTGATGTCAGCAATCTCGGCATCCATGATGTGCTGCACGTCTCCGATATTCACGCGGGCGAGACCATTGAGATTCTAACTGCGCCCGACACAGTGATTGCCACCGTCGGCGTCATTCGTGAAGAGGAAGAGCCTGTGGCCGCCGGTCTCGGCGAAGAGACGCCAGCCGAGCCGGAAGTCATCGGCAAGGGCAAGAAGGAAGACGAAGAGGCGTAAATGGGAAAAAGGTGAAAAGGGAACATGGCATGAAGAAATCATCAACATTCATATGTCATCCCTCTTACCCCTCTCCTTTTTTAACCTTTTCATCTTTAAGTTTTTCTCATGCTTATCGTCGGGCTGGGCAATCCGGGCGCGCAGTATGAATGGACGCGCCACAATCTCGGCTTCATGCTGGTTGACGTGCTGGCGCGGCAGGCGGGGCGAGAGGTGAAGCGCGCAGAGTGCCGCGCGCTGGTCGGACGCGCAGAACTCGAAGGCCGGACGATTGAGTTGGTCAAGCCGCAGACTTACATGAATTTGAGCGGCGAGTCGGTGGCGTGCCTGCTGCACAAACGCGAGGCGCTCGATCCGGCGCGAGACCTCGTGGTTATCAGCGACGACATCGCGCTGCCCTTCGGAACGATACGCTTGCGCCCGCGCGGGTCGAGCGGCGGCCAGAGGGGTTTGAAAAGCATCATCGCCGCGCTCAAGTCAGATGAGTTCATACGCCTGCGCATCGGCATCGCGCCGGAGCATCCGGTCGCAGACACGGCGCGCTTTGTGCTGGAAAGATTCCCCTCCGCGCAACGCGTCGAAGTTGAAAAAATTTTAGAGCGGAGCGCTGACGCGCTTCGCGCCGTCGTTCGCGACGGCATTGACAAAGCAATGACGCAATACAACTAGTTCTCAGTTTTAGTAAAGACATAAACCTAAAAACTGAAAACTATTTCTTCCTTGCTTCAGCCGACACGGGCTGAGGCTTGACATCCAAAAGGAGGATGATTTTGGCTGAACAGAGAATCTATGAAGTTCTCTTCATCATTGACACCGACACGTCGGATGAAGACATCACACGCCTGACGGACAACCTTCAACACACCGTCACCGAACAGGGCGGCACAATCACTAAAAACGAGAACATGGGGCGACGCTCGCTCGCCTATCGCATCGGTCGGAAGACCGAAGGCATCTACATCCTCTTCGAGGTCGAGGGCACAGGGCGCGAAATCGCGGAACTCGAACGCCGTATGCGCGTCAGCGACCAAGTGCTGCGCTATCTGACGGTGCGCGTGGACGAAGACCGTCGCCGTGCAGAGAAACTCAGGGCGCGCCGCGCGCGTAAGGCGGCGAAGCGTCCCTTCGGAGTCGCGGGTTCGTCTAATTCCGGCGGCGGCGCGAGAGGATCAGCGGCGGCTTCGCCGTCGGACGAGGATGCGTAGGCGTGAACACCTGAACGAACGTGTTCCGCATAGCCTCATGGCTTTTCCGCGTCGGTTCGACAGTTTCCCCGCGCTCCTCGTTGAAGAGTGAAGCGTCGGGCGGTCGAGACGGTCGCTTCTAAAGAGAATAGAGAGAAAGATTATGTCGAGAAATTTTAACAATGATCGCGAGCGCGACTTTGATATGGACGATGATGGCGACCGTGGTGGGCGCGGCGGCGGCGGGCGCGGCGGCGCGCGCGGGCGCATGCGACGGCGCAAAGTGTGTCGCTTCTTCCTCGATAAAGTTGACATCATTGACTTCAAGGATGCGAATTTGCTGCAACCCTACATTCCGGAGCGCGGCAAGGTGATGCCTCGCCGCATTTCGGGTTCCTGCGCGCCGCACCAACGGATGTTGGCCGAAGCCATCAAACGCGCGCGCAATATTGCGCTGCTTCCATACGCCGCCGACTGAGGAGAAAGGTTAGGAGAGAAATGGCAAACACAAATGTTCTTATGCGCGAAGACGTGGACAATCTGGGCGCGCGCGGCGAAATCGTGAGGGTCAGAGCCGGTTATGCCCGCAACTACCTGCTGCCGCGCAAACTCGCCGTCGAGGCGAACGCTTCAAACGTCAAGCAGATCGAGCAGGAGCGCGCCGCGCTCTTACGCAAGGAAGCGACGGAGCGTGCGACCGCCGAAGGGCAGGCCGCTTTGATGAAGTCTCTGAGTCTGAACTTCGAGCGCAAAGTCGGCGACCACGGTATGCTCTATGGCTCTGTGACTTCGATGGACATCGCCGAGGCGCTGCAAGCCAAGGGCTTTGAGATTGACCGCCGCCGCATTCACCTGCGCGAACCGATTAAAGAGACGGGCGACTTCACGGTGGGCGTCCGCCTCCACCGCGAGGTGACGATTGACATCCCCGTGGTCGTGACGGGCGAGGGCGGCGCGGCAACCACGGCGAAGTCGAAGGCCGTCGCCGCCGCACCGGAACCTGAGACGGCTGAAACTGATGCTGCTCCCGACACGGAGTCGAACGAAGTCGAGGGCGAAGCCGCAGAGGCTTAGTTAGACCTCAAGACAAAAGCGGGTGCGTCCAGAACTCTACTATTGTCGCCTCCGCCGGTCATGTAGTATAAACAGGGACGGCGCGGCTGCTGATGCGCGCTCCTTCGTCAAGGATAGACGGAGGCGACACGCACGGCAGCCGCTTTTTCTTTATCCTTCCAGACACGTTTTAGGCCGAATCTCCCGATGGCAAATTTTGGCTCGATAGACGCAACGCGCGAACAGATGCTCGAACGCCCGCTGCCGCACAGCGCCGACAGCGAGCGAGCTATTCTTGGAGCGATCATCCTCGACAATGCCCTGATCAATCAGGCCATCGAACTCCTAAAGCCCGACGATTTCTACATCCGCGCGCATCAATTCGTCTTCCGCTCGATGATTAGTTTGAGCGAACGCGGCGCGGAGATAAATCCCATCCTGCTCGGCGAAGAACTCAGGCGCGAGGGCGTGCTAGAGCAGGTTGGCGGCATCGCGTTCGTCTCCGAATTGACCTACGGCCTGCCGCACTTCAACAACGTCGCGGCCTACGCGAAACTGGTGCGCGGGAAATCGCTGCTGCGCCAACTCGTCCGCGTCTCCAACAAGATTACAAGCGAGGCTCTGGAGGAAGAGGACGATGCCGAGATGATTCTCGACCACGCCGAGCAGATGATTTTCGCGCTCGCAGACGAGCGCACCCGTCAGGGCTTCTCGCACGTCAAGCCGGTAGCCGATCAACTGCTCGAAAAGGTTCAGGAAATGGCGGGACGCTCCGCCATGCTGACGGGGCTGACAACCGGCTTCACCGAAATGGACACGATGACCTCCGGCCTTCAGCCTGCCGACTTGATTATCGTCGCCGCTCGCCCGTCAATGGGAAAAACTTCCTTGTGTCTGACACTCGCGCAGAACGCGGCGATACAGGCCGGAGCGGTCGTCGGTGTTTTCTCTCTGGAGATGTCGAAAGAGTCTCTGGTGATGCGCATGCTCTGTTCGGAGGGGCGTGTGGACGCGCACCGTTTCCGCAGTGGCTTTCTCTCGCGCGATGAATGGGCGCGGCTCGCCGGGGCGCTCGGTACGCTGGCTGAGACGAAGATTTATATTGACGACACGCCGGGCATCTCCGTGTTGGAGATGCGTGCGAAGGCGCGGCGTCTCGCAGCCGAGCAGAAGCGACTCGATCTGATTGTCGTTGACTATCTGCAACTGATGTCCGGCTCGTCGCGGCGCTCGGAATCGAGGCAGCAGGAAGTGTCGCAGATTTCGCGCGAGTTGAAGGGGCTGGCGAAAGAATTAAATGTACCGCTCGTCGCGCTCTCACAGCTTTCGCGCGCGCCCGAATCACGCACAGATCATCGCCCGCAGTTGGCAGACCTTCGTGAATCCGGGGCGATCGAGCAGGATGCGGATGTGGTCGCCTTCATCTATCGGGAGGAGCAGTACACGCGCACGGAAGAGAACGCAGGCATCGCTGAACTGATTATCGCCAAGCAGCGCAACGGCCCGACGGGCACGGTCAAGTTGGCCTTCCTGAAAGAGTTCACACGCTTTGAAAACATGTGGCGCGAATAAAGGCGCTGAAAGTAGAGCGCGCTTGCCGTCGAGCGCGTTGGGCAAACCTCGCAGTTGGCAAATCATAGAAGACCGCCGCCTCTTCGGGTGTGGCGGTCTGATTTTATATGGTCGAAGGATTTGGAGCGCGGCCGGAAAGAGTTGAAGGCGTCGAATAGATCATGAGCGCAACGGAACTGAGGGGCATGCGCCCGACGTGGGCGGAGATTGATCTGGACGCGTTGGCGGCGAACTTTCAGATTGTGCGTCGCCGGGTCGCGCCGGAAGTGAAGGTCATGGCGGTCGTCAAGGCGGATGCCTACGGGCATGGCGCGGTCGAGTGCGCCCGCAGGCTCGCGCGCGAGGGCGCGGACTGGTTCGGCGTGGCGACGCCGGAGGAGGGCATCGCGTTGCGCCGCGTCGGAGTTGTGCAGCCGATTCTCTGCTTCGGCGGTTGTTGGGAAGGGCAGGAGGCCGCCTGCATCGGCGAGCGTCTCGTGCCCGTGGTTTATCGCCTCGACATGGCGAAGGCTCTGGACATGGCGGCGCGCGCGGCCGGAGTGTTAGCCGATATTCACGTCAAGATTGATACCGGCATGGGACGGCTCGGCGTGCGCTACCGTGAAGCGGCGGAGTTTGCGGAAAAGCTGCGCGAGTTTAAGAACCTCCGCGTCGACGGTCTGATGACGCACTTCGCCGTCGCGGATGATCCTGACCGTGACTGTTTCACAAGCGAGCAAGTGACGCGCTACCGCGAAGCCCTCGAAGCATTTCGCGCGCACGGGCATCAGCCGACTTTTCAGGACATGGCGAACTCTGCGGCGACTTTCGCGCACCCGGAGACGTGGGGCAACATGGTGCGACCGGGCGGCGTGCTCTACGGTTTATGGCGCGACATCCTGCCGCCGCTCGACGCGAGTCCGGCGCTGCGGCCGGTAATGTCTGTGCGTTCGCGTATCACCCTTTTGAAGCGCGTGCCGAAAGGCGAGACACTCGGCTACGGCTGCACATTTGAAGCCTCGCGCGAAACGTTGGTGGCGACGTTGCCAATCGGTTATCACGACGGTTATATGCGCGCGCTCTCGAATCGCGGGCGCGTCATTGTGCGCGGCACATACGCGTCGGTCGTCGGGCGCATCTCGATGGATTTAACGCTCGTCGACGTGACGGACATCGAAGGCGTCGAGTCGGACGACACAGTGACGCTCGTCGGCGCGGACGGTCAACTCGCCGTTCCGGCTGAAGACATCGCGCGGACGGCGGGCACGCTCTCTTACGAGGTCACCTGCGGCATTAGCGCGCGCGTGCCGCGCCGTTATCTGAACGCCGTGAGATAGAGAGAAACAAACGGAGAGATGTGGCAGGAGAGGCGACCGGCAGCGTTGATGCTTGCGGTCGCCTCTTTTTGGTTCGCGGGAGGGGCGGGCGGTTAGTTGAGCACAAAATTGTAGGTGATGACGCCGGAGACTTTGACGGGCTGGTTGGAAAGGAGCGTCGGCGAAAACTGTGCGCGGAGAGCAGCCTGCACCGCTGCTGGCAGGAGGAGCGGGTGACCGCTGGTTGCCTGCGCGGAAATCACTCTGCCGCGTTCGTCAATCACAATCTGGACGGCGACCGTGCCGGAGACGTGTGCCGCTTTGGCAATCTGCGGGTAAGTCGGCGCGGGCTTGGAAATCGCTTTGCCGCTAATCACGCTGCTTGGAAGCTTAATCATCTGCGGCGGCTTTTCGACTTTCGGAGTAGGGGTCAGCTCGACAGGTCGGCGCGCCGGAGCCTCGTCCGTCGGAACGATCACAGGCGAGTCGCCGTGGCCTGAGACTCCGGGGTTTTTGTTGTTATTGCCGGGGATGCCGATCTCAACAGGGATGATGTTTTCCGTGCCGATTTTGAAGGGAATGTTAGGTGCCAGCGTGGGCGTCTCCTTGCTTGCCAACTGCCTGTGTTCATCGTAAGGCGTCATCACGGAGACTTCCTTGACGGTGACGGCCTGTGCCTTTGGGCTGCTGCTGCCGGTAGCCTTCGGCTCGACACGGTGTTCGGGTTCGACTGTCGCGGGGGCGGTCGGAAAGCGCAGCATCGCCGTTAATTCAAGTTGATTCTGATCGTCGAGGCTGACGTTGTAGGCGTAGATACTGCCGATGCCTGCGGCTATCATGAGCGCGGAATAAAAGACGAGCGTGCCGAGAAAAAATTTACCCTTCCGCTTGTAATCCCGTCGGTGCGAGCCTGATTCGATTAAGTTTCCAAACATTTTCACTGATCCTCCCTCTTGCCGGTGCCAACGGGTCGCGGGGAAGCCTCATACAGAAAATTGGACACCGTCAGGTCGTATCTTGTTCCCAAAAATTAGAGCGGGTTTCAATCACTCAGCTTTCCTTCTTCGCGCCTTTAACGTCTTGTCGTCTTGGCGTGAGAATAAGTTTCACGCCGGAGAAGCAAAGGCGCGAAGAGGAAGAGAGATAAGCAATCTCAAAGTTCAGAGTCGAAGACGAGGGTTTCAACTTTGAACTTTGCACACGTATCTTCTACGATGAAGTGCAGAGAGCGAATTGATACTTTTGATGGAGGACGAAAGCCTTGGCAACCAGTGCGGAATGGCATGAGGATTACGCTCAGATGAGCGAGTTGGCGCGCAACTTTTCGCGCGCCGTAAAGTCTGTACAGGAAGAACTGGAAGCGGTTGATTGGTACAACCAGCGCGCGCAGGCGACTGGAGATGACCAACTCCGCCGCATCCTCGAACACAACCGCGACGAAGAGATTGAGCATGCCATGATGGCGCTCGAATACTTGCGCCGCATCAATCCCGTCTTCGACAAGCACATGCGAACATATCTCTTCACCGAAGGCGACATTCTTGAGATCGAAGAAAAAGCGGAAGACCATTGATTCCCGCGAAGGAGCACAAAGAGGATGGACGACGATAAGATTACCATCTACGAAAAGCCGACCTGAAGCAAGTGCCGTGAGGCCGACCGCCTGCTCCGTGAGAGCGGCATCGAATTTGAGAAGGTCAACTACGTTATCACCCCGCTCGGCGAAGAGAAATTACGCGAGCTAATCGGCAAAATGGGCATCACACCGCGCGAACTTCTACGCACGGGCGAGGCTGCATATAGAGAACTCAACTTAAGAGAGCCGACAGTTTCAGACGACGAAATTATCCGTGCGATGGTCGCGCGTCCCGAACTGATTCAGCGTCCCATCGTTGAACGCGGCGCGCGCGCCGTGCTCGGTCGCCCGACGGAAAAGATAAGAGAGTTGCTATAAATCCGCGTCTTGCCGCATCTAATTCTCAACATCAATTCGTCAGGGGGAAGGGTTAAATGGCAAGAGCAACGGCGACGGTTTACGTCTGCCAGAAATGCGGAAGTCAGTCGCGCAAGTGGTTGGGCAAGTGCCCGGACTGCGGCGAGTGGAATTCGCTCGTTGAGGAACGCGCGCGTGTGGGTACGCAGACGCAGGGCGGCGCGGTGACGGCGCGCGGCGGATTTCGCCTGCGAGAAGTTAAGCCGGTCGCGTTCAGCGACATCGAATCGCAAGACGACGTGCGCATCTCTTCGGGCATCACGGAGTTCGACCGCGTGCTCGGCGGCGGCATCGTGCCGGGAAGTCTGGTTTTAATCGGCGGCGATCCGGGTATCGGAAAATCAACGCTGCTGCTGGAGGTCGCGGACAAGTTGAGCGGGCAGGGCGCGCGCGTGCTCTACGTTTCGGGCGAAGAATCTGAGCGGCAGATTAAGATGCGCGGCGAGCGGCTCGGCATCGAAGCCGCTAACCTCTATCTGTTGCCGGAGACGAATCTCGAAAGCATCTTTGACGAGATTGAGCGCGCCGAGCCGGGCGCGATTATCGTTGATTCGATTCAGACCGTCTATTCTTCAAAAATAGGATACGCGCCCGGCTCAGTCTCGCAGGTGCGCGAGGTCGCGGGGCAATTTCTGTTGCTCGCCAAGAACCGCACGATTCCCGTCTTTCTCATCGGTCACGTCACGAAGGAAGGCTCCATCGCCGGGCCGAAAGCTTTGGAGCACATTGTTGACACGGTGCTTTATTTCGAGGGTGAGCGGCATTATAACCATCGGATTATCCGCGCCACGAAGAACCGCTTCGGCGCAGCCAACGAACTCGGCGTCTTCGAGATGACGGGCGAGGGGTTGAAGCCTGTGGCGAATCCTTCCGAGATGTTTTTGCAGGAGCGACCCAAGGGCGTCGCCGGGTCAATCGTGACGGCCTGCATGGAAGGCACGCGTCCCGTCCTCGTCGAGATTCAAGCGCTCGTCTCAAGCTCGAAGTACGGCACGGGGCGGAGGATGGCGCAAGGTTTCGATGCTAATCGCATCGCGCTGTTGATTGCTATGCTTGAGAAGCGCGTCGGCTTTCACCTGCTCGGCGACGATGTGTTCGTTAACGTCGCGGGCGGTTTGGAGATTGACGAACCGGCGGCTGATCTCGGCGTCGTCGCCTCCATCGCGTCGAGTTTCAAGAACGCGCCGATTGACGAGCAGACGGCGGTCTTCGGCGAGGTCGGCCTGACGGGCGAAGTGCGCGGTGCGATGCAGGCACAGGCGCGTGCGCGCGAAGCGCAGGCGCTCGGCTTCAAAAAAATCATCATGCCCGTCTCGAACACGGCGGGTCTCGAACGCCTCCTCGGCCTCCGCGTCGTCGGCGTGCGCTCGGTCGAAGAGGCACTGGACGAGCTGTTTTAGACGATGACGCTTCTCACCACCGCCGGATAGTTCCAAATCCTTCTTCGTTTAGAAGGGAAGTTGAGTGATTGAAGATTCAGAAATTTAAAACTTCAATCTCTGTGCCCGGCGGGGCTGAATCTGGGAACCTTCCTGACCTCCTATGGAAAACCGCGATAGAACATTGACGACTAAGCTGCGAGCAGTCTGATAGTAGTTGGTGACGCGCAGGTTAAGAGCGTGTTAATATCCTCTCGCCATGCGCATGAACACTGCCCTCATCCGAATTGTTTTCACGGGAATCCTCGTCGCCGCCGGGTACGTTCTGCACCCCGTCCCGGCCTGCTTAGCCCTGTCCACAAACCTCTGTTCCGCCATCGCCGCAGCCCTCATCGCCGGAGCCATCATTCTTTTCGAGATTCGTATTCAACGCGCTTCTTTGAAAACTTTAATCGGCGCGGCCATCGGCTCGATTATGGGCATCGTCGGGGCGTTCCTCATCGGGACGCTAATTAGCCATCAGGAATCCGGCGCGGTGACCGCCGAAACGAAGACCTTTTTGACTCTCGCGCTGGCATTTCTGATGGCCTACGTCGGGTTGATGGTCGGTGCGGCGAAGGGGGATTATCTCGAACTGTCGGCGTTGGGCGGCATCTTCAGCGATAAGGGCGTAAGGCGCGACCTGAAGATTCTCGACACTTCGGTGATCATTGACGGGCGCATCGCCGATGTGGCGGAGACTGGGTTTCTGAGCGGCACGATTATCATTCCTCAGTTCATCCTGAGAGAGTTGCAGCAGGTCGCCGATTCGCCCGATTCTTCAAAGCGGCAACGCGGGCGGCGCGGCCTTGACATGCTCAACCGCCTGCAAGGCAACGGCGCGCTCGACATACAGGTTGTGGATACGGATTTTCCGGCGGTCAAGGAAGTTGATTTGAAGTTGCTCGAACTAAGCAAGCAGATGGATGCCGTCGTCGTCACCAACGATTTCAATCTCAATAAGGTGGCGCAACTTCACGGCATTATTGTCCTGAACATCAACGAACTCGCCAACGCTCTGAAGCCGGTCGTGCTACCCGGCGAAGCGATGCGCGTCTTTATTCTGAAAGAGGGTAAGGAATACAATCAGGGCGTGGCCTATCTGGACGACGGCACGATGGTCGTTGTTGACAACGCGCGACGGATGATCGGCAAGAACGCCGACATCGCCGTAACGAGCGTCTTGCAGACGACCGCCGGAAAGATGATTTTCGGGCGGCTCTGGGAAGAGGGGCGCGAAAACGGCAGCGGCGAAATTCACGTGACCAATGGAGGCACGCGCCGCAACGCCATGCACCGCGACTCGCGCGCTTCGTCTGCGCACGCTTCCGCGCGCCCCATCGAGGGCGAAACGGCGGCAGACTGATGCAAAAGCAGTGACGAGTGACGAGTGACAAGTTAAAGACAGCTTCGCTTTCATCACTCTTCGCTGAAAACTAAAAACTGTTCCCGGTTTTGCTCGTCACTTGTCACTCGTCACTGTTCTTATGAACGTTGCGATTATTGCCGCCGCCGGAAGGGGCACGCGGATGGGCGGCGAGCAGGCCAAACAGTTTCGTGAACTATGCGGTATCCCCGTCATCATTCATACGCTCAAACGATTCGAGCAATGTCAGACAATCGGAGAGACAATCGTCGTCGTGCCTGCGAACGACGTGGCGGGCTTTCTTGAGCAAGCTGAAAAGTATGCCATCGGAAAGCTTGCGCGCGTCGTCGCGGGGGGCGCAACGCGCGTCGAGACGGTCTGGCGTGGTCTGCGTGCAGTGCGCGCCGCGACCGCCGAAATCGTCGCCGTGCACGACGGCGTGCGCCCCTTCGTAACCCCCGAAGAAATTGACCGGACGGTGCGCGAGGCCGCAGAGCACGGAGCGGCGATCCTTGCAACACGCGCCATTGATACGATTAAAGAGGCCGCAGGCGGGCGCGTCACGCGCACTCTTGAGCGCGCGCGCCTCTGGCACGCACAGACCCCTCAGTGTTTTCGCTACGACCTCCTGCGGCACGCTTATCAACAGGCGTTGACCGAAGAGTTGGAAGCGACCGATGATAGCGCGCTCGTCGAACGGCTGGGCGCAACCGTCTCGATTGTCGAAGGCAGCGCACGCAATATCAAAATTACCAGCCCCCAAGACATCGCGCTCGCTGAAGCGTTAGCCCAAAGCTCAAAGTTCGAGGTTCAAAGTTAAAGAGCCTGCACCTCGACTTTCAACTTTGAACCTGGAACTTTGAACTTATGTATCGGATCGGCATCGGCCACGACACACACCGTCTGACGCAGGGGCGACCGCTTGTGCTCGGAGGCATCCGTATCGAGTCGGAGCGCGGCGGCGAAGGCCATTCGGATGCCGATGCGCTGACGCATGCCATCACGGATGCTGTGCTCGGCGCGTTGTGCGAGGGCGACATCGGCGTTCATTTTCCGGATACCGACGAGCGTTGGAAGGATGCGGACAGCCTGCAACTGTTGGCGCGCGTGATGTGGCTGGCGGGCGAGAGAGGTTTTCGCATCGTCAATCTGGACGCGACCGTGATGCTCGAACGCCCGCGCCTGCGCCCGCACATACAGGAGATGCGCGGGAAACTGGCCGACGTGCTCGGCGTCGAAATTGAGTGCGTCAGCGTCAAAGCTAAAACCGGCGAAGAGTTGGATTCGGTCGGCGCGGGGCTGGCGGTGACGGCGCAGGCCATCGTCCTGCTGCAACGAACGTGAAATAGTAGAGGCCAGTTTAAAAAACGAACTGCTTTCTATTAACTTCTAACCTTTGGCCTCCGGCCTTTGATTCTTATGAGACCACAGGACGTGATACGTCGAAAGCGCGACGGGGACGAACTATCGAGGGATGAGATAGCCTTTTTTGTGCGCGGTGTGACGAGCGGAGAATGGGCTGACTATCAAGCGTCGGCACTGTTGATGGCGATCTTCTTTGCCGGGATGACCGATGCCGAGCAGCAATCGCTCACGGAAGAGATGCTGCACTCGGGCGAGGTGCTTGACCTGTCGAGCATTTCGCGGCCAGAAGCCGACAAGCATTCGACGGGCGGCGTCGGCGACAAGACCTCTCTGATTCTCGCGCCGCTCGCCGCCGCCTGTGGCGTCTGCGTGCCGATGATTTCAGGGCGGGGCTTAGGCCATACGGGCGGGACGCTCGACAAACTCGAAGCCATCCGAGGCTATCGCGTCAACCTCTCGCTCGAAGAGTTTCGAGGAATTTTAGAGAGCGTCGGTTTTGCGATGATGGGGCAGACGGCGGAAATCGCCCCGGCTGACAAAAAGCTCTACGCCCTGCGCGACGCAACCGAGACGGTCGAGGTGATTCCGCTCATCGTCGCTTCTATCATGTCGAATAAGTTGGCCGCAGGACTCGGCGCGCTCGTCCTCGACGTGAAGACAGGAACGGGCGCTTTCATGCAAGATGAGGGGCACGCGCGCGAGTTGGCGAGCGCGCTCGTCAAGACCGGGCAATGTTGCGGCGTCCGCACAGAGGCGCTCATCACGGACATGAACCAGACGCTCGGACACGCCGCCGGAAACGCCCTTGAGGTTATCGAGTGCATAGAAATTTTGCGCGGCGAGGTCAACGACAAGACACGCCCCGTACAAGATTTATCAATCGAGTTGGCGGCGCGGATGGTCGTTCTCTCAGGCGTCGAAGAAGACCGGGCCTGGGGGGGCCCGCGCGGGGGCGGAGGGACGGGTAGCTTAGGGCGCCGCCCGTTCTCCCCGTGTCCACGCCCCTCGCCTCCGCCGTCCCGCCCGACGCCGCCCCGGCGTCCGACGCGCCCACGCCGTTCGCCCTCGTCCTCGCGGTGCTCGGCGTCGTCGACCGCGCGCCCCACGACGCGGAGACCGCGGTGGCGACGCTGCTCGACGGCGTCCGCGCGCTCGGCTTC
>CAXTRQ010000022.1:0-8211 GCA_964246705.1 uncultured Pyrinomonadaceae bacterium
GCGCGGGAGTCGTCGGGCAGCGAGGCGGGCCGGGCGGCGCTCCCGGCGCGGGCGGCGGTGGCATTCCTGAGCAGAAGCGTTACAACGTGACCTTCTCGCTCTTCTTTCAGAACTTGCTTAACCGCACGAACTTCTCCAATCCTGTCGGCAATTTGAGTTCGCCGAACTTCAACCAATCGCTCTCAACCGTCGGCGGCTTCGGCGGCGGCGGCAATCCGGCGGCGGGCAATCGTCGTATTCAAGCCTCTCTGCGCTTCAGCTTTTAGGACTCACACTCTTCGCAAAAACAAAAGAGAATCGGCCTCCGATTTGAAGGCCGATTCTCTTTTGTTTGATGGCTGGTGGTTGGCGAAAAGAGGCCGCGCCGCCTACTCCAAAAAGCTAGACGCTCAAGATTTCCTGTTCCTTGTTCTTCGCTAGTTCGTCAATCTTGCCGATATAACTGTTCGTCAATTTTTGCACTTCTTCGAGCGCGTCGCGTTCCGTGTCTTCCGAGATGGCCTTGTCCTTGAGCATCTTCTTCAGGCGGTCGTTGGCATCACGGCGGACGTTACGCACGGCGGTGCGATGCTCTTCGGCGATTTCATGTACCTGCTTGGCGAGCTGCTTGCGACGTTCTTCGGTCAAAGGCGGGATGGGGACGCGTATCATCTTGCCGTCGTTCGACGGATTTAAACCCAAATCGGATGAGCGAATCGCTTTCTCAATCGCGCCAAGCTGCGTCTGATCCCAAGGCTGCACGGTAATCAACTGCGGTTCAGGCACATGCACCGAAGCCATCTGACTGAGCGGCGTCGGCGTGCCGTAATAATCGACGGTAATCGAATCGAGAATACTGACGGCGGCGCGTCCAGTGCGAATCGTCGCCAGCTTCCGCCTCAAATCTTCCAACGCGCCATCCATCCTCGGTCGCGTCTCTTTGATGACATCCTTCTCGCTCATATCCTTCTCCTAAAAACAGTGACGAGTGACAAGTGACAAGTGACGAGCAATGACAAGTTTTTGACTTGTCACTCGTCGCTCGTCACCTGTCACTGCTTTTCGGTTTTTCCGCGCAGACGTGCGTGCCGATGCCCTCTTCGCCGGTCAGGACACGCATAATGTTGCCGCTTCTCTTCATGTCGAAGATAACAATCGGCAACTGGTTATCCATGCAGAGCGAGATGGCCGAGGCGTCCATAAACTTGAGTTGCTGTTCGAGCACCTCCTGATAGGTGATGCAATCGTAGCGCGTGGCGGTCGAATCTTTGACGGGGTCTGCGGAATAGACACCGTCAACTTTGGTCGCCTTGAGAATCACGTCAGCCTTAATCTCAAGCGCACGCAGAGCCGCCGCCGAGTCTGTCGTGAAGTAAGGATTACCCGTCCCGCCCGCGAAGATGACGACGCGCCCCTTCTCTAAATGACGGATGGCACGACGGCGGATAAACGGCTCGGCGACCTGCGGAATATTAATGGCCGAGAGGATGCGCGTATGCACGCCCGTCTTTTCCAGCGCGTCTTGCAGGACGACGGCGTTCATCACGGTCGCCAGCATCCCGATGTAGTCTGCGGAAGAACGATCCATGTTGCCCGCGCTCTCCGAGACGCCACGAAAGATGTTGCCGCCGCCGACGACAATCGCCACCTCGACGCCGAGCGCATGCACGGCCTTCACCTGTTCGGCGACATCTGCGGCCACCCCGACATCAACGCCATAATTTTGCGCGCCCATCAAAGCTTCGCCGGATGCTTTCAAAAGAATGCGATGAAAGATGGGCGTGCCGGTTGTCGCTGCTGATTCAAGGGCTGTCGTCATCTCTGTAGATTGTCCGGTCTTTGCTCTGGATTTATGATTGATTACCACCGGCCAGCGCGGCCACTTCGCCGCCGAAATCTTCGGAGCGTTTTTCTAATCCCTCGCCCATCTTATAGCGCGAGAAGCGGCGGACGGTGATGCGCTCGCCCGTGGCGGCAATTTTTTCCGTCAGCAAATCGTTGACCGTCTTCGCAGGGTCTTTGACGAACGGCTGATCGAGCAGCACCGCTTCCTCGTAGAACTTGTTCAGGCGGCCTTCGACGATCTTATCAATCACCTGGTCGGGCTTGTTCGCGTTCTTCGGATCGTTCTTGGCCTGCGCGCGCGCAATCTCGCGCTCTTTGTCAACGGCGTCAGAGGGAACTTCCTCGCGCGTAACGAAGCGCGGCTCAGCCGCCGCGATGTGCATCGCGATGTCTTTGACGAGCGTTTGAAAGGCGTCTGTGCGCGCGACGAAATCGGTCTCGCAGTTGACTTCGACGAGGACGCCGACTTTGCCGCCCATGTGTATGTAAGAGCCGACCGCGCCCTCTGCGGCGATGCGCCCCTCCTTCTTCTTGGCCGAAGCGAGGCCGCGCTTACGCAAGAGTTCAATCGCCTGATCTTCGCTGCCGCCCGCCTCGTTGAGCGCGTTCTTGCATTCCATCATCCCCGCGCCGGTCTTTTCGCGCAGAGCCTTGACCGCTGCTGCTGTAATCTCCGCCATAACTCGAAAATCTCCTCTGAATAGTATTCAGTCGTCGGTTATCAGTTTTCAGTAAAAAAACTTGGCACGGCTGTAAAGCTTTAACTGATGACTGACGGCTGGCTACTGATGACTGTAAGAAAGCGCAGCCCGGCGGGTTCATCCGCACTGTCAGGCTGCGCTCGCCGAAATAAAACTTGTGTTCCCTCGTCTGTCGCTTTTACTTAGCTGCGCCGACCGACTCTGCGCCCTTCTCGTGTTCGGGAGACGTTTGGCCCGGCGCTTCTGCTGCGCCATCGCCTGAGCCGTCCGCTCCGCGAACGGGCGCGCCCGTTCCGGCCTGCGGGTGATCGCCGATGCTGTCGGGCTGCTGTCCGGTTTTGCCGAAACCGATGTTGCCGGGAACCGAGACTTGCGTCTCCGCCGAAGGAGCGGACGCGCCGAGGTCTGTGAAATTCTGCGACTCTGCGCCGGGATCGCGCCGCGTCGTCACGGACGAAGTCTCGACACGGTTATGCGTGCCGCCCTGTGCGGCGTCCGTCGTGGCGGGCGCTACGGCGTTTGCTGTCGCCTGCTGTTCCTGCTCGCCGCCTTCGCCCTCTTCATCCTTGCTGCGCATCTGCTGGCCTTCGACGACCGCATCGGCGATGCGCGAAGCAAACAGGCGGACGGCGCGCAGAGCGTCGTCGTTGCCGGGAATGATGTAGTCAATGCCTTCGGGCGAGCAGTTGGTGTCAACCACGGCAATGACGGGAATGCCGAGACGATTCGCTTCCGCGACGGCAATCTCTTCTTTCCGAACGTCAATGATAAAGATGGCGTCGGGCAGACGGTTCATGCTCTTGATGCCCGACAAATTCTTTTCCAGCGTCTCGCGCTCGCGGTCGAGCTTGATGCGCTCTTTCTTGACGAACATCTCGTAGCGGCCATCGGTCTGCATCGCTTCGAGGTCGCGCAGGCGCTTGATGGATTTCTGTACGGTCTGGAAGTTCGTGAGCAGTCCGCCCAACCAGCGTTGATTAATATAGTACTGACCGGCGCGCAAAGCTTCCTCGCGAATCGCGTCCTGCGCCTGCCGCTTCGTGCCGACGAAAAGGATTGTGCGCCCTCGATCCTCGCCCATCAAACTCGTCACGAACGAGATGGCGTCGCGGAACATGCGCTGCGTTTTTTGCAGGTCAATAATGTTGATGCCGTTGCGCTCGCCGAAAATGTATTCCTTCATCTTCGGATTCCAGCGCCTGACTTGGTGGCCGAAGTGAACACCGGCCTCCAAGAGTTCTTTCATGGTCACGGATACTGCCAAAAGAGAGCCTCCTCTAACTGGATTGGTTTAGTGTACTCGCCGCGTCGGCGTGGACTTCAGACTGTGAAGCAACCAATCGAGACGCAGCAATGGTTTGTCGAAAACAGTGACGAGTGACGAGCAAGAAGTGGTTTTTAAATGATCACTTCCCGCTCGTCACCCGGTCACTGCCTTAATTATCTCTTCGAGAACTGGAAGCGCTTACGTGCGCCCTTCTGCCCATACTTCTTGCGCTCCTTGATACGCGGGTCGCGCGTGACGAGTCCCGCATGCTTCAAGGCCGGGCGGAGTTCGTTGTTGAACTCCATCAAAGCGCGTGTGATGCCGTGGCGAATCGCTCCGGCCTGACCGGCAGGGCCGCCACCCGCAACATTTACGATGATGTCGAATTTGTTACCCGTCTCGGTGAGCGTCAACGGCTGGCGAATAATCATACGCAGGGCTTGATTGGGGAAGTATTCTTCAAAGGTCTTACGATTGACCCGCATTTCGCCCGCGCCCGGTCTTAGATAGACGCGCGCCGTCGAAGTTTTGCGCCGTCCCGTTCCGTAATACTGAATCTCTGCCACAGCTCTTAATCCTTAAAATTTACAGTGAACTTCTAGTTGTTACTGCGCGGCGCGCACGTCAATCGTGAGCGGCTGCGGTTGTTGTGCGGTGTGCGGGTGCGCTCCGTCGGCATAGACCTTGAGTTTCTTCGCCATCGCTTTGCCGAGCTTGTTTTTGGGCAGCATGCCCTTGACCGCCAACTCAATGACGCGCTCCGGATGCTTTTTGAATTGATCCTGCACGGAAATTTCGCGCAGTCCGCCCGGATAGAGCGTGTGATGGCGATAGACCTTCTGTTCGGCCTTCGCGCCTTTGAAAACTGCCTTGCGGGCATTAATCACAATGACATAGTCGCCCATATCCATGAAGGGCGTCCACTGCGGATTGTTCTTGCCGGAGAGCACGCGCGCGACTTCCGTCGCGAGCCTTCCGACCGTCTGCCCCGCCGCGTCAACAACGAACCATTTGCGATTATCTGCCAGCCCGACTCCGCTGGGAAAGTATGTAGACATAGATGACTCTCTCTGAATTTAGCGTTTTAAACGCGAACGGGTAGAATACAAAAGCGCCCGCAAAATTGTCAAGCTGATGGAGATAGCCACGATGCGCGATTGAAATATTCTTGACACTTGATTTGCTTTGCTTATAGAGTCCAGAGTTAGTTCTGTCCGGCATTCTAACAAATGTCGACTCTGCATCCGGCGCGCCCTCAGCGAATTTTGCTCTAAAAAAGAAGCCACCGTTTGTGCTCCTTATCTTTCGAGGTCCCCCAGAGATGAGATGCTTGACCATCATCTTTATCCTCGGCTCGCGTTGGCACCCGCAGGCTGCCCGGAACGTCTTTTCCCGGCTTGCCGCCTCGGTCTGCCTTCTACTGCCCGTTGCAATATTTCTGACGGCCTCGCCTGTTCGGGCGCAGACTGTGCTGCTGACGCCGCTCGAACGAGAGATGACCGGGAGCGATGTGCATTCCTATCGCCTGCTGCTGAAGCCGGATCAATTCATTCGCGCCGTTTTCGACCAGCGCGGAATTGATGTGGTGGTTAAATTATTAGGGACGAATGGCGAGACGCTCCTCGAAGTTGATAACCCTGTGGGCGCATGGGGACCTGAGCCGCTCTTTTTTGAAGTCGTGCGGGGCGGCTACTACACGATAGAGGTGCGCCCGCGCAAACCATCGGCGCGCGGAAGATACGGCGTCGGCATCGAAGCGCGCCACGCGCGTGCGAACGATCTCAGACGATTTCCCGCCGAGAGGGCGTTCGCACAGGCGACGCAATTTCTACTCGACAAAAGTGCGCCGTCTCTGCCAAAGGCAACCGCGAAATACGAAGAGGCGCACAGGCTGTTCCAACTTATCGCCGACCGCCGGGGCGAAATCACGACGCTCAACACGCTGGGCGCGGTCACCGCCGCGCTTGGAGGCGGGCAGCAGGCGCTTCGCTACTTCAACGAGGCGTTGCCGCTTTTGCGAGCCACCGCCGACCGCGCCGGAGAAGCGACGACGCTCGGCAACATCGCGCTCGTCTATCATTCGCTCGGCGACCGTGCGAGAGCGCTCGAATATCTCGGTCAGTCGTTCGCCATTTTTCGCGAAGAGGGCGATCAGCGGATGGCCGCCTACGCGCTCAACAACATCGGGTTGGTTCACGATTCGATGGGGGAAGACGAGCAGGCGCTTGAAAACTTTAACCGCTCGCTGCCACTTTTTAGAGCCGCGAACGACCGGCGCGGGGAAGCCGTCACGCTGAACAACATCGGGCTGGCCTACGATTCGATTGGCGAGAAGCGGCGCGCGCGCCAGTCTTATGAACAGGCGCTCGATGTTTTCAGCCAGAGCGGCGACTGCGGCGAGATCGGGCCGGTGCTCTCGAACATCGCGCTGAAATATCTCGAAGACGGCGACCGGCAGAAGGCGCTCGACTATCTGGATCAGGCGCTCGTCGCGCAACGCCAGATTCGCGACCGGGAGGGCGAGGCGAAGACGCTCAACAACATTGGATTCATCTACAACACGCAGGGCAATCGCCGGAAGGCGCTCGAATATTACAACCAGTCTCTCGCCATTCACCATGAAGTCGGCAACCGCCGGGGCGAGGGCGATACCTTCAGCAACCTGATGTTCGCTTGGACGACGACCAATCCGCCCCTCTCAATCTTCTACGGCAAACAGGCCATCACGGCTTATCAGGAAGTTCGCAGCACGCTCTCGCCGCTCGATAAAGACGCGCAGAAGACTTTCGTCGAATCTACAGGGAGCGCGTACCGACAACTGGCGGACTTGCTCATCTCGAAGGGCAGGCTTCCCGAAGCGCAGCAAGTCCTCGACATGTTGAAAGAGGACGAGTACGTGGAATTCGTCCGGCGCGACGCAGGCGAGGCCGCCGCGCACAAGAGTCCTGCGACGCTGACTCCGGCAGAGACGGAACTGGACAAACGTTACCGGCAGATTGCCGACCGCGTCGCGGCCATCGGAGCGGAGCGCGGCGCGTTGCGCGCCAAGCAGACGTTGACGCCCGAAGAAGAACAGAGACTATCGAAGCTGGACGCCGATCTGGAAGTCGCCGGGCAGTCCTTTCAACAGTTTCTGGACAACCTCGGAGGGGAACTGGGCAGCACGAGTGAGCAGCCGGGCGGAAAGGTTTACGAACTGCGCGAGGCGCAGGGCTTGATGGTGACGCTCGGCGAACTCGGCGGCCATGCGGTCGCCCTCTATACGGTCGTCGGCGAAAACAAATACAGCATTATTCTCACCACCCCGGACGCGCAGAAGGCCGCCGAATATCCGATTAAGGCGGTTGACCTGTATGCCAAAATCGCTGCTTTCCGCGAGGTGCTGCAAAACCCACGGCGCGACCCGCGCCCGCTCGCGCAAGAACTTTATCGTATTCTCGTCGGCCCCATCGCCAAAGACTTAAAGGAGGCGCAGGCGGAAACTCTGATGTGGTCTCTCGACGGCGCGTTGCGCTACATTCCGGTCGCCGCGCTTCACGACGGGCAAGGATACTTGGTCGAGCGTTACCGCAACGTCGTCTTCACACCGGCAAGCCGCGACCGCCTGAAAGATTTACCGAGCGCGACATGGAAGGGCGTTGCCTTCGGCGTCTCAAAACCTCAAGTTGGTTTTAGCGCGCTGCCAGCCGTGCCCGAAGAGTTGCGAAGCATTATCAACGAAGGTGCGACGCAGACGGCAGAATCGGCGGGAGTGCTGCTCGGTAAAATCCTGCTCGACGAATCGTTCACGGGCGAGGCGATGAAAACGTCTCTGCGGCAGCGTTACTCTGTGGTGCATATCGCCAGCCACTTCGCTTTCCAACCGGGCAACGAAACCGATTCGTTCCTGCTCCTCGGAGACGGCAGTCATCTCACGCTGGCGCAGATTAAAGCTTCCAACAATCTGTTTAGCGGCGTCGAGTTGCTGACGCTCTCCGCCTGTAACACGGCGACGACCGGAGAGAATGCCGACGGCAAGGAGGTCGAAGGTTTCGGCGTGCTCGCGCAGAGGCAGGGCGCAAAAGCTGTGATGGCGAGCCTCTGGCCGGTCGCCGACGCCAGCACACGGCGGTTGATGCAAAGCTTCTATCGCCAGCGCAATGCACAGCCGGGAACTTTAAAAGTCGAAGCGCTCCGGCAGGCGCAACTGTCTCTGCTGCGTGGCGACGGAAAAGAATTATCGGGAAATGAGAAGGAGCGCGGCCTGACATTGAGCGGCGGCAGCGGGCAGGAAAAAGCCGGATCGGCTTCGGCGCAACCGCGTTTCCAGTACGTTGCCGGAGCGCCCTACTCTCATCCATACTTCTGGGCACCTTTTATCATGATTGGAAACTGGCGATAGCACAGGGCCGGACGCGAAAATCAGAAAGGCTCTCAGGT
>CAXTRQ010000022.1:8221-10380 GCA_964246705.1 uncultured Pyrinomonadaceae bacterium
GCCCGCACACAACAATCACAAGCGCTGTCCGGCCCTCCCCCCGGTAGCGCTTTTCTGATTTTCGCGTCGTCAACTGTCCCGGAGATTACTGGTTGACGCCCGGTTGTTCGGCGGGCGGCTTCTGTTGGTCGTCGCCGCGACGCTTCAAGGTCGGACGCTCGTTCCCTTTATCTTCGGAAGGATTCTGCGTATCCGTGGGCGTCGTCGTTCCGTCTTCGGGCGCGGGCTGGCGGCGCTTCAAGGTCGGGCGTCCCGGCGTTCCGTCGTCGCCGGAGGCGAGGTCGCCTGCCGACGAGGCGCGCGCGTTCGAGAGACGCAGGAGACGGTTCTTGACGCGCTGAAACTCGGAAGTGCTCAAGATGTATTCCTCGTGGTCTGGAAAGCGTGCGACGAGCGCGCGTGAAGCTTCGAGACGGTCGATCGTCTGCGGGTGCGTCGAGAACGCCTTGGAGATAAAGCCCGGCTTCTTCTTATTCTTTGAATTGAGCTTTTCAAACATCGTGGACATTGACTGCGGGTCGTAACCGGCAGCGTACATGTACTGCACGCCGAGCGCGTCGGCCTCTTCCTCTGCGCCGCGACTGAATTTCAGGAAGACGGCGGTGAGGCCGAGACCCGCCGTGCTCTGGTAAATCATGCCGGGGATGCCGCCCAAGAATATCGAGCCGATAGTTGCGCCGATTTCAAGAAGTTGCGCCTTGCGCATATTCTCGACGGCGTGGCGTGCGGCGACGTGTGCGATTTCGTGCGCCATCACTCCGGCCACTTCCGCTTCGTTGTCGGCGGCGAGAATCAATCCTTTGTTGACGTAGAAGAAACCGCCGGGCAGCGCAAAGGCGTTAACTTCGTCGGAATCAATGACCTTGATGGTGAAAGGAATCTTGGCGTCGGAGTGGAGCACGATATTCTGGCCGACGCGGTTGATGTATTCCGTAATGAGCGGATCGTCAATAAACTTGGCCTGACGGTCAACGTCCGCCGCCAGTTGGCGACCGAGCGCAACTTCTTTTTCCAGCGAGCCGCCGCCAATGAGTCCTTTATTGATATTGCGCTTGCCGATCATGCTGGGATTCTCTTTTTCGGAGAGCGGGCGATTGCTCTGCGCGCCGGTCGTGGAGGCCGTCGCAGGCTTCGCGTCGGAAACCTTCTTGTTCTGTGAATCCTGCTTTTCAGCCTTCGCCTCGTCTTTATCTTTGCCCTGCTGATCTTGCAAGGGAGCAGCGACGGCTGCCAGCGAGGCCGACAGAAGGCTGAAGACGAGCGCGACAGCCGTGAAAGTGCGGGAGAAGTGTCTGAGCATAACGGAAAGCCTCCAAAACTCGGTAATACGGGTGGCCGCTCAAAACCGAAAAGGCGCTCGCTCGGCGGACGGCCTATTCTCTTTCTGACCCGGCCAAAATTCGCACCTCTTAATGATTAAGGGATGCGGCGAAAGCAACTTTAATTGAAGCGGCTATGGATGCGCCCGGACGAGCGTGGCGAAGGCGCACTAACATTACTCCGACGATTGCCCGTGCGTTTGCGCAAACCTTTGATGCACCGGGACGCGCCGTAGGTTGCGCCGCAGGAGCGCCCGCCGCCGCTCAATTTCCGCGTCCGGCGGGTGACCCGGAAGACGTGTGCCGGTGCGGCGCGTCGCTTCGGTCAACCTCGATTCAAATTTCTGTCCGGTACGTCGCAGCATTATAGCAGCAGACGCGTAAAAACATAGCGATTGCGCGCGGTGTCGGCGCGTGGTAGAGTCGAAAGCCCTTACCCGTCACGCCTCAAAGTTCTAAGAAAGCCGTTTGAAGCCCGTCATGCGAAGAAGGGAATGAAACGCACACAGGAAAAGATCAAGGATTTAGTCGAGCCGCAAGCTTTTGACGAAATGCCGAACGTCGCCGCCGACCCGGCGCGTGCGCTCGCCGCCTACCGTTTTACCGACGCGACTTCGGACTTGCTAGCGCGCTGGCTCGACGCGCTGGCCGACATGCCGCGCGTGCGCGGCGCGGCGCGTGCGCTGGCAGGTTCGCGCGGCGTCGGCAAGAGTCACGCGCTGACGGTTTTCAGCGCGCTCGCCGCCACGCCCGAACTACGCGCGAAGGTCGAGGACGCGCATGTGGCGACGAGCGCGCGACGTTTGGTGGGACGCCGCTACTTGGTCGTCCGCGTCGAGC
>CAXTRQ010000022.1:10390-50077 GCA_964246705.1 uncultured Pyrinomonadaceae bacterium
ACGGCATGGTCCGGCAGAGAAACCCAGCGGCTCGGCGCCGCGCCCCGCGCCGCTACCCTCGCCGAAGAATTGGCCTTCGGTTTCTCGAAGGCTTTCGGCGGCAACGAAATGCAGTGGGGAACGGACGAAGCAACGATGCTGGCGGTCGCCGCCTCGCGCGCCAGCGACGTGACACTCGTCCTGATTGTTGACACGACGTTTGGCCGCGCCTCGCGCGTGCACCGCGACGACGGGCCGCAACTCGGTCAACTCGCCAACGCCGCGCAGACGACGGGCGCGTTCGTCAGCCTCGCGCTCGACGACGACATCGCCGGAGCCGACGGCGCGAACGTCGCGCTCGCCGGAACTTACCGGATAGACTATCTCGACCCCGAACATCTCTACCGCGTCGCAGACCTCTACGTGCTGCGTAAGAACGCGCAGTCGCGCGCCGCGCTGCACGACATTTATCTCTCTCTGCGCGCGAACGTGCCCGGCTTCAACTGGAGCGAGCCGCGCTTCGCCGCGCTCTATCCAGTCCATCCGCTCGTCGCCGATGTCGCTTCAGCCGTGCGGCTCTACGCCCCCGCGTTCGCTTTCCTGCCCTTCGCCGCCGCCGCCGCCGCGCACGCCACTTCGCGCCCCGCGCTCTCGCTCATCCTGCTCGACGAAGTTTTCGACCGCGCCGAACAAGACCTGCGCCACTCGACGGACTTGAGCGATGCCTTCGCCGTCTACGACGATTTAGCGATGCGCGGCGTCGCGCAATTCCCCGTCATGCAACGCCTGCAAGCGAGGCTCGTCTTGAAGAGCCTCTTTATTCTTTCGCTCGACGGGCACGGCGCGACGGCGAGCGAGTTGTGCGCCGCGCTGTTGATGTCGGACGAGTCGTCGCCCGCACAGTCCGTCGCGCGCATGGACGAAATTCTCACGCGCTTTGCAGGAGACGGCGCAGCCGCAGCGACGGCGGGCGCGCTGCACAGAAGCGTCGAAGGCGCGACGGGCGGCGAGACGCGCTATCGTATCGAGATCAGCGCGTCTGCCAAGTTCGACGCCGCGCTCGAAGCTTCGGTCGAGCGGACACCGTTCGACCGGGCAGCGGCGGCAAAACATCTGCGCGCCCTCGCGCGCCAGCGTTTTGAAGATTGGCCGCTTGGGACGGACGAGCAGGGAGAGTCTCCGCAGGGCGTCAACTTTCAAGTTGTGTGGCGCGGCGCGGAGAGACCGGGACGCCTGAGTTGGCAGGGCGTCGGCGAAGCCATGCAAGCTTTTGAGCCGCCCGCGCCCGCCGCCGCTGCTCAGACTGCGCCGCACTATGACTGGCAAGTCTTCGTGCTCGCGCCCGAAGCGAACGGCGAAACGTCGAACGCTGGCGCTCAAGCACAGCCTAATATCCGCGAAGCGGGCGGCGTGCCGATTACAATTTTCTGGCAGCCCGCCGAACTTTCGCCGGAAGAGTTGACGATCTTCAGACGCCTCCATGCGCTCAGGTCTGACGCTGAGCTTCTCAATATATTCGGCGAGACGGCGCGCGCCGCCACCTCCATCCTCGCCGCGCAGGCCGAGCGCATCTGGACGCGCCTCTACATGAACGACAGCGTGCTCGTCATTGACGGCACGCGCCGCGCTTTCACCGACCGCGCACGCGCCGCGCAGACCATCGGCGATGCGCTCTCGCAAATCCTCGCGCTGCATTTCGGCGAACGCTACGCCAAGCATCCGCTCTTCGTCGAGACGCTGGGCGAAGCCGAGGTCGAGCGATTGATTGAAGGTCTCTTCGGCAGCACGGTCAGCGACGAGGCGGAGGTGCAGCATCTCGCGCGCGTCTTCGCACAACCGCTCGGCCTCGCCGTCATACGCGGGAGCGGATACGTGCCGGAGATGGGCGACGGCGCGCTCGAATATGCGTGGGTCAGAGACGTGCTTGCGCTCGTGGATGCAGCTAACGGCGAAGTTGTTCCACTCGACGCGCTCGCCCGCGCCTTGCGTCGTCCGCCCTACGGGCTGCTGCGTGACGCGCAACATCTCGTCCTCGCCGCGCTCGTCGCGCAACGCCGCATCGAACTGGTTACGCCGGAGGGCGACCGCGTCAGTCGCCGCACGCTGGGGCGCGCCATCAAGTGGGAGGAGGTCGCGGGTGTCGCGCGCACCGCCGTTATTCACCACGACGCCGAAGAACTCGCGGCATGGGCACGCCTGTTAACCAACAACGGCACGCTCTCGTCCATCACCGACCCGGAAGGGCGCGGCGCAGTTCGCATCGCTCTCTCGGCGTGGCTTGACTCGTGGCGCGAGCTTCGCCTGCTCGAAAACCTCAACGCGCTCCCAGACGCAGGGCTGACCACACGCGTGTGGAAGACGGGCATCGCAATACGCAAAAGCTTCGTCGCGGCAGCCGAAGCCATCGAGGCGACGCTGGCAACCGACATCTCTCTGGAAGAAAGCTTGCAGCGCATCGCCGATGCCTTCGCCGGTTCGACGGAAAATTTCGCGCGTCTTTCTCGTCAGCTTGAAGAGTTGAGCGGCTTCGTCTCCGGCATCGAAGAGGGCGCACGCGCGCGCGCGTATCTCGCCGCTGCCGAAGCGACGGGCGTCGACGAAATCGAGAGCGCGCGGCGCGAGCTTCTCGCCATCACCGACGACCCGCATAACTTGTTGGACGCCGAACGACGCGCGCGCCTGCGCTTGCTCTGGCGGGAATTTCATACGCGCTACACCGAACATTACGCCAGCCTGCACGAGCGGACGGTCGGCGCGTCTCTCGAACGACTTGCGCTCGATGAACTGCTGGCGAGCGAACGCTGGCGCGAATTTGAACTGCTTTCACAACTGCCGTTCGTCAATCGCCAAATTCGCAACGAGACTGACGCCCTGTTGAGACGCGCCACGCTCGCGCGCTGCGACCTGCCTGTGCGCCAACTGCTCGACGGGCATCCGTCCTGCGCCTGCGCGTTTCGCCTCTCGCGCGCCGCAGCCTTCACGCGTCTCTCGCAAGACCTCGAAGAGTTGTTGGAACTCGGACTCGCCGCCTACAGGCGCACGCTCTCGCTCTTCTCCGTGCAACTCTCACGCGCGCTCGACGCTCTCTCCGCCGGAGAGAATGGCGCGTCGCACATCAAAGTTGAGAGTGCGCGCCGCCTCTCCGAGTCGTTCGGTTCCCAACAACTTCAAGCACGTTTCACGCGCACCGATATTCGACTCATCGAACGCGCCGTCAACGCGATGGATGCACCGCCACCCGTGCGCGTCCATCTCCCGACCGAAGGCTGCGGACTGCTCACGCGCGAAGAACTTTCCGTGCGCCTGCGCCAATGGCTCGACGATTTGCCGGCTCACACCGCGCTCATCGAACTCGCCCCGTTGGAGAGCGAAACCGATGCCACGTAAAAGAAGAGAGGGGAAAAAGAAACAGGAAAAAAGTAAAAAGGGAGAAAGGGGGAAAGGGGACGCACAAGGTTCAACTCCCTCTTTGACCCGTTTACCCGTTGACCCACTGACCCACTCTCCTGTTCCGCCTTCCGCATCGTCCGTCGCCATTGTCGGCGCTGGGCGACTCGGTACAGCGCTCGGTCGCGCGCTCGCAGCGTCCGGTTATCACGTCTCGGCGGTCGTCGCACGCACACACACAAGCGCGCTCGCGGCATCGAGGTTGATCGCCTCAAAGCCGTGCGCGCTCTCGCTTGAACAACTCGTATTTCTTCCCTCGACGCGCCTGCTTTTCATCACGACGCCGGACGACGCTCTGCCTGAGATGGCCGCGCGGCTGGCAATTACGGTGAGGAACGAACGACGACGCCCAATCGCGCTTCATGCCAGCGGCGCGCTCTCTTCAAGTGTGCTCGCCCCTCTGCGCGAGCGCGGCTTTCATGTCGCTTCGATGCATCCGCTCGTCTCCGTTAGCCATCCCGTCGCCGGGGCCTTGAGCCTGCGCGATGCTTATTACTGCATCGAAGGCGACGCGCCAGCCGCACGCGCCGCGCGTCGCCTCGTCAGTGCGCTCGGAGGTCGCAGCTTTTCCATTGACACGAATGATAAGGCGCTTTACCACGCGGCGGCGGTGATGACTTCAGGTCATACGGTCGCGCTCTTCGACATCGCCACGAATTTGCTCAAGCGTTGCGGCCTCTCCGGCGCACAGGCACGCCGCGCGCTCGTCCCACTGCTACGTAGCACCATCGAAAACCTCTCGGCGCAAACTCCGTCACGCGCTCTGACGGGAACATTCGCCCGCGCCGATACGGCGACCGTGCGTCGGCATCTCGCCGCGCTTCAAGATCAACCGGCGCAGGATGATGCGCTCGCAGTCTATGCGCTGCTTGGTCAACATTCGCTAAGATTGGCGGCTGAGAACAACGCCGACCCGCACGCCCTCGCGGAGATTGCGCGCATGTTGATCGAATAGAGTTCGAGTCTTCGTTTTCTAAGAAGAAGGCTCAGAAGAACGCTTTCAAACTTCCTGTGATGTGCGGCTGTGTTGAATCTCTATGGTAGAGATGCGAGATGCCGTCTTCGTGACTGCTTGCGCCCTTCGCTCGTTTGGCGTTAGAGTTATTTCAAGCACATTTCCCCCGATTCCAGACTCGGAAAGGATTCCCCTTCAAGCGACAATGCCGAACACACCGAGCGCGAGCCACAGCCAGACCTTGCGCGTGAAACTGTCGAGCCGTACCGGCACACTCGGAGAATTGACGACCGCCATCGGTCGCGCCGGAGGCGACATCGGCGCGATTGACATCGTCAGCGTCGGGCGCGACGCCATCATCCGCGACATCACGGTTAACGCCGCTTCGAGCGAGCACGGCAAACAGATTGTCGAAGCCGCGCGCGATATTGACGGCGTCGAAGTCGTCAACGTTTCCGACCGCGTCTTTCTCATGCACCTCGGCGGCAAGATTGAGGTCACATCGAAGATTCCTTTAAAGACGCGCGCCGACCTCTCGATGGCCTACACGCCGGGCGTCGCGCGCGTCTGCGAGGCGATTCACCGCGACCCCGAGAAGGTTTTCGCGCTGACCATCAAGCGCAACATGGTGGCGGTCGTTACTGACGGAACGGCGGTGCTCGGTCTGGGCGATATCGGCCCGGCGGCGGCTCTGCCCGTCATGGAGGGCAAGGCGCAACTCTTTAAAGAGTTCGCCGGAGTAGATGCTTTCCCCATCTGCCTCTCGACCAAAGACCCGGATGAAATCGTCCGCACCATCAAGGCGATTTCGACGGCCTTCGGCGGCATCAACCTCGAAGACATCTCCGCTCCGCGCTGCTTCGAGATTGAAGACCGTCTCAAAGAAGAGTTGGACATCCCCGTCTTTCACGACGACCAGCACGGCACGGCGGTTGTCGTCCTCGCCGCGCTCATCAACGCGATTAAGATTGTCGGAAAGCGCATGGAGGATTTGAAAGTCGTCGTCAACGGCGTGGGCGCGGCGGGCGTCGCGTGCTCGAAGATTGTGATGGCGGCGGGCGTCCGCAATATCATCGGCTGTGACCAGACGGGCGCGATCTATCGCGGGCGCACCGAACACATGAACTGGGTCAAGGAGTGGTACGCGCAGAACTCGAACCCGAACAACGAGCGCGGCAGCGTCCACGACGTAATGCGCGGCGCAGATGTCTTCTTCGGCCTCTCGGCTCCCGGCGTTATCAACGTCGAGGACTTGAAGAAGATGAACCCGAACCCCATCGTCTTCGCGATGGCAAACCCGACGCCGGAGATTATGCCGGAAGAGGCCGCCGAGCACGTCGCCGTCATGGCGACGGGGCGCTCCGATTATCCCAACCAGATTAACAACGTCCTCTGCTTCCCCGGCATCTTTCGCGGCGCGCTTCAGTGTCGCGCCTCGCGCATCAACGAAGAGATGAAACTGGCCGCCGCGCACGCCATCGCCGGTCTCATCAGCGAAGACGAACTGCACCCCGAATACATCGTCCCCTCGGTCTTCGACAAACGCATCGCCGAAGCGGTCGCACGCGATGTCGAAGAGGCCGCCTACCGCACGGGCGTCGCAAGGCGTGAGCGTGCCAA
This sequence comes from uncultured Pyrinomonadaceae bacterium, assembly GCA_964246705.1. Taxonomy (GTDB): domain Bacteria; phylum Acidobacteriota; class Blastocatellia; order Pyrinomonadales; family Pyrinomonadaceae; genus DASZCR01. The sequence goes on from CAXTRQ010000022.1 coordinate 16,392, forward strand.
CAACGAGTCTATGTAGTCATCATTCGCAAGGCTCCCGGCGCAAAGTGATGGCCGCTTGATGAGCGATAGAAGAAAACTCGAACTGACGTGGGACGGCAAAGACGCGCGCCCGCGTCTTGAGCCGCATCTTCTCAGAGAGGACGCGGCGATGTCCTATCAAACTCCGCACCACCTCTCCGGCGACAACCAACTTTCGGATAACCGCCTCGTTCACGCCGACAACCTGCGCGCGCTCAAGGCTCTGGAATCCGAGTTCACAGGCCGGATGAAGTGTATCTACATTGACCCGCCGTACAACACAGGAGCCGCCGTCAGTTTTTACGACGACACTTTTGAACACGCGCTCTGGCTGTCGTCCATGCGCGATTGTCTGGAATTGTTGAGGCCGCTGCTCGCCCCGTCCGGCGTGCTCTTCGCATCGGTTGACGAGGTTGAGGCGGCCTATCTGAAAGTGCTCATGGATGAAATCTTCGGGCGCGAGAACTTTTGCGGGCAATTGGTGTGGGAAAAGAAAAAGAAGCCATCTTTTCTGAACAGCAATCTCGGCATCGTCACCGAGTACATTCTCGCCTATGCGCGGCAGCGCGAGCTATCGCCGCCCTTCATCGGCGGCAAGACGACGCCGGGAAAAAAGTTTCCGCTCAATAACGCGGGCAACGGCATTAAGATTCTGCTGTTTCCGGCGCGGGCGGTGGTCTTCAAATGCGTTGAAGGCGTTTTTGAGCCGCAGGATATGTCCGCTGGCAAAATCATCACGCGACTGCTCGACCGCCTCGAGGTCAGCGCGGGAACGAACCTCGACGCGTTCCGGCTCGAAGGCGAATGGCGTTATTCGCAGGCGACGTTGGATGAGATCGTCGGAGCGGGCGAACAGATCGTGATCAGCAAAGTTCCTTTCAGACCCAATCACGTCCGTGCGGGCGGCGAACCCAAAAAGTTGAAAAATCTTCTGAGCCACGCGCATTACCGGATGAGCACCTACGAAGATTCTGACGCCGAGAGCCGCGCGCTGTTCGGGGAAGCTCACGCGTTCGATTATCCGAAGCCGGAAAAACTGATTGCGACGCTGCTCGCGGCGGTGACGGATGAGGGTGATTGGGTGCTCGATTCGTTCGCCGGTTCGGGGACGACCGGCGCAGTCGCGCACAAGATGCGCCGCCGCTGGATCATGATCGAGCACGGCGAGCATTGCCGGACACACATCATTCCGCGCCTGCGAAAAGTCTTGGACGGGACGGATCAGGGCGGCGTCAGTTCCACCTGCGGCTGGACTGGCGGAGGCGGCTTCCGCTTCTTCCGCCTCGCTCCCAAGTTGAATCGAAAAGATGATGAATGATGCGCAGCAGAGAACAAATTTTATAGCCCCGGAGAGGCTATGAAAACTTCCGCCTCTCTGGGGCTTTCTTTAGCCTGCGTGCAGCAGCGTGCGTGCGTCGCGGCCAAAGCGCACGTCAATCTTTCCGGTGCGAGCCTCGACGACTTGGCCTTCGCCGAACTTCGGATGCGAAATCCGCTCGCCCGCCGTGTAGACCTCCTTTGGCGAGTAGGCGCGCGCAGGTTTGGACGATGCCGCGCGCATTGTTTGGGGAGCGGGTCGCGGTCGCGCGTTCGTGCTCGCTGTGTCGCCCGTTCGCCGCTCCCTGTAGAGATGATTGCTTTGACAGAAGCGACAGGTGACGCGCTCGATGCGTCCATCCGAGCTTAAGGCTTCGACCTGATGCGTCCGCTCTTCTTTGCAGCGACCGCAGGAGGTCACCACGTCGTCGCCGAGACGATTTCTTTTCAACATTCTGTGTTCGCTTGTTCCTGACCGGAAGCGGAGAGTTGACTGAAAACTCTCCGCTCCCTTTCTATCTTTTGCCACTGGTCGGCGACAATACGATGCTCGCCCCATTAAAAACTGCGCGGCGCATTAGGACTCCCGCCACGGTCTACATATCGAAATTCAGCTTATCAGATTTTCATCTCCACGATACAAGCCGCGCAAGTTAAAAATCTCTCTCTCTGAAGCGTGGCGTTGAATTATCAACGTACGTCCGGCGGAGACAACGGGCAAGATGGTTAAGGCATCTTAACTGTTCGGAAATATTAACCATTAGGAGCAGGCCGGATGACCGAGAAGATAAAACTGGAAGAAGTTTTGCAGAGCTTTAGCGAAGTTATGTCGAAACTTCTGATTGACCAATACCAGCAGCATCTCTCGGAACTTGAGCTGACTCTGCCGCAGGCGCAGGTGTTACGGATAGTCAGGCGCGGCGGCCTTTTGCCGATTGGGCAACTGGCGGCAGAGTTGGGCATCACAGCTCCGGCCACGACGCAGTTGACAGACCGGCTGGTACGCAAGGGGTTAATCGAGCGCCAATCAAAAGTTGACGACCGGCGCACGGTTCTCATCAAGCTCTCATCTAAAGGTGTGAAGCTTATCGAGCAGTTTCGCCGTCGCCGCAGCGAAGCTTTCAAGGGCGCGCTCGCCGAACTCGAAGAGGCTGAAAGGGCAGGAGTTGTCGAATCTCTGGCGAAGATGGTCGAGGCTCTCAAGAGCTACGAGTTGAAACTGGCGAAGGGCGAGAGAACTTGGAAAGACTAGAAACGGGCAATTATTTAATTTTGGTGGAAATTCAAGGGGTGAAAAGAAAATGAAAACGATCAGGAACAATTTCATCGCACTGTTGGCGACGCTCGCGCTGGCGGCCTCGGCGGCACACGCCGCGCCCGTCGCAACTGAAGCGCAAGGGTTGGATGGTCAGCGTATTACGAAGAAAGTTCGCAAGGAACTGGTCACGCTTCCTTGGTACGGGGTGTTCGATAATCTCGCCTACAAGGTTGAAGGCGATACGGTGACGCTCTACGGTCAGGTGGTACGCCCGACCACGCGCAGCGATGCGGCGAGCCGTGTGGCGCGCATTGCGGGCGTCGAGCGTGTGGTCAACAACATCGAGGTGCTGCCGCTCTCTTCGTTTGACGATTCCGTGCGAGTGCGAGCCTACAACGCGATCTTTCGTTCGGGCAGTCTCTACCGCTACGCGTTGGGCGCAAATCCCTCGATTCACATCATCGTCAATCGAGGTCAGTTGACGCTCGAAGGCGTCGTGGCGAACAGCATGGACAAGCAACTCGCCTACATGGCAGCGCGCAGCGTCCCCGGCGCATTCTCTGTGACGGACAACCTCGTCGCCGAAAGCGAAAGAGCACGCTAAGAGCGAGTTCGACCGCCGCGCGAAGGTAAGCGCACACGTCAGATACGGAAGAGCCGGGCGAGTTGCGAAACTACGCCCGGCTATCATGCCCGATATCGCAAGGCATTTTTTTTGAGGAAGCAAAGACGACAGTCTGAGCAAGGGGGTTTATAAATGACGCAGACAGAAGTTAGGTCGAAAATCGAGCAGCGTTTTATCGTCAATTTCCCGGTGCAGGCCGAGTGGGACGAAGAGAAAACCGGCGAGCACATTAGCACCGAAGGAGCGACCGAATATGTTGGCCCGACGGGCGCGGTCGTCCATTTGCAGCAGTTGCCTTCGGTCGGCAGCCACATCACGATTAGCATACAGGCGGCGGACGGCCTGAAGGTCGAAGCCCGAGCCGAAGTCGTGCGGCTGGTACGCGACGCGCAGCAGCCTCTCGCATCGCTCAATGTTCTGAGCGCGAAGAGAGAGTGGCGCGGGAAGATTTGGGAGCAAGCCGGAGAAATTGCCTCGCGCCCCACGAAGGGCAACGGCGAAGACGACGCGGAATAAGAGCGAGACAACGAAGCGACATCACATCGCTGCCCATTCTTTAACCGGAGGATGGGCAGCGATTTTTTAGTAGCGATGCGACCTTAAGAAACTATATGTGGCGGTTTTGAAAGGCGCGCTTTCAAAACTTCTGCCGTATCAGTCATAATCCGTGTGTGACTGGACGCGATGTGGTACATATAATTAAACTCTCGGAGATAATTCATTAAGGGGGCAAATAAAAGTGAGCGCAGCAGAGATTAATGCGTTGGGGCCGAGCGATTTGGAGTTGGCGCAGAAATCGGCGGCGGGAGACGTGGGGGCGTTCGGCGATTTGTACCGGCGGCATTTCCGGCGCGTCTATGCGCTCTGCCTCCGTATGCTCGGCAATCCGACGGAGGCCGAAGACCTCTCACAAGAGACGTTCATCCAACTGTTCAGAAAGATCGGAAGCTTTCGCGGCGATTCGGCTTTCACGACATGGCTGCACCGGATGACGGTCAATCAGGTGTTGATGCATTTCCGACGCGGCAAGAGCCGCCCCGAAATGACGACCGATGACGGCGAAACGCCCGTCCAGATTGTGCGCGGGACGGAAAACCCGAGCGCGATGCCGGTTGTTGACCGCATCGCGCTCGAAGACGCCATCTCGAAGCTTCCCCCCGGCTATCGCTCTGTCTTCGTGCTCCACGATGTCGAGGGGCACGAGCACGGCGAGATTGCCAAAATGCTCGGCATCTCCGAAGGCACTTCCAAGTCGCAGCTGCACAAGGCGCGTCTGAAATTGAGAAATCTTATTCGGGAGCAGTCCGCTCTCAACTAGCATCTAATGGAAGAACGACGGCTCTCCGAAAGGAATCGAAATGATGAACTGTGAACAGAGTATCGAACTGCTCAGCGATTATCACGATGGCGACCTGATCGAAACAATCCGCGTCGAGATCAGCGTGCATCTGGCGGACTGCCCGCCGTGCTACGGACTCTACAGCGATCTGGACAACATCGTGGTCGTCGCCAGCGCGCTACGCATCGAGCATGGCGGCATCTCCTTCCCGGATCAAGAAGTTCTGTGGCAGCGCATGGAATTAACATTCAGAGAGATTCACTGACCAGCAGCGCCGCTCGACAGCAGAGCTTTCCCGTTCGCACCGGCAGGCTTTGAACGGAGCCGCCCGTGCTTGCGAGAAAAAGTCGTCCCGCGCGCTCCGTCGCTGCCCCTCGTGGCAGCGAGCGACGGAATTTTCAATTGTTTCAGCAAAGGCTCTGACCGCGCCTCAAACTGCTTCCGGACACCCCTTCCCCTCAGAGACCTTTCACAGACACACGCGCTCGCCGGCGAGCGTTAGAGTTGATCGCGCGGACGCGAAGACCGACGCTCAGAGATAAAGAATCCACAGACCGCGCAAATTTCAGCGACACGAATTTCGGAAAGTCGTTTAGCTGGAGGCGCGTCGAATTTCAAGCAAGGTGTGAAGGGAATCAAACGAAGTCACGCCCAACGACGGAGGCGACAGCGGCTTTTTAACCGGATGAGGAGGCGATAGGGATGGCAAAGAATAAACCACGCAAAGGCGCAGGCAAAACACACGAAGGTCGAAGCTCTCCGCCGAGCAGCACGCGGAACGAACGAGCGCAGGGCGGTAAAGGCTCGCAGGGAAGGAATCCCAAGATCGGCAAGCAAAATGTCGGCACACGCAAGAGCGGCGGCTTGCACTGAGAGTTTCTCCATACTTCCGACCTAAAGTCGCGCTACAAATCTTGTCTTCATTCTTCGCGTCTTTGCGTGAAACTTTTTCTCACGCAAAGACGCGAAGAAGTAAGGAAAGTTGACGGGGAGGGCTGATGGACATACAGGCGAAAAAGTGCAGACAAAAATTCTTACGCTTCTTTCCCGGAGGCTTTTATGACGCGAAGTATCTGGACTGGGAGCGAAACTACAAGTGGGCGGCGCACGAAGGATGGGAGACGAAGCTTGACCGTCAAACCTTCGGCCAACTTTTAAAGCGCGGCGAGCACGCGGAGATTGCCTTGCGCGCCGTCAGGCTCGAATCCGCGACCAACCTTCTTTTCTCATTCGAGAAGATGGCGCTACGCGACGCCGTCAAGTCTGCGGAGGGCGCACGCGCTTTCAGTGAAGGACTCTACGAGTTCATCTATGGCAAGGGCAACCGCGAAAAACGCTTCGAGCGTTTCGCAGAAGTTCTGAGCCAACTGCCGCGCAGGCAGACGCGCGTCCTGACATGGCCTTTGCAGACCGTCTTCGGCTTCATCGCGCTGCCCACAGAGCACATCTTCCTCAAGCCGTTGGTGACGCGGCGCGGAGCCGCAACGTATGGTTTTGATTTCCGCTACCAATCGAAGCCGAACTGGCAGACATACGCGAACCTTCTGGAGTTCGCAGACCTGTTGCGGCGCGACCTCGCCGACCTCAAACCGCGCGACATGATTGATATTCAATCTTTCATCTGGGTGCTCGGCTCGGACGAGTATCTCTAGCCGAGGGCGGCAATCATCTGCTGCGCTCCGGCGACCACCTGCCGCTCGCTCTTGAAGGCGAGCATCTCGCGCGCCTCTTCGATTGCGACCCAGCGCGCTTCGTTGACCTCTCGATCATGGCGGCGCACGTCACCGCGCCTGTAGCGTAGCAAGTAGAAATAGACGTACTTGTGATAGCGCACGCGCGCGCCGCGCTCATTCGAGTAGTACCAGTATTCGATCTTCTCGATGAGTCCGAGCATCTCCGTCTCGATGCCAGCCTCTTCGCGCACCTCGCGCATCGCCGCCGCCTCTATCGTCTCGCCTTCGTCAATAATGCCTTTCGGTAATTGCCAGCGCGCCTCCGACCCGACCGAGATGAGCGCGACCTCGACGCGCGTCCCGCGCCAGCGGAAAGCGACGCCGCCCGCAGAGATTTGCAACTTCGTCGGAACGCGGCTCATCTTCCTTCCTTCTCCGTCAGAGACCGTCACCGTATTATTATCATGCAAGTGTAGCGTATCGAAGTATAGATAGAATGCAACATTTCCCAAACGTGCACAACGCGAGTCGTTGGGCGACCGGCGACGCTGAAAACGAAACCCTGTATTTATCGGGGCAGCGCGCATCGGAGCGGGAACGGTTATCGCGCTCAGACGGAGTGGTACGCGCGTTGCAATTAGGGAGCACGGCTAAATTGATAAGGTGGGGAACAAGGGGAATATATCGGTCAGGCTCTTTGATTGCAGTGAGTAAAGGCTTTGGGGGAGGCGTTTTCTCACTTCATAAGGCGGGCGGTGGCTCTTTCGGGGGAACGGAGTCGCAGGCGTGCCGTAGCAATCGAAGGCCATAATAAATAGGCTGCTGGTCAGCGTCCTGTTGAGATTTGGGGGAGTCTCGCAGGTTTGCCAGCAGCCTATTTATTTTTGTATGGAGAGGCCACACAAGAAACCACTCAGCCTCTTTGAGTCTTGGTGCAAAACTTCTTTCTTTTTAAAATCAAAAGTTTCGCGCCGAGATGCAAAGCGGACGCTAAACAGACACCTCAACTGAACACCCGATCTTAAAGTATCGGCGTGGTGCGCGGTGTTGTTGAAGTAAACAAACGCGCTGCCTCCCGTCCGAACAAAGCTTTAAGTTCTTCCGCGAAAAATCTTGACAGGCGGCGAGCACTCCTGTTATAAGCCGGAACACTTCCCGGTTAATCGTTTACGTAATCGTTTAAGCGAAGTCGGGCGGGGGCGAACTTTTTCCAACAAGATAACAATTGAAATTCAACCCTCTAGTAAGCCTCTTTGGTGGCCTGCGCCGTCTGCCGCCTTGTGCGTGCTCACTTTGAGGGTTTTACGCATGCACCGTGAATTTACAAGCGCGGTTGGTCGGATGCGAGGGCTGGACGCCGGGAGCGTCCATGCCACAGCCTGCCAACCGCCTTACGCGGCAAAAGCAGTCGAATTTACAGGAGGGGACATGAGACCGAAAGAGTTTTGCGCGCTTCTCGCGTTGTTGACTTTCATGCTGGCTGGGACTCTGACCGCTTCAGCACAGAGCGACCGGGGCACAATTACCGGCACGGTAACAGACCCGAGCGGAGCCGTCGTCGCAAATGCGAAAGTTACCGCCACCAGCCTCACGACGGGTGAAGTGCGTGAAACGACCACCACCGACGAGGGCAGCTACGTCTTCCCGGAAGTGAAGGCCGAAACATATAAGGTGACGGTCGAAGCGCAGGGCTTCAAATCGGCGACGACGGAAGATGTGAAAGTCGGCGTGCAAACCACGCGGCGCGCGGACTTCACGCTTGAGATCGGCGCGGTGACTGACGTGGTGACGGTATCGAGCGATTCGACGCCGGTTATTCAGACCGATAGTCCAGTTCGCCAGACGAACGTCAACGAGCGACAGGTCAAGGAACTACCGCTGCAAGTGGGCGCTGAAAGCGCAGGCCGCACGCCGCTCGCGTTCATCTTTCTGGATAGCAACGTTTCTGCGGCGGGTGGGCAGAACACCTCCGGCACAAACGCCTCGCGCTTTCGCGTCAGCGGCGGACAGGCGCTCGGCACGGAAATTCTGATTGACGGTGCGAGCACGCGCCGCACGCAAAACGGCACGTTCTTTTCCGAAGTTGCGCCGGGGCCGAACGCCTTTCAGGAGTTTACGCTTTCAACCAGCACTTACTCCGCAGAGTTCGGCAACTCTTCGGGCGGTCTCGTCAACTTCACCATCAAATCCGGCGGCAACCAGTTTCACGGCGAAGTCTATGACCTGCTGCGCAACGAGGTGCTGAACGCCAACAGCTTTCGCGTCAATGCCGACCCGGCGAGCATCCGCGACGAGAACGGCAGAGCCGACCGCCCGCGCGACAATGAAAACAATTTCGGCTTCAACATCGGCGGCCCCATCTACATCCCGCACTTCGGCGAAGGCGGCCCCGCCGTCAAGAGCCTCAAAAATCGCGCCTTCTTTTTCTTCAATTACGAAGGCTACCGTTTCACGCTGGGCGAGAACGTGGTCGTCACCGTCCCGACGCTCAAAATGCGCACGGGCGACTTCTCAGAACTTCTGACCGATCCCGCCGTCACAAGTTTCTTCGGTCATGGCGTGCAGATTTACAACCCGCGACAGGCGGCCGACGTGCGCGCGGCGATTGTCGGCAATCGTCTCGACCTCGTCCCCGGCTTGATTGATCCGGCGGGACTCGCGGCCTTGCAGTTCTTCCCCGCGCCGAACCGTCCCGGCGTCTTTCGCAACTACGCGGCGTCGAGCACGCGACCCATCACGATGAATCAATATACTTCCAAGTTTGATTTCATCCTGACGCAAAATCAGCGACTCTCTTTCAGCTATTCTTTCCGTAAGCAGGACTCGCTGCAAAGTTTCGACAACAAGTTTCCGCGCTTCCCGTTGCCGTTCGTCGCGCAGGACGTGTGGAATCAGTTTTTCAAGTCTTACTTCGGGCGCATCCAGCACGACTACACTTTCTCGCCGACGTTGCTGAACCACTTGAACCTAGGGTTCACGCGCTATGATGTCGCCAACCGGAACACGACCGATCCCTTCAACACCTCTTCGCTCGGCATCCCGGCCAACGCCACGCAGAACGCGGCCTTCCCGCGCCTCGGCTTTCCCGGCTACGGCAGCCCAAGCACTTCAGCCGACCCGCGCGCTTATCAGGACATCGGTTCGAGCTTCTTTACAGACCGCGTCCGCGATAACTCGTTCCAGATTTCCGACGCCGTGACTTACCTGCGCGGGCGGCAGACGATGAAGTTCGGCGTCGACTTTCGCCCGTCACAGTTCAACGTGCACCAGTTGATTGACCCGGGCGGCAGCTTCAACTTCCGGCACGACCAGACGGCTGCCGACCGCGACCCCGACGGCGGCTGGCCGATTGCCAGTCTGATCACGGGCGCGACCGAATTTTCCTTCGCCAGCACGAACTCGATTGACCCGGCTTTCCGGCAGTTCACGCAGTCCTACTTTTTCACGGACGACATCAAGGTGACGCCGCGTCTGAACGTCAACGTCGGCGTACGTTACGATTTGCCGGGACTGCGGACGGAAAAGGAAGGCCGCTTCCGCTCGTTCGACCCGAACGTGAGAAACCCGCAAGTCGGACTCTTGGGCGCAATCGTCGGAGCCGCCGGGCAGAGCGGGTTGCCAGCCGAGTTTGAGACGCTGGCGAAACCCGACCGCTCGAATATCGGCCCGCGCCTCGGCTTCGCCTACTCTCTGGATAACAAGACGGTGATACGCGGCGGCGCAGGCATCTACTACGCGCCGGTTCTCTACGGCTTCGAGGGCAACAACGACATCAACACGGGAACCATCGGCTACAACACCAGCAGCGGCGCACGCACGCCGAACGGGCGCACCGCCAACTTCTTCCTCGGGTCTTACATTCCGCGTCCGGTGGTTGATCCGAACGGCCAGTTTATCGGCAGCGACGTGCAGTACTTCGGCAGGGATTTCAAAACCGGGCGGACGATTCAATACAGCTTTGACATACAGCGCGAACTGCCTTGGCGTCTCGCCGCGTCTGTCGGCTACATCGGTCACAGGGCGACGCGCCTGCGCTCAAACTTCGGACGCCTCAACGCGCTCCCGCTCAATGCGCTGCGCCTCGGCTTCCCGCTCCTGAACAAGAATCTCAACGACGTGACGTTGGCCGACCGCACCTACGCACAGAGCGTCGGCATCACGCTTCCGGCCAGCAGCAACGCGGTTTTCACAGGCTTCAACGGCTCTGTCGCGCAGGCCATCAAGCCGTTCCCGCAGTACAACCGTATCAACAATATTCTGGAGAGCGAAGGCACGAGCGATTACAACGCGCTTCAGGCGAAGATTGACCGGCGCTTCGCTCAAGGGTTCCAGTTCGGCGCGTCCTATACTTTCTCCAGACTCTTGACGGACGCATCCGAAGACCTCTTCGGCGGCTCGCCTCTGGGCGGCGTCTTGCAGAACCCTTTCGACCGCGAGTCTCTGCGCTCCGTGTCGGCCAACAATCCGAAGCACGTCTTCGTCGTCAACTATCTCGTCGAGTTGCCGTTCGGCAAAGGCAAACGCTACATGAATCAGGGTGGCATCGTGGATAAGCTGGTCGGTGGCTGGCAACTGAGCGGCATCCAGCGTTATCAATCGGGACTGCCGTTGAGCTTCTCGCTCAACGATAACAACGCGCGCAGCTTCCTCGATCTCGTCGGTTATCTCGGCAACCTCCGCCCGAATCTGACCGGGCAGGCGATTCAAGCCAACGGCGCTTTCATTTCGGGTCGTGAGGGACGACAGGTCATCAATCCGGCAGCGTTCGCCGCGCCGCCGAACTTCCAGTCGCCGACCTCTAATGTTATCGGGTCGGATGCCTACAGGGCTTATTACGCCGACCCGCTCCGGTTCTTCGGCAACGCGCCGCCAGTGCTTGAGGACGTGACCTCCTCTCCGTTCTTCAGCGAGAACCTGAGCCTGTTGAAGAAAACGCGCATCACCGAAACCATCATGCTCGAATTGGGTGCGGAAGCTTTCAACATCTTCAATCGGACTCGCTTCTTCGCCCCGACGACAGACCTCGGAGACGCCGGTAACTTCGGCTTCGCCAGTGTCGGCGATGCAGGCTTCTATCAGCCACGCGTCATTCAACTCAGGGCGAGAGTAACCTTCTAGCCCGGCACGGCCACTGAATTGAACGGCGCGGGGAAGCATCTCAACAAACTCTCCCCGCGCCGTTCTTGTTATTGCAAGGCGGAGGGCAAGGCGAACAAGAAAGATGATGAGGCGCACGCACGGATTTGCACTGTTCTGCAAACGCTTGTTGACGACTGCCACGCTGGTCGTCGGCCTCGCCTCCGGCTGCGTTGAAAACGCCTTCTCACAAAAGACAAAACAGGGGGCAGGTCGCCGCCTACCCTCCGCGCCCGCGCCGTCTTCTTCGACGGATGCGCTCGTCTCAGAAGGCGTGGCGGCGCTTGAGCGCGGAGACATGGAGGCCGCGCGAGCCTCCTTTCGTCGCGCCGTCGAAATCAATCCGCGCGACGAAGCAGCGCACACCTATCTCGGCGTGCTCGCAGACCGCGCAGGCCAACTCGCCGAAGCCGAACGCCACTTTGCCGCCGTCGTCCGCGTCGCGCCCCGCTCGCCTTCGGCGCGCAATAATCACGGCGCGATTTTGCTACGCATGGGGCGCGTCTCCGAGGCCGCCGCTGAATTTGAAGCCTCGCTTCAAGAAGACAGGACCCAGACGAGCGCGCTCGTCAATCTCGCGCAGATTCGCTTCAACGGCGGCTCACCCGAATCTCTGCGCGCGGCGCGCGAACTCTTCACGCGAGCCGCCGGGATTGCGCCCGATGCTTCGATCTCGCGCGCTCTCGTCATCACCTCGCTACGCCTCGGCGACCACGCGACAGCAGCCGCCACTTACCGCGATTACACGTCGCGTCTCTCGTCTGCGCCGCCGGAGTTGACCGCGCCGCCAGCGCGCGCCGAACTGGGCGCGGCGCTGCTTGAAGCCGCGCTGCCCGACGAAGCCATCGAAGAATTGAGCGCGGCGGTCGCCGCAGATTCCTCGAACGTGCAAGCAATTATTCATCTGGCCGAGAGTTATCTGCTGCGCCGAGACATCGCCGCCGCTGGTCGGACGCTCGAAGGGGCTGTGGCGCGCGGGCTGAATGCGTCTCCCATCTATGCGGCGCTGGCGGGCGTCTATGTGCAGAGCGGTCACATCGAAAACGCCATTCCGGCGATGCGCCTTGCCGTCCAGTACGACCCGCAATCGGAAGAATATCCGTTTCGCTACGCCATGCTTTTGATTGACACGAAAGCGCCGCAGGCAGCGATTATCCGCATGGAACAGTCCGTCAAAAAATTTCCACGCTCGCCGCGTATCTGGTTCGCGCTCGGCGTCGCTTACTTCGTCGCACAGAAGGTCAACGAGGCCGGTTCGGTCTTCGACCGCGTTATCACCCTCGACGCGAAATTTGCGCCCGCCTACGCTTATCGCGGGCTGACTTTTGAAGATCAGGGACGCTACGGCGAAGCCGTCGCGCTCTATGAGAAAGCGATTGCGGTTGACGACCGTGTAGCGGCGGCGAGGTATCTGGCCGCCAGCGCCATTCTCAAACAGGCTCCTTCCGAGACGGCGCGCGCCGAAGTTCATCTCAAGCGTGCGCTGGCGCTCGACCCCAATTTCACGCAGGCGCGTCTCGCTCTCGGAAAAATCTGTCTGCGCACCGAACGCCTCGAAGAAGCCGCGCGCTATCTGGAACAGGTCACTGCCGCCGAACCCGATCTGGCCGAAGGCTTTTATCAACTCGGACAAGCCTACCGCCGTCTCAAGCGCGCGGCAGACGCGCAGGCCGTCTTCGACAAGTTCAAGCAGTTGAGCGACACGCAACGCGATCAGGAGAGAAACGAGCAACGCAAAATCGCGCGCCGTCTCGCCAACGTGCTGTTCTGAAGAAACGCGGAACCGTGGACGACGAACGATGAACTGAAAGATAAAAGCTGTGCTGTTTTTAGTTCCGCGTGGCCGCGTTCATCATTTCGATAATTGGGAGCAAGAGATGTCGAATATTTGGGAAGCATTAGTTTTAAAAATCATGACGGCTTTGGTCTTGACGGTCGGCGCGGCGTCGTTCGTGTCGGCGCAGCCGCCGCCGTCGTCGCCGCCAGCGCAGGCCGCGCCAGCTTTTGAAACGTGGGGCGATGATTTCGACGGCACGGCTCTGGACACACAGAAGTGGGAGCGTTTTTCTTTCGCCGGCGGCGGCGGGACGCTTGAAGTCAAGGATGGAAAACTTCACCTGCGCGGCGTCCACGAATCGCGCTCCGGCGTGCGGAGCAGGCAGACTTTTACGGGCGAGCGTTTCAGCGTCGAAGCCAATCTGGCGAAGGTCGGCGGGGCGCTGCCGATGCCCGACGACAAACGCCCGCCGCTCGGCTTCGGCAATCTTACGATTCTGTTTGACAGTGCGGGGCGCAACCGCATTGAGTGGGGGCTGACGAGCGAGGGAACGCTCGAAGCATGGGTGGTTGTAGACGGGCGCGGCGAGCGGCTCGACAATCGCAAGCTGGGGACGAAGATTCCGAACCCTGTGCTCGCCATTATTCGTCGCGGCGAAGAGTTTCTCTTCGTGCTCAACAAACCGGACAGTCCTCCGCAGGACGCGCAGGTTGCGCTGACGAAGACCATCAAGAACATGCCGCGCGACTTTCACGTCATGCTCTACGGCTTCAGTTCCTCGACGAACGTCTGGGACGCCGTGCGCGTCGTGACGCCGAAGTGACTTTAATCGGAAGTCAGTCAGGCATTTTTCGCTTTCTTTGTGTCTTCGCGCGAAATTCAGTTTCACGCTAACACGCTGGAGGCGCTAAGAAGCAAGGACGCTAGGGGAAGAATGCTTTCAAACGAAATGGGCTTGCTTAACAGACGGAAAGTTGTGCTGTTCGTAAGCCTGTTGCTTTCGATGTTCTGGATGGGCGAGGCGGCGTCGGCGCAGAAGAGGCGCGAGACGAGGCGGAAGCCGGTCGTTACTTTTACAAATCCTGTGTTCGATCAAGACTTCCCTGACCCGACCATCATCCGCGCGTCTAACGGCTGGTTCTATGCGTACGCGACGCAGTCCATCGTGGACGGGCGTGTGCTCAACATTCAGGTGGCGCGCTCTCGTGATCTTGTGAGGTGGCAGCGCGTCGGCGACGCGCTGCCGGAGAAGCCCGTGTGGGCGAACCGGACGCAGAAGTTTTGGGCACCACACGTCAGCCAGTTCGGCGACACGTTTTATATGTATTACTCCGCCGACCCGAACACGTTGACGGGTTTGTGTCTCGCCGTCGCCACGTCGAAAAACCCCGAAGGCCCATACAGAGACGCGGGGCGGCCTCTCAAGTGCGGCGAGAGCTTTATCAATATTGATCCGATGGCCTTCGATGATCCGCAGACGGGAAAGAAACTTCTCTACTGGGGGTCGGGCTTTCAGCCCATCAGGGTGCAGGAGTTAGATGACGACCGCATCAGCTTCAAGCCGGGAACCGAAGCCGTCGAACTCTTGGCGACGATTAAGGACGAGCGACCGGATAACTATCAACGACTAATCGAAGGCGCGTGGGTCATCTATCGCGGAGGGTTCTATTACCTTTTCTATTCGGGGGACAACTGCTGCGGCGACAACGCGCACTACGCCGTGATGGTCGCGCGCGCGCGAAGCGCCACCGGCCCCTTTGAGACGCTGGCGCAGGCGACGGGCAGACGAAACAGCGCGCTCCTCGAACGAAACGACGTATGGATTGCCCCCGGCCATAATTCAATTGTGAGAGACGCGGCGGGGCAGGACTGGATTTTCTATCACGCGATAAATGTCAACCGGCGTTTTCTGGAAGGGGAGATTAAGGGCGACCGCCGCGACCGTCGCGTGATGCTGTCGGAGCGCGTGACGTATCGCAGGGGATGGCCGCAGATTGAAGGCGGCAGCCCTTCGATTGTGCCGCAACGCGCGCCCGTCACATGGAACGATAAACGATGAACGATAAACTGTAGAGCCGTTGTCTTTCATTCAGCATTTCGCGTTCTATCCTCATCGTTTGAAAATATGCGAATCAAAGATGTAGCGCGCGAGGCGGGCGTTTCGACGGCGACCGTTTCGCATGTGATTAACAATACGAGGTTCGTTTCCGAAGAGACGCGCGCGAAAGTGCTGAGCGCCATTGAGCGCTGCGACTATTATCCGAACGACCACGCGCGCAGCCTCTCTTCCGGGCGGACGAATACGCTCGGACTATTAATCTCGGACATCTCGAACCCCTTCTTTCCGGAACTGGTCAAGAGTATTGAGACTGCCGCCTTCGAGCGCGGCTATGATGTGATTCTGTCGAACACGAACTACGACGCCGCGCGCACGTCGCACTACGTCCGGCGACTCATCGAACGCAAGGTGGCGGGCGTCGCCTTGATGGTGTCGGAATTCGATAAGACTTTGAGCGACGAGTTGAAGCGCCGCCAAGTCTGCGTCGTCTTTCTCGATCAGGGCGTGACCGGCCAGTTCGTCAACAATATCGTCGTCAATTACGAAATCGGCATTGACGAGGCCCTCCGTCATCTCGTCGCGTTCGGTCACCGCCGCATCGCCTACGTCGGCGGCCCGCCGCGACTGCCTTCGGCGACCAAGCGTCTCGAAGCTTTCCGCGATTCCGTGGCGCGGCATGTGCCGGAGATGCAAGCCGCGCCAATCTACGAAGGCGATTTCAGGTTCGAGGGCGGATGCCGCGCCGCGCAGGAGATGCTCTCGGCGCGCGAGCTTCCGACCGCCGTCGTGGCCGCCAACGATATGATGTCGCTCGGTGTGATACAGGAGTGTCGCGCGGCGGGCTGGCGCGTGCCGCAGGATATTTCGGTCGTCGGCTTTGACGACATCGCGTTCTCGGCCTTGACCGATCCGCCCCTAACGACCGTCTGCCTGCCGCGCATGGAACTCGGCCAGAAGGCGGTCGAAGCGTTGATGCTCTCCATCGAAGACGAGGGGCGGCAGGGCGTCGAGATGCACGTGGCGACGCATCTCGTCGTGCGCGCTTCGACAGCGCGTGCGCGCCGTAGCTAAATCGAAGCGTTAGAGAAAGACGAATTAACATGAATACACAGGATGAAAGAAATGCTGAATGATGAACACGGAGCGAAGAACTGTAAAGACAAAAGCTTGGCTGTTTTCAGTTCATCGTTCATCGCTTCTTGGGAAGGGGCGAGATTGATGAGAAGAACGCTGTCCGTCATGTTCGCTGCGCTGTTATTGGTGGCGTGCACGCCGGTTTCGCAGGCGCAGCACAGCGGGACAACTTTCAGCAATCCGGCTCTAGCCGGAGATTATCCTGATCCTTCGGTGATACGCGTCGGGCACGAGTACTGGGGGACGGCGACTTCGTCGGATTGGGCACCGGAGTTTCCGATTCTCCACTCGCGCGATCTGATCAACTGGCGCGTCGTCGGCGCGGTCTTCCAACGTCGCCCCGACTGGTCGGACGGCAACTACTGGGCACCGGAAATTACAGAGCATGGCGGACGCTTCTTTATCTATTACGTCGCGCACAAAAAAGATGGCGGGCCGCTCTGTGTCGCCGTCGCTACCGCCGCGAGACCCGACGGGCCGTACAGGGATCACGGGCCGCTGGTTTGTCAGGAGGCCGGTTCGATTGACGGGATGGCGGTGACGGACGAACGCGGCGAACGCTTTCTCTTCTGGAAAGAGGACGGCAACAGCCGCAACCAACCGACGATTATCTGGGCGCAGAGGCTTTCGCCCGACGGCCTGCGCCTCGCCGGAGACCGCAAGGAGATGCTCAGGAACGACCCGCGCCACGAGCCGCTTTACGGTTCGATTGAAGGCCCCTTCGTCTTGCGGCGGGGAGGCTATTATTATCTTTTCTATTCGGGCAATTTCTGCTGCGACCGCCAATGCAACTACATGCTCGAAGTGGCGCGCTCGCCGAATATCATGGGGCCTTACGAGAGGAATCCGTCGAACCCGATTCTGGCAGGTAACGACGTGTGGAAGTGTCCCGGCCACGGCAGCATCGTGACGGACGAACGCGGGCGCGACTTCTTTTTCTATCATGCCTACAGCACGCGAGACACGGTCTATGTCGGGCGACAGGCGATGCTCGACGAAGTGAAGTGGGGGCGCGACGGCTGGCCGACAATCAACGAGGGCAGAGGCCCCGGCGTGCACGCCGCCTCTCCATACGGCGCGCGCGCGACGAACCCGGAATACTCTTTCTTCGACGACTTCAACACGCGCTCGCTGATGCCCGGCTGGCAGTGGCCGCAATCGAACGAGCCGCAGATGCGGACGGAGCGCGGGCGCGGCGGTTGGCTCGTCCTCTCGCCGTCAAATAACGTGGCGGCGAAGGTCGGCGGCAATAGTGTTGAATTCAGTAACTTCGTCGCGGCTGTCGTCGCGCAGCCGACCACGACCGGCAGCTACGCGGCGACGACCTCGATTGAGACACGGAACATGGCGGCGGGCGCGTTCGCAGGTCTCTCCGCCTATGGCGACGTGGACAACGCGCTCGGCTTATCCGTCGGCAGCGAAGGAAAGATGGTGCTCTGGCGGCGCGAACTGAAAGAGAAGACGCCGCAGCAGACCGTCACGTTGATAGACGCGCCGCAGGGACGACGCCTGCATCTGCGCATGACGGCGACGGGCGGACGGCGCTTCCGTTTCGCCGTCAGCCGCGATGGACGCAACTGGACAAACATCGGCGAAGAGTTGGACGGCGATTATTTGCCGCGCTGGGATCGAGGCATTCGCGTCGCCCTCGCCGTCGGCGGCGCGAGCCGCGCGTCCGGGCGTTTCGACTCGCTGCGTATCACGCCGTCGCGCTAGGCGCATCGCGCCCTCTGAGTTAACAAAGTTTGAAAATCATTTGGAGTGTATAAGAAATGAAACCTTCCAGCAGCAAGCTTAGATTTTCGTTGATCGTCGTTGCCGTTCTGGTCTCCTGCGCGCTCATCCTGACGAATTGCGCGAAGCGCGGCAGCGGCAAGACCGTGGTCGGATTCTCGCAGATGGAGAATGACGGCCCGTGGCGCATCGCAGAGACATCGAGCATGCAGGACGAAGCGAAGAAACGTGCGGACAAATACGAACTGCTCATCTCCGACGCGCAGAACAAAACCTCGAAGCAGGTTTCGGATGTCGAGGATTTGGTGGCGCGCGGCGTCAAGGCCATCTTCCTCGCGCCCCGCGAATTCGAGGGACTCGCGCCCGCGCTGCGTGCAGCCAAGCAGGCCAACATTCCCGTCATCCTCATTGACCGCGAAGCGGCGGGCACGGCAGGAACGGATTACGTTACCGTGATTAAGTCCGACTTCGTCGAAGAGGGGCGACGCGCCGCCGAGTGGTTAATTAAAGAGACGAAGGGCAAAGCCAACATCGTCGAGTTGACCGGCACGCCGGGCGCGTCCGTGACCAATGACCGCCATCAGGGCTTCGCCGATGCGATAAAGAATCAGCCCGACATGAAAATCATTGTCTCGCAAACCGGCGACTTCAATCGCGCGAACGCTCTGAAAGTGATGGAGAACATCATTCAGGCGCAGGGCAAGGCGATCAACGTCGTCTACGCGCACAACGACGAGATGGCGCTGGGCGCGATTCAGGCTTTGAAGGGCGCGCAGATGAAGCCGGGCACGGAGGTGCTGATCGTCTCGATTGACGGGCAGAAATCTGCGCTGCAAGCCATCGTCAACGGCGAGATGAACGTCACGGTCGAATGCAATCCGCGCTTTGGCCCGCTCGCCTTCGACGCGCTGGAAAAATATCTCGCGGGCGAAAAGCTGCCGCCGCAAATCATCAACAAAGATCGCTTCTTCGACAAGACGAACGCCGCGCAGTTCGTCAACGAAGCATATTAAGAGCGGGGTAAACAGTCCCCAGTGGGGCTACAACAATACAAGTCGCGCTTGGAGAGAAACACATGAGCGCAACAGCAGCAGAGCCACTCCTGCGCATGGAGGGCATCACGAAAATCTTTTCGGGGCACACGGCGCTCTCCGGCGTTGAGATGACGCTGGTGAGCGGAGAAGTACACGCGCTCGTCGGCGAAAACGGGGCGGGGAAATCCACACTGATTAAGATTATGACGGGCGCGTATGTGCGCGACGCGGGTCAGATATTTTTAGAAGGCCGCGCGGTCGAGTTTCGCACGCCGGAAGACGCGCAAGCGGCGGGCGTGGTGGCCGTCTATCAAGAGGTCAACCTGCTGGCCTATCGCACGGTCGCCGAAAACATCTTTCTGGGGCGCGAGCCGCGTCGGTTCGGTTTTATTGACTGGAAGCAAATGCACCGGGACGCCGCCGAGATTCTCAAACGGCTAGGGCTGGAGATTGACCCGCGCGCCACGTTGGGAAGTCTCAACATCGCGCTCAGGCAGATGATTGCGATTGCGCGCGGCGTCTCGTTCGGCGCAAAAGTAGTCATCCTTGACGAACCGACCAGTTCTCTAACAGAGCATGAAGTGACGATTCTCTACGACGTGATTCGTCGTCTCAAGGCCGAAGGGGCGGCGGTCGTCTACATCAGCCATCGCTTCGATGAGTTGTACGCCGTCTGCGACCGCGTGACCATCCTGCGCGACGGGAAACTCGTCGGCACGCGCCCGCTTGCAGGTCTGGAAAAACTCGACCTCATCTGTCTCATGCTCGGCAAGCAGCGCGACGAATTGCGGCAGGGCACGACGGCTTTCGGCAGGCACACGGAGGCCGCGCCGCCTACGGAAGAAGCGCCGCTTCTTCGCGCCGAACATTTAAGGCGCGGGCGCAAGCTCAACGGCGTGACGGTCGAAGCGCGGCGCGGCGAGATTGTCGGCATGGCGGGTCTGCTCGGTTCGGGACGGACGGAGACGGCGCGCGTAATCTTCGGCGCGGATAAGCCGGAGACGGGCGATATTTATCTCGACGGTAAACGCATCAACCCGCGCGCGCCGGGCGACGCGATTGATGCGGGGCTGGCGTTCCTGACGGAAGACCGCAAGGCCGAAGGCATCATCCCCGAACTCTCCGTGCGCGAGAATCTGACGCTCGCCGCGCTGCCCGCGCTGAGTAGCATGGGGATAGTTTCGCGCGCGCGGCAGAACGAGGTGGTCGAGCGTTTTATGAAACGGCTCGGCATTAAGGCGTCGAGCGCCGACCAGAAGATTCGAGAGTTGTCCGGCGGCAATCAACAGAAAGTTTTACTCGCGCGCTGGCTCTGCAAGAATCCGAAGTTTCTCATTCTCGACGAACCGACGCGCGGCATAGACATCGGCGCGAAGGGAGAGATACAGGCGCTCGTCAACGAACTAGCCGAGTCGGGTCTGGGCGTGCTGATGATTTCATCCGAACTCGAAGAGTTGGTCGAGGGCAGTTCGCGTGTCATCGTCCTGCGCGACGGGCAGCGGGTCGGCGAATTGCGTGGGGCGCAGATTACGCAGGACGCGATTATTCACGCGATGGCTGAAGGAAGCGCGATTGAGGGCGGCAAGGCTTAAGACGATTGTCGCTGCCGCCGCGCGAAGAAAATTAGAGGAGCAAAAGGCGATGGTTGTTGCGACGCGAGCAAACTCTGCCGGAGCGGAAAGAAGCATGCTCACACGTCTGGCGGCGGCGGGGCCGACTTACGGCGCGCTCGCCGCGCTCGTCTTGCTCGTTCTTCTCAACATCTTTTTCACGGCCAATTTTTACGACGGCAACAACTTCAAAAACATCCTGCTGCAAGTTGTGCCGACGATGCTCGTCGCCGTCGGAATGACGTTGGTGATTGCGACGGGCGGCATAGATTTGTCGGTCGGTTCGGTGATGGCAGTCGCTTCGGCACTCGTCGCCACGAATCTCGATCAGGGACTCGCCGTCGCCTTCGCGTTGGCGATGCTGGGGGCGCTCGCCATCGGCGCTCTCAATGGCGCGCTCATCTCAGGTTTTCGCATCCAGCCGATTATCGTCACGCTCGGCATGCTCATCGCGGGGCGCGGCCTCGCGCAGTTGATGAACAGCGGCAAGCTGATTCCTTTCGCCGACCCGACTTTTGAGTATCTCGGCAAGGGAATGGTCGGCCCGCTCCCGCTCATTGGTGGCGTGCCGTTTCAGATCGTCGTGATGTTCGTCGGCGTCGGCCTCGCCATTTTTATGATGCGGGCGACCTCGTTCGGGCGCTACGTCGTGGCGGTCGGGGGCAACGAGGCGGCGGCGCGGCTGTCGGGAATCAAAGTTCATCGCACGAAGATTTTAGTCTACGCGTTGAGCGCGCTGCTGGCGGGACTCGCCGGACAGATTGAGACATCGAGGCTCGGCGCAAGCGACGCGGCGAAGGTCGGTTTGAATATCGAACTCGACGCGATTGCGGCGGTCGTCGTCGGCGGAACGCCCCTGACGGGCGGACGCGCAACCATCGTCGGAACCTTCATCGGCGCGCTCATCATGCAGGTGATTACGACGAGCTTCAACATGCGCGGCATCCCGTTCTCATGGGGATTAGTATTGAAGGCGGCGATTATTTTGATTGCCGTCTACATTCAAAGACCGAAGCTGGCGTAAGCGCGCAGAAGAAGGCGGGTTGAGTGATACGGGTTTAGTTAATCAATGATGCGAGGAATAAAAAAAATCTGTGTCGCCGTGCTGTTCGGTTGGTGTGTGGCAGTAAGCGCGGCGGGGCAGCAGGGGGCGACGTACAGCAATCCGGTTATCGCGGGCGACTTTCCAGACCCGTCGGTGGTGCGCGTCGGGGAGGACTACTGGGCGACGACGACCTCCGGCGACTGGGAGCCGCACTTTCCTATCCTGCACTCGCGTGATCTGGTCAACTGGCAAGTGGTCGGCGCGGTCTTTCCGAAGCCTCCTGTGTGGGCGGCGCGCGATTTTTGGGCACCGGAGTTCAGAGTTGATAAAGGACGCTTCTTCGTTTTTTATACGGCGCGCAAAACGAGAGGGCCACTGTGCGTGGCGGTGGCGATTGCCGCCAGAGCCGAAGGGCCATACACCGATCACGGCCCGCTCGTCTGTCAGAAGATCGGCTCCATTGATGCTTTCATGTTGAGAGACGAGCACGACCAGCCGTACCTGATATGGAAAGAGGACGGCAACAGCCGTGGCAAGCCGACGCCGATCTGGGCGCAGCAGCTTTCCGAAGATGGAACGAAGCTTTTGGGTAAGCCGAAAGAAATCTTACGCAACACGGCGGCGTGGGAGAATCACGTCGTCGAAGGCTCTTTCATCATGCGGCGCGGTGATTGGTTCTATCACTTCTATTCGGGCAACGCATGTTGCGGTCGCGGCTGCAACTACGCGCTTGGCGTCGCGCGCTCTCGAAAATTGCTCGGCCCTTGGGAGAAGAATCCGTCGAACCCGATTCTCGCCGCCAACGAAGAGTGGCAATGCCCCGGACACGGCGATGTGATCGGCGACCGGGAGGGACGCGAGTTTCTGCTCTATCATGCGTACCGCCGACGCCGCGATGCGATGAGCGTCGGGCGCGAAGCACTGCTCGACGAGATTAAGTGGAACGCCGAAGGCTGGCCGACCATCAACGACGGGAAGGGGCCGGGCAGCGCGCGCCCCGCTCCGCTGCCGCTCTTGCCTCTCTGGGGGAGCGCGAAAGAGGCCGGATTCTTCGACGGCTTCAACTCCGCACGGCTCGAAGCCACTTGGCAGTGGCCGATGTTCGGCGGGCAGTCCGTCAACATTGAAGCGGCGGCGGGCGGTTATCTACTACTCACGTCGCACACCGGCAAGAGCGAAGATTTCACGAGCGCCATCCTCGCGCAGCCGACCACCTCCGGCGATTACGTGGCGACGACGCTGATTGATTTGCGCAGCATGCCGCAGGGTGCGCGCGCCGGACTCGCGGCTTACGGTTGGGGGGGGGCGGCGCGCGGGGGGCGGGGCGGGGGGCGGTGGCGGGCGGCACTCGGGGCTTCCGGTGGGCCCCCCGCGGCGCGCGGCGGCGCGGTCGGAGGCGGCAAGATTGTGGTCTGGCGGCGCGAAGAGAAAACCCTGACGATGCCCTTCAAAGTGGATGCGCCGCAGGCGTCGGCTATCTTCCTGCGGATGACGGCCCGCGGCGGCGAGCGTTACCGCTTCGCCTACAGCACCGACGGGCGCGTGTGGACGCAGTTGGGAGAACCTGTCGGCGGCAGCTACATCGAAGCCGTGCGCGTCGCCCTAACCGCATCGGGCACGCCCGGCTCGACGGCCAGATTCGACTGGCTACGGATCACGCCCGCACATCCGGCAGGAGAAGAAACGATGAACGTTGGGCGTTGAGCGATGAACTGAAAGATAAAAGCTTTGCTGTTTTTAGTTCAGCGTTCAGTGTTCGACGTTCTCGTTAAAGTAAGGCAGAGGAAGCGATGAACCAAGCAACGACGATTGATGAAGCCGGTTCGACGCGCGGA
The DNA here is from genome assembly GCA_964246705.1 of uncultured Pyrinomonadaceae bacterium. GTDB lineage: Bacteria > Acidobacteriota > Blastocatellia > Pyrinomonadales > Pyrinomonadaceae > DASZCR01. The sequence goes on from CAXTRQ010000022.1 coordinate 39,986, forward strand.
AGAGTGGCGCGCGCGAAATTCGTCTCTCTCCTTCAACGACAGGGCGCGCTCGCCGTGCTCATTATCGTCTGCATCTTCGCCGCGATTCGTTACGAGCAGTTTACCAATCCCAATTTTATTCTCGTCAACCTGCTGCGCCAAAACAGTATGCTCGGCTTCGTCGCGCTCGGCATGACGTTCGTGATCCTGACGGGCGGCATTGATTTGTCGGTCGGCGCGCTGGCCGCCGTCGCGGGCGTCATCGCGGCTAATCTCGCCGGTCGTGGCTTGCTCGTGGCGGTCGTGGCCGCCGTCGCGTTCACGACGCTGCTCGGACTGACGAACGGTTTTCTGATCGCCAAAGCGCGCATTCAGCCCTTCATCGTGACGCTCGCAATGATGATCGCGGCGCGGGGTCTCGCGCTCATCTGGACGGGCGAGAGAGCGGTCAGCGTGAGCCGCTTGACGGAGGGTTTCAACTGGCTCGGCGACGAATGGATCGGCCCTCTGCCTGTGCCCGTCGTGGTGCTCATCGTCGCTTATGCGCTCGGCTGGCTGATGCTCAATTACACGCGCTTCGGGCGACATGTCTATGCGCTCGGCGACAACGAAGAGGCGGCGCGGCTGATGGGCTTGAACGTGACGCGCGTCACGCTCGGCGTCTATGCCCTGAGCGGCGCGCTGGCCGGGCTGGCCGGGGCGACGCTGGCCTCGCGCCTCGGCGCGGGACAACCCGACGCGGCGGCTGGCTGGGAATTGGACGCGATTGCCTCGGTGGTTGTCGGCGGGACGCTTTTGACGGGCGGGCAGGGAGGCGTCGGCTCGACGCTCGTCGGATTGATGCTGCTCGGCGTGGTGATGAACATCTTCAATCTGGAAGGGACTTTCAGCCCGTGGTGGCAGAACGTTATTCGCGGCGTCTTTCTGCTCGTCGTCGTCGTCGTCCAAAACCGCCTCAGCAAGCGTGGTTGAGATTTATACTCAGCGTGTTGAATAACCCCTCCGTGGCTTTTGAAAAATATGTCTCCCCTTTGCTGGCTTTTAAGATTTCACATAGAGATAGGTTATGAGCGAAGGTCGGTATCGGAAAACGGAGATTGAGGAGTTGACGCAGTGCGTCCTCGATGACGGTTTCTGCCTTCTGCGCGAGCATTTTCCGAGAGAGACGCTGCACGTATGGCGGGAGGCTTTCACGCCGCTGCTCGACGCGCATATCGCGCGCGAGGGACATTTGCAGAATCGCGGGGCGGGGCGTTACTACGTAACGCTGCCCTTCGATGCGCCGTTCGCAGACCCCGCGATTTTTGAGAACGAGGATGTGCTGGCGATTGTCGAGAGGCTGGTCGGAGATGATGCCGTCATGCCGCAGCTTGCCACCGACACGCCCGTGAGAGGCTCGGACTATCAGGACGTTCACCGCGATACGCCGCCGCTGTTTCCCGAAACCGGACAGGAGACGCCGCCCTTCCAACTCGCCGTCAACTTTCCGCTTGTGGATGTCGAACGTGAGAACGGCCCGTTCGAGGTCGCGCGCCGGACGCACATGATGTCTAAAGCCGAAGGGCTGCGCTTGATCGAAGCGGGCGAGATTCAGCTTGAGCCTCTGACGTTGAAACTGGGCGACGTGATGATTCGTGACGTGCGCGGGCTGCATCGCGGCACGCCGAACCGGACGGACGTGCCGCGCCCGATGGTCGTCATCGGCTACAACCGTCGCTGGCTCTACCGTCCCGAAGTCTCTATCCGCGTTCCGCGCGCCGCGCTTGATACCCTCTCCGAACGCGCCCGCCGTCTTCTGCGCTTCAACCCTATCATCGAATCTCTCGACGACGAGCCGGACACGGAGGTTTACCAATCCTTCGCTTACTGACTAAGAAGAAAAAGAGTGGAGTTCGATAAGCTCGACTGAAATCTCGGCTAGTGTAACGGCGTGAAGACGGCTAGAATATTTGAGCCTTCCAGTTTTATGACTTCCAAAGTTTTTAACCAGACAGCTTCAGCCGGTTTGAGGAGGAATACTTAGCGATGCGATGCGATGCGCGAAAAGATTTCAGGTCGGTGCGCTTGTTGGGACGGGCGGCCTTGATGCTGGCGCTCTTGCTTTCGGCCTTCGCCGGATTGACTGCGTACGGCGTGCAGACGCCGGGCGGGGGTGCGCTCGCGCAGGCGCGCGGCAGCGTCTCCAAAGAGACGATTCTAAATATTCTCAGCTTACAGGGATTGAGCGCCGACCAGAGAAACGCGAGCATTGCCGCACTCGTCGCGGCGATTAACACGAACGGAGTGGATTTTGTGCTGACGCCCGCCGTCGAACAGGAACTTCGCACGGCTGGCGCGAGCGACGAGTTAATCGCCGCTACGCGCGCGGGCTATCGTCAGAACGCAGCCGCGCCCGCAGGCTCTAACCCGCCCGCTCGTCCCGCCGATAACAAGCCGCCGGAAAAAGACCCGGCCATGTTGGACGAGAAACCCGTCGTCACGCATCACGAAATCCGCACGGGCGGGCGCACGCTCCGCTACACCGTCACGACCGGCATGATGCCGCTCAAGAACGCGGCGGGCGACACCGAAGCGCGCCTCTTCTATATGGCCTACACGGCTGACAATGCCGGGCACGGCGCGCAACGCCCGCTGATGTTTTCATTCAACGGCGGCCCCGGTTCCTCCTCCGTCTGGCTCCATCTCGGCGCGCTAGGGCCGAAGCGCGTGAGGATGATGGACGACGGTGCGTTGCCGCCGCCGCCGTATCAACTCGTGGACAACGAACTGACATGGCTCGACATGACCGACATCGTCTTTATTGACCCAGTCGGTACGGGCTACAGCCGCGCGACGAAACCGGAACTCGCTAACAAGTATTTCGGCTTGCAGGGAGATATCGCCTCCATCGGCGAGTTTATTCGTCTCTATCTGACGCGCAGCGAGCGTTGGTCTTCGCCGCTTTTTCTCGTCGGCGAATCTTACGGCACGACGCGCGCCGCCGGTCTCTCAGGCTATCTCATCGAGCGTGGCATCGCCTTCAACGGCATCCTGCTTATCTCGACCATCATGAATTTTCAGACATCGAGATTCGCCAAGGGCAACGACCTGCCCTACATTCTCTTCCTTCCGACCTACACGGCGACCGCTTGGTATCACAAACGGCTGCCGCCCGACCTGCAAACGGATTTGAGAAGAACGCTCGATGAAGTCGAACGCTGGGCGGCGAACGAGTACACGACCGCGCTGGCGAAAGGCGACCGTCTCACCGCGCAGGAGCGTCAGGAAGTGATTGATAAGCTCGCGCGTTATACGGGCTTGAGTAAGCAGTTCATTGATAACAGCGACCTTCGCATCGAGATCCAACGCTTCGACAAAGAACTGCTGCGCGACCAGAAACGCACGGTCGGTCGGCTCGACAGCCGCTTCAAGGGCATGGACGTGCTCGCCGCCTCGGAGACGCCGGATTTCGATCCGAGCCTGTCCGCCATTCGCCCGCCCTACACGGCGATGTTTAATGATTACGTGCGGACGCAACTCGGCTTCAAATCCGATCTCGAATACTACATTCTCGGCGGCGGCGTCGGACGCTGGGATTTCGGCTCGGACAACGCCTACGCCGACACGAGCGAGGCGCTCCGCAGCGCGTTTGCCAAGAATCCTTACATGAAACTCTTCGTCGCCTCCGGCTACTACGACCTCGCCACGCCCTACTTTGCGACGCAGTACACGCTGGCGCACATGGGGCTTGACCCCGCCTTGCGCGGGCATGTTCAAACCGCTCAGTACGAAGCAGGCCACATGATGTACATCGAAAAGAACTCGCTTGCGCAACTCAAGCGCGATGTCGCCTCCTTTATTCAGAGCGCGATGGCGAATCCGAGGCCGTAAGTTAAGGGCAAGATTTCAAGAGGTGATACCGGGTGGCGGAAGAACAGCGACGACATCTCCGCGCTAAAGTTTCTCTACAGGTGGAATGGGGGGAGACGCCAGCCTGCGCCTACAAGGGGCGCATCACGAGCCTGAGCGCCGGCGGGTGCTTTGTCCAGACGCGGCGGCGAGAGGTCGAAGGGGCGACCGTCTTTATCCGCGTCCTGCTCGCTCCACAGGCTGAGAATGTCCTCGAAGGCGTGTTGATGGCACGCGTCATCTATCACCTTGAACGCGTCGGCTTCGGGGTCAAATTTCTGAGGCTCAAGGCCAGCGACGAAAGCGACATCAGAGACCTCGTGGAGTTCTACTTCAGAGGCACGGATGGATGAGGCCGGAGGTTGAGAGCATGGTCATCAACACCGAATACCTAGACATCACAGTCGACGGCAGCCCGATGCGTATGTTCGTGGCCGCGCCGAAAGCGGAAGGACGCTACGCGGGCGTCCTCTGCTATTCGGACATCTTCCAGTTGACGGGGCCGATGCTGAGAGTGTGCGCGCGTCTGGCCGGATACGGCTTCGTCGTCGCCGCGCCGGAAATCTATCACCGCATCGAGCCTGCCGGGACGGTCATCGCCTTCGACGACGAGGGGCGCACGCGCGGTCTGGACGACGCGGCGAAAACTCCGGTCGCGGATTTCGACGCCGACGCACGCGCCGCGCTCGATTATCTGGCCGCGCATCGCTCGGTCGCCAAAGGACAACTGGCGGTTGCCGGATTTTGCATCGGCGGCCATCTCGCTTTTCGCGCCGCGCTCAACGCGGACGTGCGCGCCACCGCCTGTTTCTACGGCACGGGGATTCACAACGGCAAACTCGGCAAGGAACGGGACGCAGGCTCGCTCGCACGCGCGCAGGAGATTCGAGGGGAACTTTTAATGGTCTTCGGTACGCTCGACCCGCATGTTCCCGAAGATGCGCGCGCGCAAATTCAGAGCGCGCTCGAACGCGCGGGCGTTAACTTTTCAATGAAACTCTACACGGCGGAACATGCCTTTATGCGCGACGAGGGCGCACGTTACGACCCTGTGGCGACCGACGCAGCTTTTGGAGAGATGGTCGCTTTTTTCCGGCGCGTCTTGAACGGTTGAGACCGTCCATTCCTCCCTCGCTCCGCCATGTGAACCGGCGGACTATACAAACCAATATTCAAAAGGGTAGATTACGTCCTTATTTCAAGCGGCGAGTACAGAAATTTCTTAAAGGAAGTGAATTTCATGCAAGCTACCGATAAAATAAAAGTCGCGCGTAGCAAACCCGACATCCGTCTCATCACAAGGCTCGTCCCGCGTGATGGAAATCTCGTGCAGGGACAATCCGAGTTAGCGATTGACCCGCAGTTGGCACAGGCCGCGAGCGAGATTATCGCCTCCAGCCAGAACCACTACAGTCCCGCCGAGGGAGACCCTGCGCTCCGTCGCGCGGTCGCCGAAAAGATTAAAGCGTTCAACGGCGTCGAGGTTGACCCGGACGCGAAGCCTCTTGAGTTGTTGATTACGCCGGGCGCGACGGGCGGCCTGATTGCCGTCGCGCAGACTTATCTGAAAGGCGCATCGGCGCTCGTCTTCGAGCCTTACTATCCGTATCACCGTCGCATCGTTGACGAGTTGGGCGGGCGAACCGAACTGCTCTCGCTCGACGGCGAGACGCTCGAACTCGACCGCGACGCCCTGCGTGCGCGCTGCCGCGAGTTGAAAGAGCGCAGCGACTTTCCCCTCCGCGCAATCATCACCTGCACGCCCGTCAATCCGACGGGCAAGGTTTTCAAGCGCGCGGAACTCGAAGCCATTGCCGAGGCGTGTCTCGAGTTCGACCTGCTCTGCATCGCCGATGAAGTCTATGAGCATTACGTGGTCGGCGCTGAGCCGCACATCTCGATAGCAGGGCTTCCGGAAATGTGGGAGCGCACCATCACCGTCAATTCATTCTCGAAGTCTTGGAATATTTCCGGCTGGCGGCTGGGTTATCTGTACGGCACGAGCGCGCTCGTCGCGCCGCTCAATAACGCCAACAACGTCTTTTATGTCTGCTCGCCGACGCCTCTCCAACGTGCGCTGGCGGAAGTGCTGATGGCCGACCCGCAGTATTACGCGCGGCTGCAAGATCGTTTTCGCGGTAAGCGTGAACTGGCAGCGGGCGTGCTCGAAACTTTGGGCTTTCGGATTTACGATTCCGGCTCGGCCTTCTACATCTGGGCGCGCATCCCCGAAGGCTTCGAGGATGCGATGGAGTTAAATCAGATGTTGATTGAGAAGGAGAACGTCGCGGCTGTTCCCGGCAGCGCCTTCGCCGACCATCCGACGTGGGACAACTGCATGCGCCTCTGCATCGCGCGCGAGGACGACATCCTCACCATCGCGCTCGGCAAACTACAAAGCGCGCTCACTTAAAAAGTCAGCTTCTTCCTTTGCGGCTTTGCGTGAAACTTCTTTTCTTGGGTGAGAATAAGTTTCGCGCAGAGACGCAAAGCCGCGAAGAAGAATTTCAGATTTGAAATTTGAAAGGCGAGATTGCCTTCTGCTCTGTGCAACCTCCAACAGAACTTCATTCAACCGACCCTTCGTCCTCCCGCCTCGCGCCGAAAGTGTTTAGAGATTAAAATACTAATCCATGAGGCTTAATCGTTTTGCTCGGTTCGCGTGGGCGGTCGTGGCCTACAACGTGGCTGTGATTCTGTGGGGCGCATACGTGCGCGCGTCGGGCGCGGGCGCGGGCTGCGGCGCGCACTGGCCGCTCTGCAACGGCGAAGTGATTCCGCAAACCGGTCAGTTAAAGACGCTCATCGAATTAACTCATCGCCTGACGAGCGGTCTCTCGCTCGTCCTCATCGTCTCGATGGCAATCTGGACGTTCCGCGCTTATCCGAGAGGCCATGTGGTGCGGCGGGGTGCTGCGCTCTCCGTCCTGTTTATCCTGACAGAAGCGCTCATCGGCGCGGGGCTGGTGCTCTTTGAACTCGTCGCCGACAACGCCTCGATGGCGCGTGCGATGTTTATGTCGGTTCACTTAATCAACACCTTCACGCTGCTGGCAATACTGACGCTGACGGCTTGGTGGTCGACGGGCGGCGAACCCTTACGTTGGAGCGGGCAGGGCGCGATTCGTTGGATGTTTGTCGCCGCCATCGTCGGGACGTTAGTGCTGGCCGTCAGCGGCGCGGTCGCTGCGCTGGGTGACACGCTCTTTCCCGCGCAATCTCTGGCGGCAGGCTTGAGCGATGATTTCTCGCCCGCCTCGCACCTGCTGATTCGTTTGCGGCTGCTCCACCCGCTGCTCGCCGCAGTGGTCGGCGGCCTGCTGCTTTTGACGGCATTGGCGGCGAGCAAACTGCGTCCGGGCGCGTGGGTCAATCGTTGGATGTGGATGCTCACGGCGCTCGTCCTCGCACAACTCGGAGCGGGGCTGCTCAACCTCTACCTGCTGGCTCCCGTCTGGTTGCAACTTATACACCTGCTGCTCGCAGACCTGACGTGGCTCGCGCTCGTGCTCCTGACGGGGACGGCTTTATCAGAGAAGGCGATTGGGGAAGAGAAACTTGGGCAGTTGAATTTCGGCTCGGTGGTCGAATCATAAAACGACGTGCGAAGGGATTAGGTCGGATGAGAACAAAGACAAACGATAAACTGAGCGGCGGAAATACTCCGCGACTCGGGCTGGTCTGTATCACGACATCCGACGAGGTGCGCTATCGAGCTTTGACACGCAAGCGACTGCTGCAATTCGGCGCGTCCGAGCAGCGGCAGATGCTCCGCGAAATCTACGCCGATAATCTCTCGCGTCTCGGCAAGGCCATTGATTTCTGCCACGCGCGCGGGATTAATCTCTACCGCATGACCTCCGGCCTGTTCCCGTTTGCAGACGATACAACGGGCGCGGAAGTTTTGGAGGAGTTTCGCGCGCGCACCGCAAAGACCGGGCGACGCGCAACAGAACTCGGCATCCGGCTCGTACTCCATCCAGACCAGTTCGTCGTCCTCAGTTCGGATTCGCCGGAGGTCATCAGTAACAGCATTAAAATTCTTGAAAGCCACGCTCATGTGATGGACTTGCTCGAACAGCCGCGCTCCCCTTGGGCTTTGATGGAGATTCACGGCGGCAAGTCGGGGCGTGCCGAACGGCTCGTCGAAGTCATTCGCCGCTTGCCGGAAGCGATACGCACGCGGCTCGCGTTGGAGAACGACGAGTATGCCTACGGCGCGTCGGAGATTTTAGAGGTCTGCCACGCGGCGGGCGTGCCGATGGTCTTCGACGCACATCATCACGTCGTCCATGAAAAGCTGGACAGCTACGAACATCCGAGCGTCGGCGAGATGCTGGCGGCGGCGCGCACGACTTGGCCGCAACCCGAATGGCAACTCGTCCACATCTCAAACGGGCGAACCTGCTTCGGCGACCGCCATCACAGCGATCTGATTTCAACAATGCCGACCGCCTACAATCTCGCTCCGTGGATTGAGGTCGAGGCTAAGCATAAAGAGTTGGCGATTGAAAAACTGCAAACCGAATGGCTGCGCCCTGATAAAGCGGCGACGGCGGGAAATCTTTAGCGCGCATTTTAATTGAGCGTAGCACACAAAACCCCAACACCACCGCAGACCATTGAAAGCTAAGAAGACGAAAAGTTAGGCGATTGAAGTTTCAGGATTTCAAATCTTCAATCCCTGCGCTCGGCGTTGGTGAATCATCAACCCGCTTCGATTTTCGGCGGAAGTTTGTTTTCGGGAGAAGACCGGACAGATGAAGACTACTCTTTCTCGCACACATAAATTGTTGGCCTGCGCTCTGCTGCTGGCGTGGGCGGTCGTCGTGCTCGCGCCTGAAGGCCGCGCCGAACAACTCCGCGCGCCAGTAGCGGCGGCGAACGCGTCCGAAAACTCGACGCCTGCGCAGACCAATCTGAGCATCTCTTACGAACTCGGCATGTCGCGCCCGACGACGCATCTCTACGAAGTGACAATGACGATTGAGAGAATCGCGGCGTCGAGCATCGAGTTGCAGTTTCCCGTCTGGTCGCCCGGCGCTTACCGTGTGGAAGACCCTGCGCGCAACGTGCAGGAGTTTCGCGCGGCGACGACCGGAGGCCAGTTGCTCCCGGTCATCAAGACGGCCACTAACACATGGCGCATCGAGACGCGCGGCAACAATACGCTGCGCGTCACCTATAAAGTCTACGCCCATTACTTGAACGTGAGCGGCATTGACCTCGACGACACGCACGCCTTTTTTAACGGCACGTGGCTTTTCCCCTATATCGTCGGCGCGAAAGACCGCCCCGTCACCTTGACGATTAACAAGCCGCCAACTTGGACGACGATTTCAACCGGCATGGATAGCGTGCCGAATCGCCCGAACACTTTCACCGCGCCCGACTACGATACCTTCGCTGATTGTCCCGTCGAGGTCAGCGCGCATCAGGTGATGCGCTTCGACTACAAGGGCGTAACTTACGAAATTGCGATTCACGGCACACACAATTACGAGACGGAACGCTTCCGTCGTGAGGTCGAATCAATCGTGCGCTCGGAGGTGGAGATGATGGGCGGCGCGCCTTTCAAACGCTACGTCTTTATCTACCACATGCTGCCAGCAGGGCGCGGCGTCCTCGAACATCTCAACTCGACGGCCATCAATCGCCGCAAGTGGGCGGCCAACACGGACGAGGGTTGGGATTCCTTGCGCGGCGTCACGTCGCACGAATTTTTCCATCTCTGGAACGTCAAACGGATACGGCCTGAGCCGCTCGGCCCCTTCGACTACGCGCGACAAGTGCCGACGCGTGATCTCTACGTGTCGGAAGGTATGACGAGCTATTACGGCGACCTGCACCTGCGCCGCTCCGGTCTGTGGGCGAACGAGCAGTACTACAAACAACAGGCCAAGCTGATCGCCGAACTACAAGGCAAGCCCGGTCGTCGCATCCTCACCGTCGAAGAGTCGAGCATCAACACTTGGCTCAAGCCCGACGATGCCGAGAACGCTTCTTTCAGTTATTATACGAAGGGCGAACTCATCGGCATGCTGCTCGATCTGGAGATTCGCCAGCGCACCAAAGGCGCACGCACGCTCGACGACGTGTTCCGCTATCTCTACGAAAACTACGCGTTGCCAAAACCGGGCTGGCCTCCCGGCGGCTTTGAGCGGGCGGTCGAGACCGTCGCCGCATCCGAATTCACGGAATTCTTCACGCGTTACGTCTCAGGTA
>CAXTRQ010000023.1:0-2677 GCA_964246705.1 uncultured Pyrinomonadaceae bacterium
TCCAGCTGGTCGGCGGTTGGAATGTCCGCCGGATCGACGATGGTGGCGCCGGCGCCGCCTTGTTCGGGCGGCGCCTGGGTGTAATGGGCGACGTGCGGGTGGTGACGCAGGAAGTCGTGGATGGCGCGGCGCAGCGCGCCCGTGCCGTGGCCGTGAATAATGCGGATGTGCGCAAGCCCTTGCATGTATGCTTCATCCAAAAACTTGTCGGCCTCGTCCGTCGCTTCGTCGGTCGTCATCCCGATGAGTTTCAATTCGGCCTGCGGCGCTTCGGTCGAGGCGCGAAGGTTGACCTCCGTGCCTTTCTTCGCCATGCGTTGCAGGCGTGGGGCGGGCGCAGCCGTGACGAGTTCGAGGTTCGCAACTTTCTCGCGGAAGCGGAGCGAGCCTGTCCGCACCTCGGCCTCGCCGTCGTTGATTCTCTCGACCACGCCGACCGTATTCAGAGAGCGCAGGCGCACGGTGTCTCCGGCGACAATCGGGCGCGCGGGTGCGCTCGCTTCGTTGGCGGTTGAAGAGTTTGCTGTCCGTGCGTCCTGTTCGCGTTGATGACGCACGACGCGGACGCCGCCCGGCTCTACTGAGTGCGCGCGCGTGTTGGCGGACGCCGAGCGCGCGGCGGCACGTTGCTGTTGCGCTTCGCGGCGAAGTTCGGCGGCGCGGCGTTCGGCTTCACGCTCGACGCGTGCGCGCTCCGCGCGGTCTTCGATTTTGGAGAAGAGTTCGCGCGAACGTCTCTCGAAATCGTTGGTGGCGTTCTCCAAAGCGCGCGCAAAAGATTGCTCACGTTCGCGCTCGCGCCGTTCAGCCGTGTGGTCGAGCGCGGCATATTTCTCTGCGACCGCCGCGCGTTCTTCTTCGAGCGCGCGGCGCAAATTCTCCGATTCCTCGGCCTCGCGCTTGATCCGCCGCAGGTAATCGGCGGCGGCGAGACTCGATTCGTCAACGCGCTCGCGCGCGGCGGCGACAATCTCCGGCGGGAAACCGAAGCGACGTGCAATCTCCAACCCGGAAGACGAACCGGCGACTCCGACGATTAAACGATAGGTCGGCTGCAACGTCTTTTCGTCAAACTCGACGCTGGCATTCAAGACGCCCTCTTCATTTGCCGCGTACATCTTCAAGCCGCTGTAGTGCGTCGTGGCGATGACGTGCGCGCCGCACGCGCGCCGGAAATGGTCAACGACGGCGACGCCCAGCGCAGAGCCTTCCTCCGGGTCTGTGCCCGTCCCGGCTTCGTCGAGCAGGACGAGCGCGGGCTGTTCGCAAAGTTCGATCATGCGCCGGATGTTGGCGACGTGTGCGGTGAAGGTCGAAAGATTAGCGGCGAGCGATTGGCGGTCGCCGATGTCCGCAAGGATAGACGCGTAGGCGGGCACGCGCGCCCTGCGCGCCGGAACATGCAGACCTGAGAGCGCCATCAGAGACAGCAGCCCCGCCGTCTTCAGCACGACTGTTTTGCCGCCCGCGTTCGCGCCCGAAATGACCATCACCGGACGCGCCCCATCAAGCGTGAACGTGACCGGCACGACTTCCCGACCGGCGGCGCGCAAGTTCTCTTCGAGCAGAGGGTGACGCGCTTCCGTCAGTTCGAGCACGTCCGCGCCTTCCCCGCTCGCGCCGACCTGCGGTTCGACGCAGCGAAACTGGACGGCGAGCGTGGCCTTCGCGGCGATGAAGTCGAGTTCCGCGACTGCGCGCGCGGCCTGCTCGATGGAGGGAAGTTCCTGCCGCAACTCTTGAGTTAAGGTTGCGAGGATGCGCGCGACTTCGCGTTCTTCCGTCTCGCGCAGAGCTTGCAGTTCGTTGTTCGAGTCAATCGTCTCCAGAGGCTCAACGAAGATAGTTGCACCCGACGAAGAGAATCCATGCGCGACGCCCGCGACCCGTCCGCGATGGTCTGAGCGCACGGGAATCACGAAGCGGTCGTTGCGAAGAGTGACAAGCTGATCTTGAATCGCCTCTTCCGAACGGCGCATCAAATTTTCGAGCGAGCGCGTGATTGATGAACGCAGGCGCACAATCTCCGCACGGATGCGCGCGAGTTCGGGACTCGCGCGGTCGTCTAGTTCGCCGCCCGGTAAAATTTTTGAAGCGATGCGCGTGACGAGCGCCGGGAGCGTCGGCGCGAGTTCCGCGACTAACTCCCACAGCACCGGACATTCAACGCGCTCGGCGTGAATCCCATCGCGCGCGTCAGCCGCCTGCGCGCACAGGCGCGCGAGTTCAAGGAGCGTCGAGGGGTCGAGTATCGCACCTTCGATACGCAGCCGCGCCAGCGCCTCCGACGGGTCTGACAACTCGCTGAAAGAGAACCCCGCGCCGCGCCTTCTCAACTCGATGCATTCCGTCACGGCACGCAGCGCACGCCGCACCGTCTCGACATCAGAGAGCGGCACAAGCGCCTCGGCGCGTGCGCGTCCCATCGGCGTCTGCGCCCCGCGCCTGACGAGCGAGCGCAAACCGTCATATTCCAGTGTCCCAAAAGCCTGTTCGTTCATAGCCCTTGAATAGTAAATCCTAACTCGTCAATAGACAAAAGCCGACACCCTTGCCGCGCTCTTTTATATTGAGCAATTTCACGGAGCTTCCTTCTTTCTTAGCGCCATTTGGGGATTTTGCGCAAAAATTTTTTTTTTGGAAAAAAAAATTTTTTAGGCAAAAACCAAAAAGCGGC